>DASSAL010000412.1:0-9770 GCA_035685405.1 Actinoplanes sp. | reverse complement strand
CGGGAGTGCCGAGCGCCGCCAGCGCGGACAGTCCCCAGCGGACGGTGGCCGCCGGGCCGCCGGGGTCGGCGTACGCGGCCCGGTTCGGATGTGGTGCCAGGTCCACCTCCGCGGGCGCCAGGCCGACCGGCGCCGGGCCGTCGACCTGGGCCAGGTAGGTGACGTGCCCGCCCGGCCCGGTCTCCCGGTCGGCGTGCAGCATGCGCAGCACCTGCACGTCGACACCGTCGCGGGACCGGACCGCGGCGACCGCCTCGCCCACCTCCGGCCACCACGGCTCGGACACCTCGACCGGCGGCAGCCCACCGAGTAGCTCACCCGCGGCATCGACCAGCACCAACGTCACCGTACGGCCCACGCAACAGACGCTAGCGCCTGGGCCGCGCCGGAGCGTAACCGGACTACCCGGTCAGGCGGTCGAACCGGCTGTGCAGCGCCGCGGCGCCGGCCTGGTCCGGGCGGCCGTGCAACCGCAGCCGGGCCATCCCGCCGTCCGGGTAGATGTCCAGCCGGACGTGGGTGGCGGCGGGCGCCGGGCGGAGCCGGAACCGGTGCGGTGTGTCCGGGGTCAGCGGCACCGAGGGCAGCAGGTCGAACCAGTCGGTGGCCTCGCCCAGCGAGCTGCCGCGGGTGTCCACGCCGCGCAGCGACGCGAGGCCGGGCGCGTTGCCCTTGAAGTGGCGGGTGTCCAGGTCGGCGTGCCCGATCACGGCCGGGGCGGCGAGCTGCACGATCACCCAGTCGTTGCCCTCGTCGCGCCGGCGGGACGTCTCCCAGCCGTCGCCCATGGTGGCGGCCAGGCCGGGCAGCAGCAGGTTTCCCGGGTGGCCGTAGAACATGTCGCTGCACCCGGTGACCCGGCCGCCGTACTCGGCCGCGGCCACGTCGAACACCTCGGGCAGCAGGTCCGGGTCGGGCACCACCTCGCCGTGCACGCGGAGCCGGGCCACCCCGCCGTCCGGATGGATGGTCAGCCGTACGTGGGTGAACCGGCGGCGGACGTCCACGGCGAACAGGTTCCGGCTGTCGCCGGCCAGCGGCGATCGGGGGACCAGCGACGTCCAGGTGGCGGCCTCGAGCCGGGCGGCGTCCGGATATCCGCCGACCGAGCAGCCGTCCACCGATGCGTACGGCGGGTAGTTGCCGGTGAAGAAGGCGGTGTCGACGTCGATGCCGTGGATCACGCCGGGAGCACCCAGCCGGACGATCGCGTAGTCGTGGCCCGGTTCCCGCCGCCGACGGGTCTCCCAGCCGTCGTAGACCTGTCCACGCTGGCCGAAAGTGCGCGGGCTGAACACCGGCGGAGCGGGGTCGATCAGGTGGTCCGCGGCGGCGAAGAACTCGTCGTTGGCCCGTACGACGCCACCGCCGAAGGTCCGCGCCGCCAGGTCCATCAGGGTGGTGAACTCCGTCGTCATCCGTCCTCCCGCTCGAGCAACATCCCGCCGGGCCGGTCGCCGGTCACCCGGCTGCCGCGCAGCCAGGTGGTGCGCACCACCCCGGTCAGGGTCCGTCCGGCGTACGGGGTGACCGGGTGACGGTGATGGAGCTTGCGGGCATCCACCACGAACCGGTCGTCCGGGTCGAAGGCCACCAGGTCGGCGTCCGCGCCCACGGCCAGCCGGCCCTTGCCGGTGAGCCCGACCAGGTCGGCGGGCCGGCGGGCCATCCAGCCCACCACGTCGGCCAGGGTGAACCCGCGCCGCCGGGCGGCGGTCCAGGTCACCGGGAGGCCGAGCTGCACCGACGCGATGCCGCCCCAGGCCGCGGCGAAGTCGCCGGTGTCCGGGCGCTTCAGCTCCGGTGGGCACGGCGAGTGGTCGCTGACCACACAGGTGATCAACCCGTCGCCGAGCGCCGCCCAGAGCCGGTCGGCGTTGGCCGCGTCGCGGATCGGCGGGCAGCACTTGAACTGGGTGGCGCCGGCCGGGACCGCGGCGGCGTCCAGGGTCAGGTAGTGCGGGCAGGTCTCGGCGGTCATCCGTACCCCGTCCGCCCGCGCCGCCGCGATCAGCGGCAGCACCCTGGCCGCGGACAGGTGCAGGATGTGCACCCGGGCGCCGGTTCCGCGGGCCGCGTCGATCACGGTGCGGACCGCGGCGTGCTCCGCGTCCGGCGGCCGGGAGGCGAGGAAGTCCGCGTACGCCGGCGAGGGCGCCGCCTGATGCAGGTGGTACGGGTCCTCGGCGTGCACCACGAACAGCGCGTCCACGGTGGCCAGCGCCGCCCGCAGCTGATCCGGCGTCACCGGCGGGAACTCCGGCACCCCGGAGTCGGCCAGGAACGCCTTGAACCCGAACACGCCGGCGGCGTGCAGGGCGGGCAGGTCCGCGCGATTGCCGGGGATGACGCCGCCCCAGAAACCGACGTCGGTGAAACACTGCCCGGCCGCCGCCGCCCGTTTGATCCGCAGCGCGTCGGTGGTGGTGGTCGGCGGCAGGCTGTTCAGCGGCATGTCGACGATCGCGGTGACGCCGCCGGCCGCGGCGGCCCGGGTGGCGGTGGCGAAACCCTCCCAGTCGGTGCGGCCCGGTTCGTTGACGTGCACGTGGGTGTCCACCAGGCCGGGCAGCAGCGCGGTGTCGCCGAGATCGACCCGGTCGGCGGCGTCGACCCCGGCGTCGTACGCCTCGACGCCGACGATCCGCCCGTCGCGGACCACCACGGCGGCCGGCCGCTCACCGTCCGGGGTGATCGCCCGCCGGGACCGGACCACAAGATCAACCACGGAGCAAGCCTAACTGCGCCCGGGAGAAGCCCAGGCCCTGCTCCGGCAGCGCGCCGCAGTCCAGGCCCCGCAACAGGAACCCGGCGAGCGCGCGGGCGGTGGCCGGCTCGTCGGCGATACCGCCGGACTGCCGGTCCAGGTAGCGGCGCAGCCGGGTGACGGCGGCGTCACGCCCGTCGGCGAAGAACCCGTACGTGGCCGCGTACCGCGTCGGCAGTTGTCCGGGGTGCAGGTCCCAGCCCTGGTAGAAACCCCGCTCCAGGGACCGGCGGACCAGCCGGTGGTGCAGCTGCCAGGCGGCCCGGATCTCGTCCGGGGAGCCGACCGGCAGGACGTTGGTGGAGCCGTCGGACAGCCGCACCCCGGTCTGCGCGGCCGCCGCCTGCATCACCGCCTTGGCGTGGTCGGCGGCCGGGTGTTCCATCGACTGGTACGCGGCGGCCACCCCGGCAGCGGCGCTGTAGTCGTACGTGCCGTAGTGCAGTCCGGCGCAGCGCCCGTCCGCCGCGGTGATCAGCTTCGCCACCGTGGCGGTCCCGTCCGCACCGAGCACCGCGGCGGGCAGCTCGATCTGGATCTCGAAGGTCAGGGTTCCGGCGCTCAGCCCGTACCCGGTCTCGAGGGTTTCGCAGACCGCCACCATCGCCGCCACCTGGTCCGGGCCGCTGACCTTGGGCAGCGTGATGGTGAACGGGTCGGCGTAGGCGGTCAGGAACAGGTCGAGGGTGCGCAGCGCGCGGCGCCGGGTGGCCGGCTCCAGCGACTTGATCCGGATGCCGGCGTACGGCGGCCGAACGCCCTCGTTGAGCGCGGCGGCGGCCGCCTTGACCGCCGCGTCCTCCTGCGCGTCGTCGCGGACGCCGTAGCCGTCCTCCAGGTCGACGCGCAGGTCCTCGATCGGCTCGGTGCGCAGCTTGGCCTCGACCTGCTCGGCGTACCCGAACGGCCACGGCTGCCCGGCGAACGCGGCCAGCGCGTCGGCCCGCCAGACGTCGATCAGGTCGGGGGTGACCCGGTCGGCCGGCACGTACACGGTGTGCACCGGCTGCCGGCCGGGCCGCTCCCCCGGATACCGGGCCGCCAGGAACGCGTCGTGCGCGGCGAGCCGGTCGTCGATGTCGCGGTAGTCGTCCTCGGTCAGCCGCATTCTCTGGTTCTTCCTGTGCAGTGCGGCGAAGCCGCCCCGGAAGCTCAGTCGATCGAGTCGTAGGCCGCCGTGGTGAGGAAGTCGGCGAAGTCGTCGGCCAGCGCCACCCGCTCGAAGAGCTTGCGCGCGTCGTCGAACCGGTTGCCCGGGAAGCGCTCCAGCCGGGCCAGCTCCTCGTCCTCGATCCGGGCCACCAGTTCGGCGGTGATCGGGGTGCCGTCCGGCAGCCGCACGTCGTTGTGGATCCACTGCCAGATCTGTGAACGGGAGATCTCCGCGGTGGCCGCGTCCTCCATCAGGTTGTTGATCGCCACCGCGCCGTTGCCGCGCAACCAGGCCTCCAGGTATTGCAGCCCCACCGAGACGTTGTTGCGCAGGCCGTCCTCGGTCACCGAGCCGGGGGTGGCGGCCACGTCGAGCAGCTGCCCGGCGCCCACCGAGACGTCGTCCCGCTTCTTGTCCACCTGGTTCGGCTTGTCACCCAGCACCCGGTCGAAGATCTCCTGGCACACCGGCACCAGGTCGGGGTGCGCCACCCAGGAGCCGTCGAACCCGTCGCCCGCCTCGCGTTCCTTGTCCTCCCGGACCTTGGCCAGCGCCACCTCGTTGACCTCGGGGTCACGCCGGGACGGGATGAACGCGGCCATCCCACCCATCGCGAAGGCGCCGCGCTTGTGGCAGGTGGCTACCAGCAGCTCGGTGTACGCGCGCATGAACGGCGCCGTCATGGTCACCGACGCCCGGTCCGGCAGCACCATCGCCGGGTTGTCCCGGAAGTACTTGATGATGCTGAACAGATAGTCCCAGCGGCCGGCGTTCAACCCAGCGAGATGCGGACGCAGGCTGTAGATCATCTCGTCCATCTCGAACGCGGCCGGGATGGTCTCGATCAGCACGGTGGCCCGGATCGTGCCCACCGGGATGCCGAGCTGCTCCTGCGCGTGCGTGAAGACCTCGTTCCAGAGC
This sequence comes from Actinoplanes sp., assembly GCA_035685405.1. Lineage (GTDB taxonomy): Bacteria > Actinomycetota > Actinomycetes > Mycobacteriales > Micromonosporaceae > Actinoplanes. The sequence goes on along the minus strand of DASSAL010000412.1, from coordinate 4,929 downwards.
GCCGCCTCGTGGTGCGACTCCATCTTGGGCAGATAGAAGTACGGGCCGCTGCCCCGCTCCAGCAGCTCCCGGGCGTTGTGGAAGAAGTACAGCCCGAAGTCGACCAGGGCACCGACCGCCGGCTCGCCGTCCACCGGCAGGTGCCGCTCGTCCAGGTGCCAGCCCCGCGGGCGCATCACGATCGTCGGGTACGGGCCGTCGCCCAGCTCGTACGTCTTGGCGTCGGTCTGCAGTGTGATCGTCCGCCGGATCGCGTCGTACAGGTTCTGCTGCCCGCCCACCACGTTGGCCCAGTGCGGGGTGTTCGCGTCCTCCAGATCGGCCAGCCACACCTTGGCGCCGGAGTTCAGCGCGTTGATGGTCATCTTCCGCTCGGTGGGCCCGGTGATCTCCACCCGCCGGTCGGTGAGGTCGGCCGGCGGCGGGGGCACGGTCCAGTCCCCGGCCCGGATCTCCGCGGTCTCCGGCCGGAAACCCAGCGTGGCCCCGGCGGCGATCGCGGCCCGGCGCTCGGCACGGCCGGCCAGCAGCTCGTTGCGGCGCGGGCGGAACCGCCGGTTCAGGTCGGTGACGAAGGCCACGGCCTCGTCGGACAGGATCTCGGTCACGGTCGGCGTCTCCATTCGGCTCGGCGGTCCTGCTCAACCTATCCGTGCGTCCCCTTGATCAGGCGGCGGTGCGCCCGGCGGGCCTGCCGGGCCAGCGCTGCGGCGTCGGCGTTCGACAGCTCGCCGCGTTCGACCACCGCCCGGCCGCCGACCAGGGCCAGCTCCACCGCGGCCGGCGGGCCGAAGACCAGCGCGGCGACCTTGTCGTCGATGCCCTCGTGGCCGAGGCCGTCCAGCCGCCACAGCACCACGTCGGCGAGCTTGCCCACCTCCAGTGAGCCGAGGTCGCGGTCGCGGCCCAGGCAGCGCGCCCCGCCCATGGTGCCCAGCCGCAGCGCCGTCCGGGCGTCCATCGCGTGCGGTCCGCCGCGCAGCCGGGCGGTGTAGAGCGCCTGCCGCAGCTCGGCGCCCAGGTGCGACACCTCCTGCGAGGCCGCGCCGTCCACCCCCAGACCCACCGGCACCCCGTGGTCGAGCAGCTCACGCACCCGAGCCGAGCCGGCTCCAAGGCGGGCGTTGGAGCTCGGGCAGTGCGCCACCCCGGTACCGGTGGCACCCAGCCGGGCGATCGCCGCGTCGTCGAGGTGCACACCGTGGGCCAGCCAGACGTCGTCGCCCAGCCAGCCCACCCGGTCGGCGTACTCCACCGGGGTGCACCCGAACCGCTCGCGGCAGAAGTCCTCCTCGTCGCCGGTCTCGGCCAGGTGGGTGTGCAGCCGGACGCCCTTGCGCCGGGCCAGGTCCGCCGCCTCGCTCATCAGCCTGGTGGTCACCGAGAACGGCGAGCAGGGCGCCACCGCGATCCGCAGCATCGCGTCCGGGGCCGGGTCGTGCCAGCGGTCGATCGCCGCCTCGGTAGCGGCCAGCGCTTCGTCGGTGTCCTCGACCAGGTGGTCCGGCGGCAGCCCGCCGTCCTTCTCGCTGAGATCCATCGACCCGCGGGTGGGATGGAACCGCAGCCCGATCCGCTGCGCCGCCTCGATCTCGGCGGCCAGCACGTCGCCGCCGTCGCGCGGGAACACGTAGTGGTGGTCCGTGCTGGTGGTGCAGCCGGACAGCGCCAGCCAGCCCAGGCCGGCCGCGGCCGAGGCGCCGACGATCTCGGCGTCCAGCCGGCCCCAGATCGGGTACAGCGTGGTCAGCCAGCCGAACAGCGTCTCGTCCAGGGCCAGCCCGCGGGTGGCCCACTGGTACAGGTGGTGGTGGGTGTTCACCAGCCCGGGTGTGAGCAGGCAGCCGGTCCCGTCGATGCGCCGCAGCGGGCCGTGGTACCGACCGGCGTGCCCGGACCCGACGGCGACGATCCGGCCGTCGTCGCCGATCACCACGTGACCGTCGGCGTATTCGGTGCCGGCCTGGTCGACCGTGGCTACCGCGACGTTCTCGATCAGGATCACGGGTACCACTCCGCGATCGCCGGCGGCGCGTCGTCGCGGGTCACGGTGCCCTCGATCAGCCCGTACGGCCGGTCGCCGGCCAGGAACACCTCGTTGGGGTTGTCCAGCCCGAACGGGGAGAGGTCGACCAGGTAGTGGTGCTTGTTCGGCAGCGCCAGCCGGATCTCGGCGATCTCCGGCCGGGTCCGCAGCACGTGGCTGCCCATCGAGAACAGGGTCTGCTGCAGCGAGTGGCTGTACGTGTTCACGAACGCCTCGACGAGCGCTGTCCTGGCTCCCGTGAACGACCCCATCCAGTCCGCCTCATCGGAAAGGTGCCGCCAGGACGCGTCCACCGACGTGGCCAGGACGCGTTCCATCGTCTCGGGCAGCGTGGTGTAGCGGTCCTTCGGGTACCCGTGGAACTCCGACGCGGTGGTGTTGAGCAGGACCAGTCCCGAGACACCGGACACGACCTGGGTGCCCTCCTCGGCGACGGTTACCACACATGACCTGGTCCAGTCGCCGGCCCGCTGGAACGAGTGCGGACCCAACCGGGTCCACCCGTGCCGGGCGATCCTGACCCGCGCGGTGGAGATCTGCGGCTGAGTGGCCACGAAGTGCCGCGCCAGCCGGAGGCCGAACTCCTCCGGCTCGCCGACGCCGTGCTCCTTGGCGAACGCGTACACCGTGTTCTTCATCGTGTCTGTGGGCAGCACACCGCTGTTGTCGCCGGTGAGGTGGGTGGCCGCCAGGTCGCCGGAGAGCGCGATGCCGACGGTGAGGTCGGCGAGCCGGTGAGTGTCGCCGTCGCGGGACACCCGGACCAGCCGCACCTCGGCCTTGCCGTATCGGTTCGGCCCCAGCACGATCGCCACGCTCAGCTCCCTCGGTAGGTGGTGTAGCCGTACCGGCTGAGCAGCAGCGGCACGTGGTAGTTGCGGTCCGGGTCGGGCACGTGGAACGCCACGGTGATCTCCCGGAAGAACGCATCCTCGCCGAGGTACGGCTCGACGTAGAAGAACAGCCGGTACCCGCCGGCCTGCCAGTCGCGGGCCGGCACCCGGAACCGGAACCGGCCGTCGTCGTCGGTTCGCCCGTCCGAGACGGTCCGCCAGCCGTCGGTGTCCTGCCGGTCCAGCCGCACGTAGACGTCCGGCGCCGGCGCCCCGGTCACGGTGTCCAGGATGTGCGTCGAGATGGTCGCGCGGTACCCGGTCTCGGTTCCGTCATCGGTGGGCATCGAGCCACCTCTCCAGGCGCAGCAGCGCGATCCGGCGCAGCTGGTCGGCCACCACCGTCCGCTCGGTCTCGTCGTCGTTGGCCAGCCGCTGCCGGGCGGCGGCCAGGATCTCGGCCTGGCTGCGGCCGGACGCGAAGATCAGGAACACGTGCCCGAACCGTTCCTCGTACGCCCGGTTGGCCTCGGCCAGCGCCGCATCGTCCGGCCCGGCTGCCGCCGCCTGCTCCTGGCGTGACCAGGCCGCCTCCCGGGACTGCCCGGCCGCGCGCTCGCCGATGCGCGGGTGCGCGGCCAGGCCCTCGAGGACATCGGGCCAGCTGAGCTTGTGCGCAGCCGCGTCGGCCGCGGCGAGGATCGCGGACCGGTCGGGGTACGGGCGCCCCGCCACGATCGCGGCCGCCCAGGCCGGTGCGGCGCAACACGCCAGCAGGTCAGCCTCCAGCCGCTCGGCCGGCATCGCGTTGACTGCCGCCACCTCGTCCACGTCGCCTCCTCGTCGCTGCGGCCAGTCAAGCAAACCATTTCCGCCGGCGGTCGTGCGGCAGACTGGTCGGCGTGCTGATCCCCGCGGCGGCGATGCCGGACCTGCCGATCCGGCCGGTGCTGCCCGCGGTGCGGTCGGCCCTGGCCGGGGCGGGAGCGGCCGTGCTGGTCGCACCCCCGGGCACCGGCAAGACCACGCTGGTGCCGTTGGCGCTGGCCGGAGTGGAGCCGGCCGGCCGCGTGGTGGTGGCCGAGCCGCGCCGGGTGGCCGCCCGGGCGGCGGCGCGGCGGATGGCCGAGCTGATCGGCGAACCGGTCGGGCGCCGGGTCGGTTACACCGTCCGCGGCGACCGCCAGGTGTCCCGCGACACCGTGGTCGAGGTGGTCACCACCGGCGTGCTGGTCCGCCGCCTGCAGCGTGATCCCGAGCTGGCCGGCATCGCGGTCGTGGTGCTGGACGAGTGCCACGAACGGCACCTCGACTCGGATCTGGCGCTGGCGTTCCTGGTCGACGTGCGCGCGGCCCTGCGCGCGGATCTGCGGGTACTGGCCACCTCGGCGACCGCGGAATCGGACCGGCTGGCCCGGGTGCTCGGTGGCGCGCCCACGGTGACGGCGACCGCACCGGCGTACCCGGTGGACGTCCGCTGGACCCCGCCGCCCGGTCCGATCGCCCCGCCCCTCGGCTTGCGGGTCGATCCGAAGCTGCTCGACCACGTGGCCGCCACCGTCCGCCGGGCACTGGCCGACGGCGACGGCGACGGCGACGTGCTGGTGTCCCTGCCCGGCGCGCGGGAGATCGAGATGGTCGCCGATCGGCTGCACGGCGACCAGGCCGCGATCGTGTTCCTGCACGGCCGGCAGCCGGCCGCCGCGCAGGATGCCGCGCTGCGGCCCGGCGTGGGCCGGCGGGGGGTGCTGGCCACCGCGGTGGCGGAGAGCAGCCAGACCGTGCCCGGGGTCCGCGCGGTGGTGGACGCGGGCCTGAGCCGGGTCCCGCGGATGGATCACGCCCGCGGGCTGGGCGCGCTGGTCACCGTCGCGGTGTCCCGGGCCGCCGCCGGCCAGCGGGCCGGCCGGGCCGGCCGGGAGGCGCCGGGTCGGGTGTACCGCTGCTGGCCCGAGGGCGAGCTGCTCGCCCGCCATCCCGAGCCCGAGATCCGCACCGCCGACCTGACCCGGCTCGCGCTGGATCTGGCCTGCTGGGGAACGCCGGACG
>DASSAL010000411.1:0-2161 GCA_035685405.1 Actinoplanes sp. | reverse complement strand
GGAGTACCGCTTGGACGCAGTAGGTGTTGCGAGCAAGATCGTCGGCACGCTTAGCGCAATAGTGCCAGAAAATCGCCTCACCTTGAGTCACCGGAGGACTACATACTCATCCGCTGCCACCCCGCTGAGCCCGGGACTGTCCGACAGACGTTGTAACTGGTCCTGACACGCCGAGCTTGCTTGGCGGGAAGGATCAGCAGTGACCGAGACGATTCCGGCCATGCCGGAGCAGATCGATGCGCAGCAGCTCGCCCAGCAGCTGGTGGAGAAGGCCAGAGCAGAAGGCGTCGACCTGGTCGGCCCGGGCGGGCTGTTGACCGGGTTGACGAAGACGGTGCTGGAGACCGCGCTGGACGCGGAGCTGTCAGAGCACCTGGGCTACGACAGGCATGATCCGGCCGGCCGCAACGGTCAGAACTCGCGGAACGGCACCCGCGCGAAGACGGTCTTGACCGAGGTCGGCCCGGTCGAGATCGAGGTGCCGCGGGACCGGGACGGCAGCTTCGAGCCGGTGATCGTGCGCAAGCGGCAACGCCGGCTGGACGGTATCGATCAGATCGTGCTGTCGCTGACCGCCCGCGGTCTGACCACCGGGGAGGTCGCCGCGCACTTCGCCGAGGTCTACGGCGCGAAGGTCTCCAAGGACACCATCTCCAGGATCACCGACAAGGTGCTGGAGGAGATGGCTTCGTGGCAGGCCCGGCCGCTCGACCGGGTCTATCCGGTCGTCTTCGTGGACGCGATCGTGGTGAAGATCCGGGATGGGCAGGTCACCAACCGGCCCGTCTACGTCGCGATCGGGGTGACCGTGAACGGCGAGCGGGACATCCTCGGACTGTGGGCCGGCGACGGCTCCGAAGGCGCCAAGTTCTGGCTCGCTGTGCTCACCGAGATCAAGAACCGCGGCGTCGAGGACGTCTGCATCCTCGTCTGCGACGGCCTCAAAGGCCTGCCGGACTCGGTCACCACGACCTGGCCGCTGGCCACCGTCCAGGCCTGCCTGCTGCACCTGATCCGCAACACCTTCCGCTACGCCTCTCGCCGCGACTGGGACGCGATCGGCAAGCAGCTGCGGCCGATCTACACCGCGCCGACAGCGGCGGCCGCCGCGGAGCGGTTCGCCGAGTTCGCCGGCGCCTGGGGCGGCCAGTACCCGGCGGTGGTGAAGCTCTGGCAAGCGGCGTGGGAGGAGTTCATCCCGTTCCTGGACTACGACGTCGAGATCCGTCGCATCATCTGCTCCACCAACGCGATCGAGTCGCTGAACGCCCGCTATCGCCGCGCGGTCCGCGCTCGCGGCCACTTCCCCACCGAGCAAGCCGCCCTGAAGTGCCTCTACCTCGTGACCAGATCGCTGGACCCCACCGGACGAGGCCGGGCCCGGTGGGCCATGCGCTGGAAGCCCGCACTGAACGCCTTCGCGATCACCTTCGACGGCCGTATCGTCCCCAGCGGCCTCAACTAATACTCCAGTTGTAGTTCGTGATCTTGGTGTGGCGGTCCCGGACGCGGCGCGGCCACCGCTTGATCATCCGGGGTTGTGTCGACTCTGGACGATCCGGCGGTGGCCGCGGGCCGTAGCGTAGACCCTGCCCGGTGGCAGGTGATGTTCGAGGAGCTGATGGGCCGGATCGCCGGTCGGTTCGCTCGGGTGGAGCCGCGGCGGCGGGCTCGGCAGTTCGTGGCCGGGCTGCTGGCCCGGCTGCCGCGGACGAACTGCTGGACCATTGCCGAGCACGTCGGGGAGGCCACCCCGTACGGGCTGCAGCACCTGCTCGGCCGAGCGGTCTGGGACGCCGACGCCGTCCGCGACGACGTCCGCGGCTATGTGGTCGAGCACCTTGCCGACGTGGAGGCCGAGGCCGAGGCGGTGCTGGCGGTCGACGAGACCGGGGATCTGAAGAAGGGCAGCGCCACGGTGGGGGTGCAGCGGCAGTACACCGGCACCGCCGGGCGGACCGAGAACGCGCAGGTCACCGTGTGGCTGACCTACGCCACCGCGGCCGGGCACGGGCTGATCGACCGGGCGCTGTATCTACCCCGCGCCTGGAGCGACGACCCGACCCGGCGCGCCGCCGCCGGTGTCCCGGACGGGGTCGGGTTCGCGACCAAGCCGGCGCTGGCCCGGCAGATGATCACCCGGGCGCTGGACGCCGGTGTT
>DASSAL010000410.1:0-5937 GCA_035685405.1 Actinoplanes sp. | reverse complement strand
GTCTGCCCGCCGTAGAACTCCGGCTTCAGGTTCACGAACGCCGGGTCCTCCAGCAGCGCCGTGGTGGCCGGGAAGAGGAACTGCTCGCTCGCGAACATCTTCGTCGACTCGGGGTCGGTGTTGATGAATTCGGCGAACTTGGCGGCCGCGATCGGGTTCTTGGTGCCGGCGATCACGGCGGAGGTCGAGCCGCCCCAGTTGCCGGACACGTTGGCGCCCGCCTCCCACTGTGGCAGCGGGGCCGCGCGCCACTTGCCACTGGTGGACTTCGCGGTGCCGGTGAGGAACACCGGTCCCCAGGCGGCGGTCAGCCAGGTGGCGTACTTGCCGCGGTTGAGCGCCTGGTACCAGGCGTCGGTGAAGTCCGCGTCGGCGGAGACCACACCCTCCTTGACCAACCCGCCCCAGTAGTTGCCGAGCTTCTTGGACGTCTCGTCGTTGAGGTTGACGGTGACCGCGTCGGCCGCGGTGTTGGTGAAGGGCTTGGCGCCGGTCTGCCAGAGCAGGCCCATGTACGCGCCGTTCTGGTTGGGTGCCAGGTTGGTGAGGTAGACCTCGGGTGCGGCGGCGTGCAGCTTGCGGGCCGCGGCGGCGAACTCGTCCCAGGTCTTCGGCACCTGGATGCCGTACTTGTCGAAGATGTCCTGCCGGTACAGCATGCCCATCGGGCCGGTGTCCTGGGGGTACGCCCAGACCTCCCCGTTTTGCCCGGTGACCTGGCTCCAGGTCCAGTCGACGAACTTGTCCTTCTGCGCCTCCGCGCCGTACGGCCGCAGGTCGATCAGGCTCTTGGTGAGCGTGAAGGTGGGGATGTACTGGAACTCGATCTGTGCCACGTCCGGCGCCCCGCTGCCGGCCTTCAGCGCGGTGCGCAGCTTGGTGTACTGCGGCTCGCCCTGACCGGCGTTGACCACCTCGACGTCGATCGCCGGATACTTCTTCTCGAACAGGGCGACCTCCTTGGCGATGTCCGGCACCCAGGTCCAGAACGTCAGCTTGGTCGGCGTCTGCAGCGCCTTGTCGATGTCGGCCTGGCTGGCCGGCGGAGCGGCCTGGCCGCCGCCGTCGTCATCGGAGTCGCCGCTGCTGCAGGCGGCCAGGCTGCCGGTGAGCAGGATCGCCGCGACGGCGGCGTTGAAACGTTTAAATGAGAACACGGGAGGAGCTCCTTCACAGGGGGGTGGGGCCATCTCAGGAGGGGGAGGAGGTGGACTGTCGGACGATCAGGCACACCGGCTGCGGCGTGCCCGAGGTGTCATCCCCGGTGTCCTCGATCTGCCGGACGAGGCGTTCGAGGCCGTCCCGGGCCAAGGTGTCGAAATCCTGCCGAACGGTGGTGAGGGGCGGCGTCTGGTACGCCGCGATCGGGATGTCGTCGAGGCCGACGACGCTGATGTCCTCCGGTACGCGGCGGCCGGCCTCAGCGAACGCCCGCATGACACCGATCGCCATGTCGTCGTTGGCCACGAAGACCGCGGTGACGTCCGGATTACGGGCGAGGCGGGTGCCCGCGGCGTGACCCGACGCGGGTGACCAGTCGCCCTCGATACACGGTGGTTCGGCGGCTCCGGCGGCCCGCAGCGCGGCCCGCCAGCCGTCCAGCCGGTCTCGTGCCGACCACCACCGGTGCGGTCCGGCGACGTGCCAGACCGTCCGGTGGCCGAGCTGCAGCAGGTGGTCGGTGGCGACCCGGCCGGCCGCCGAGCCCTCCACCCCGGTGATCACCACCCGGGGCCCGGACAGGCCCGGGAACCGGCCCAGGCTGAGCACCGGGATGTCCAGCTCGAGCCGGATGTTCTCGCCCTCGTCGATCGGCTCGGACAGCACGATCCCGTCGACGCCCTCGGTGAGCAGCGAGTCGATGGCGCCGCCGACGCCGTGCTGGTCGCCCTCGAAGGTGGTGACGATGCTGAGCGAGTACCCGGTGCTGCGGGCCGCGCGTTCCAGCTCGATCAGCATCGACGCCGGACCGTAGAGCGGGCTGCCCAGCGACACCACGCCGATCCGGCGGGTCCGCCCGGAGGTCAGCGCGCGGGCCACGTTGTTGCGCCGGTAACCCAGTTCGCGGGCAGCGGCCAGGACCCGGACGCGGACCTCCTCGGTGACGTACGGCTCGCCGTTCATCACCCGCGAGACCGTCTTCTGGGAGACGCCGGCCCGGTGGGCGACGTCCGTACCCGCCGGCCGGCGACGGCCTCCAGTGATCTTCATCGCTGACTCCGTAGTCATATGTCTACGTAGTCAGACATGCGCGCGGATGTCCCGTCAACGTCGCGGTACGCGGATCTGGCGAACGCGCGTTCGCGCTTCGCTAACGCCCCGGCCGTGGCCGCCGACGCCCGCCGCCCTGGCCGGACGCCGGTCGGCCGTCAGGTGGCCAGGACCCGGCGCCGCTCCTCGGCGACGTCGAAGTCCGCCTCCGGATAACCCGGGTCCACCTCGGCCATGGTCCGCCGCAGCAGGGTGGCGACCGCCCAGTTGCGGTACCACTTGCGGTCGGCCGGCACCACGTACCAGGGCGCCACCTCGGTGCTGCACCGGGTGAGGGCGTCCTGGTACGCCTGCTGGTAGTCGCCCCAGCGGGCCCGCTCCTCGACGTCGCCCGGGTTGTACTTCCACCACTTGGTGGGGTCGTCCAGCCGGGCCAGCAGGCGTTCCTTCTGCTCGTCGGGCGAGATGTGCAGCATCACCTTGACCATGGCCAGCCCGTGCTGGGCCAGGTCGGACTCGAACGCGTTGATCTGCTCGTACCGCTGCGCCCAGACGTCCGGTGGCACCAGGTTGTGCACCCGGACCACCAGCACGTCCTCGTAGTGCGAGCGGTTGAAGACACCCACGTACCCGGCCGGTGGCAGGGCGCGGCGGATCCGCCAGAGGAAGTCGTGCTGCCGTTCCTCGTCGTCCGGCGGCCCGAAACTGATCGCCTTGATGCCGGCCGGGTTCATCGCCCGTAGCACGTTGCGGACCGTGCCGTCCTTGCCCCCGCAGTCCATCGCCTGCAGCACCAGCAGCACCCGCCGGTCACTCGTTCCCTCCTTGGCCGCGGCGACCAGCTTCTCCTGGTACGCCGCCAGGTCCGCCCCGATGGTGGCGACCTGCTCGGCTGCCCACTTCCTCGGGTCGCTGGTCACCGCCCGGTCGTCCGGCAATCCGGGCGTGCCCGCCGCGTCCACCTCGGCCAGGCGAAACTGCTCCGGCCGCACCCTCAGCAGATCTCGCAGGTCCATCCGTGCCCCCTCCCGGGCGTCGTCTTGCGGCATGATCGCGCCATGGCTGAGATTCTGCTGTATCACCACGCGCAGGGCCTGACCGCCGGAGTCCGCGCCTTCGCCGAGACCCTGCGGGGCGCCGGACACACGGTGCACCTGCCGGACCTGTACGACGGGCACACCTTCGACACCCTGGACGCCGGCCTCGGTCACGCGCGTGAGGTGGGTTTCGGCGCGCTGCTCGAGCGGGGGCGGGCGGTCGCCGAGGGGTTGCCCGCCGACCTGGTGTACGCCGGGTTCTCGCTCGGCGTGATGCCCGCCCAGGCGCTGGCACAGACCCGGCCCGGCGCCCGGGGCGCCCTGCTGTTCGAGGCGTGCCTGCCGCCCACCGAGTTCGCCGAGCGCTGGCCGGACGACGTGCCGGTGCAGATCCACGGCATGGACGCCGATCCGATCTTCGCCGGCGAGGGCGACCTGGACGCGGCCCGGGAGCTGGTGGCCTCGACCGAGAACGCGGAGCTGTTCCTCTACCCCGGCAACCAGCACCTGTTCGCGGACCGCAGCCTGGCCACGTACTCCGAGTCCGCGGCCGCCCTGATGACCGAGCGGGTACTGAGCTTCCTCGCGTAGGGTCGAACCACCGGCCGCAGGAAGGGGCACACGATCATGGAATACCGCCAGCTCGGGCGCAGTGGTCTGCGCGTATCGACGATCACCCTGGGCACCATGGGCTTCGGCGGCACCGGCTGGGCCACCCCGGTCGGCCAGATCGACGTGACCGGCGCCCGGGAGCAGATCGCCATGGCCAGGGACGCCGGGGTCAACCAGATCGACACGGCCGACGTCTATTCGGCCGGCCTGTCCGAGAAGATCGTCGGGGAGGCCCTCGGCACCTCACGGGACGACTGGCTGATCGCCACCAAGGCCCGGATGCCGATGGGCGACGGGCCGAACGACGCCGGCCTGTCCCGGCACCACATCATCCGGTCCGCGGAGGCCAGCCTGCGCCGGCTCGGCACCGACTACATCGACCTCTACCAGGTGCACGAGTGGGATGGCCAGACGCCGCTCGAGGAGACCCTGACCGCGCTGAACGACCTCGTCCGCAGCGGCAAGGTGCGCTACATCGGCTGCTCCAACTACGCCGCCTGGCACGTGATGAAGGCCCTGGCCATCTCCGACGCCCGGCTGCTGGAGCGGTTCGTCAGCCAGCAGATCCACTACTCGCTGCAGATGCGGCACGTGGAGACCGAGCTGGTGCCGGTCTCCCTGGACCAGGGGCTCGGCATCCTGGTCTGGAGCCCGATCGCCGGTGGGCTGCTGTCCGGCAAGTACCGGCGCGGCGTCGCGCCACCGGCCGGCAGCCGGCACCTCACCGAATGGTCCGAGCCGCCGGTGCACGACGAGGACAAGCTGTACGACATCATCGAGGCCCTGATCAAGATCGGCGAAGCGCACGGTGTCTCGGCCGCCCGGGTGGCGCTGGCCTGGCTGCTGGCCAAGCCCGGGGTGACGTCGCTGATCGTCGGCGCCCGCACCACCGACCAGCTGCGGGACAACCTGGCCGCGGCCGACCTGACCCTCGGCGCCGAGGAGATCGCCGAGCTGGACCGGGTCAGCGCCGAGCCGCTGCGCTACCCGTACTGGCACCAGGCCAACACCAGCGCCGACCGGCTCGGCCCGGCCGACCTCAGCCTGCTCGGCCCGCACCTGGCCTGAACCGGGGTCAGCGGAAGCGGGCGGCGATCCAGTCGGCCACCAGGGTGGTGGTGGCGAACACCGCACCCTCGTGGTCGGCGCCCTCGACCGGGACCAGGCGGTACCTGGCGTCCACCTCCTCCAGCCGGTCGACCAGGGGCCCGGCGGTGATGTCGTACGGCACCGCCTCGTCCGCCGTGCCGTGCACCAGCAGGATCGGCGCGGACGGCCGGGACTGCAGCGGGTTGCCGTACCGGGCCAGCCGGTCCAGCACGCCCTGCGGCACCTCCCCGCCGACCACCAGCTCGTCGGCCGCCAACGGCTGGTACGCACCGAGGATCTCCGGCAGGCAGCCGCGACGCAGCACCGGAAGGAGCTGCTCGGCGGGCGGCGCGAGCACGGCATCCGGGCGGAACGTCGGCTCCACGGCCTGGATGCCGTACAACGCCATCACCAGGTAACCCTGACCGGGCGTGCCCGGAATGAACGGCGCGATCAGCTCGAGGTTGGACACCGGCGCGATGGCGACCGTGCCGCGCAACACCAGTGCGCCGTCGTAGGTGGGGGCGAGCTCGCTGACCCACAACGCGGCCTGGCCGCCCTGCGAGTGACCGTCCACGGCGTACTGGGTGGACAAGGTGCGATCCAGGTGCCGGGCCGCCTTGACGCTGTCGATCACCGAGCGGGCGGCACTGCCACCGACCAGGTACGGATGCGGCGCCGGGGTGCCCAGCCCCGGGTAGTCGGCCGCGGCCACCGTCCATCCGCGCTCGAGCAGTTCGGCCACCGCGGCCTGGGCCTCCGGCCAGAACACCTCGGGATGCGCCGACGGTGCGCACCGGTCGGCCAGGCCGGTGGTGCCGTGCGCCCACGCCACCGTCGTGGACGTCCGGCCGGTCCGCGGGGTGAGCACCAGACCGGTGACCACGATCCGGGCGCCGCGGATGTCCGTGCTGACGTAGTGGATGCGCTGGGCGGTGGCCAGCCGGGCCAGATCACGCGGCAGCGTGGCGGTGGTCGCGGAGAGCAC
>DASSAL010000409.1:0-46623 GCA_035685405.1 Actinoplanes sp. | reverse complement strand
ACTCCAGGTACTCAGAGCAAAACCAGCGCGGCGATGACCCCAGGTACTCAGAGCAAGACCAGCGAGGCGATGACCCGAGGTACTCAGAGCAAACGGGCGCGGTGATGACCGGCGGTGTTCAGAGCAAGTCCGCAGCCGGCGGTGACCCTCGACCGCGGCCGACCACCGGGCCGGAAGCCGGGTACGGCCCGGCACCGCACCCGGCCGTCCGTCACGGCGGGACTTGCCGTCGCGCGTACCCCGAATGGTTTTGATCTCCCCCGCTGAACCGACGCGTGTCGCACCCGGTCAGCCGCTCGTTGTGGAGGTGGTCGAGAGGCACTACTACGGCGGAGGCGCGGGCGTGACCAGGGCAGGCATCGGGGTGAAGACGTGACCGTGCTGGACACCGCCCTCGACCCGCGGACGCCGGAGTATCTGGAAGGCCGCAGTGCGATGCTCGAGCGCCTGGCCGAACTCGAGTTGGCGCTCGACGAGGCCCGGGCCGGCGGCGGTGAGAAGTGGGTGACCCGGCACCACGCCCGCGGCAAGCTGCTGCCCCGCGAGCGGGTGGAGATGCTGCTCGACCAGGACAGCCCGTTCCTGGAACTGTCCCCGGTGGCGGCCTGGGGCTCGGAATACCCGGTCGGCGCCAGCGTGGTCACCGGCATCGGCGTGGTCGAGGGCGTCGAGTGCGTGATCGTCGCCAACGATCCCACCGTGGACGGCGGCGCCGTGAACCCGTACACCGTGGAGAAGATCCGCCGGGCCGCGCGGATCGCGTCGGTCAACCGGCTGCCGCTGATCAACCTGGTGGAGTCCACCGGGGCCGCCGCGCCCACCGGCCCGCCGCCCGGGGGCGCCATCGCCCGAGATCTGAGCCAGCTCACCGCCGATCGGGTGCCGACGGTGTGTGTGGTGTTCGGGGCTACCACCGGTGATGCCGCGTATCTGCCGGCGCTGTCCGACTACACGATCATGGTGCGTGGACACGCCAAGGTGCTGACCATCCATCCGCAGCCGACGCGGGCCGGTCACGCCGAGGTACGCAGCACGCCCACCGTGCCGGCCGGGGTCACCGGGCCGGCCGACCAGCTGGCCGAGGACGAGCGGGACGGGCTGCGGCTGGCGCGCCAGTGCGTCCGCCGGTTCAACTGGCGCAAACGTGGCCCGGCGCCGCGGACCACACCGCCACGCCCACCGCGGTACGACGCCGAGGACCTGCTCACCCTGGCCGGCGGCGGCACCTTCGACCCCCGCGAGGTGCTGGCCCGGATCCTCGACGACAGCGACTTCGACGAGTTCAAGCCGGCCCAGGGCGCCGCTCTGGTGACCGGCTGGGGCGAACTGCACGGTTATCCGATCGGGGTGCTGGCCAATCTGGGCTCGGCGTTCACGCCAGCCGAAACCCAGAAGGCGGTGCATTTCATCCAGCTGGCCAACGCCACCGACACCTCGCTGCTGTTCGTCCAGTACACCGGTGCGGATTCGGTCGCCGAGGGCCGGGAGGCGGCCGACGTCCGGCACGGCGCGCCGCTCGTGCACGCGGTGGCCAAGTCCACCGTTCCGCACCTGACGTTGATGGTCGGCGCCACCCCAGCGGCGGAGACCGGCGGCATCTACGGCCGCGCGTACGAGCCCCGGTTCCTGTTCAGCTGGCCGGCGCACCGGCCGGACACCGAGGAGGAGCCGGACTCCCGCCGCAAGCTGCCCGACGACGGCGTCATCGACCCCCGCGACACCCGTACGGTGCTCGGCCTCTGCCTGTCCGCGGTGCACAGCGCGGCCGTGGAAGGCGCTGAACACGTGGGCGTCTTCCGACCCTGAAAGGTATTGGGAAGCAGTGATCCGACGTCTGTTGGTGGCGAGCCGTGGCGAGATCGCCCGCCGGGTGTTCGCCACCTGCCGCCTGGTCGGCATCGAGACGGTCGCCGTCTACTCCGATGCCGACACCGACGCGCCGCATGTCACCGAGGCGGACTACGCGGTCCATCTGCCGGGCAGCACGCCGTCGTCGACGTACCTGCGCGGCGACCTGATCATCGCGGCCGCCCAGCGGGCCGGCGCGAACGCGGTGCATCCGGGCAACGGCACGCTGGCCGAGGACCCGGAGTTCGCGGCGGCCGTGGCCGATGCCGGCATGATCTTCGTCGGCCCGCCGGCCAAGACGCTGAGCACGTTGCACAGCAAGATCGATACGAAGGCGCGGGTGGCGGAGGCCGGCGTGCCGGTGCTGCCCACGCTGACCGACCCGGAGACCGTTCAGCACTTCCCGGTGCTGATCAAGCCGGCCACCGGCGACGGCGGCAACGGCCTGCGGGTGATCCGGGACGCGGTGACGCTGGCCGAGGCGGTGGCCGGCACCCGGCAGGAGGTGGGCGGGGACGTCTTCTGCGAACCGTACGTGGAGAGCGCCCGGCACATCGAGATCCCGATCCTGGCCGACACGCACGGCGCGGTGGTGCCGTTCGGCGAGCGGGAGTGCTCGATCCAGCGCCGCTACCAGAAGATCGTCGAGGAGACGCCGTCGCCGGCGGTGGACCCGGCGCTGCGCGAGGAACTGTGCCGGGCGGCCATCATCGCGGTGCGGGCGCTCGCGTACGTCGGTGCCGGCACGGTCGAGTTCCTGATCGACGCGGACGGCGATTTCTGGTTCATCGAACTGACCCCGAGCCTGCAGGTGGAGCACGCGGTCACCGAGTGCGTCTCCGGCTACGACCTGGTCCGGCTGCAACTTCTGGTGGCCGAGGGCGGCAGCCTGCCGATGCCCGGGCCGCCGCCGATCCGCGGGCACGCCATCGAGGTACGGGTGTGCGCCGAGGACCCGGCGTACGCCTGGCTGCCGGCGGCCGGCACGCTGCACCGGTTCGCGGTTCCGGACGTGGCCGGGTCGTTCCGCCCGTTGCCGCAGCCCGGCCTGCGGCTGGACTCCGGGGTGACCGACGGCTCGGTGGTCGGCATCCACCACGATCCGATGCTGGCCAAGCTGATCGCCTGGGCGCCGACCCGGCAGGAGGCGGCCCGGATGCTCGCCTCGGCGCTGGCGCGGACCCAGCTGCACGGTGTGGTGTCCAATCGCGACCTGCTTGTCCGGGTGTTGCGGCATCCATCGTTCCGGGTCGGCGACATGGACACCGGCTTCCTGGACCGGCACCCCGAGGTGTTCGCGCCGCTGTTGTCGTCTGTGGACGCGGTGCGCATCTCCTGCCTGGCCGCGGCGCTGGCCGGCGCCGCCGCCCGCCGGGCCGGGGCGCGGGTGCTCGCCTCGCTGCCCAGCGGCTGGCGCAACGTGCCGTCCGGCTCGCAGACCGTGGTGTACGAGGGTCCGGCCGGCCCGGTCGAGGTGGGCTACCGGATGAACCGGCACGGCGAGCTGGCCGGCTGGTGGGTCCGCGCGGTGGACCCCGAGGAGCTGGACCTCGCCGGGCTGGGTCAGACACCGATGCTCGACGACCACCCGCCGACCGTGGTGGTACATGCCGACAGCGACCGGGTGGTGCTGGACGTCAGCGGCATCCGGCTGACGTTCAAGGTGCACCGGGTCGGCGAGGTGTCGTACGTGGACAGTCCGGAGGGTTCGGTCGCGCTGCGCGAACTGTCCCGCTTCCCGCTGCCGGCCCCGGAGGCGGCCGAGGGTTCGCTGATCGCCCCGCTGCCCGGCGCGGTCCGCCGGGTGCTGGTGGTGCCGGGTCAGCGGGTCCGGGCCGGTGAGCTGCTGCTCACCCTGGAGGCGATGAAGCTGGAACACCCGGTGCACGCGCCGTCGGCCGGCGTGGTGGCGTCGTTGCCGGTGCACCCCGGAGCCGAAGTGGACACCGGGGAACTCCTGGCGGTCCTCGACCCCGAGTGAGCTAACCGCGGAACGGCCAGCGCTTCTTGGCGCGCTTGCCGTTCCGGGTGTTCACGGTCGGCGTGTTGTCCGCCGAACTGGCCGACCGGTAGACCCGGGGCGGTGGTGGCGGCGGCGATCCGGGCGCCAGGTGCAGCCCGGCCAGCATGTCGCGGAGCTGTTCGGCGGTCGGCCGCTCGCGCGGGTCGTTGGCCATGCCGTAGCGCAGCACCTCGGTCATCGACCGGGGCACGTGCGGCAGGTCCGGGATGGGCCGGTCGAACATCTCCATCACCGTGATCAGGCTGGGGCTGCGGTGCGGCTCCCACCGCGGCGGGTGCCCGCGCATCACCGCGTACAGGGTGGCGGAGAGGGCGTACACGTCGACCGCGCCGGACGGCGCGGCGTGGTGGAACATCTCCGGTGGGGCGTACGCCGGCGTGAGCACCTCGAGGGTGACCGACGAATCTCGCATCTCGCCCAGCACGGCCAGTCCGAAGTCGGCCAGCACCGCCGGGTTGAAGTGCGAGTACAGGATGTTCGCCGGCTTCACGTCGCGGTGCAGCACACCGTTGGCGTGTGCGTGCACCAGCGCGTCGGCGATCTTCACGCCGAGGTCGCGGGCCTCGATCGCGCCGAGCGGCGTGACGCGCATGCGGTCCAGGTACGACCCGTCGCACAGCTCCATGATCAGGTATGGGTGCTGGTCGACCGTGACGCCGACGTCGAACAGGTCGACCACGTGCGGGTGGGACGACATCCGGCCGGCCGCCTTCGCCTCACGCAGGAACCGGGCCTGGTCGCGCGGGCTGCCGAGGGTGCGGTTCTCCACCTTGATGGCGACGTCACGGCCGACGGAGTCTTGCGTCGCGCGATAGACGGTGGCGTATCCCCCACGCGCCATGACCGACAAGCCGGACATGCCTGGCACGTACGGCGCCGGCAGCGCGCCAGGCGGGGTCTCCCTCACGGATACGAAAATACGCCAGCGGCCGATCGGATCATCCCGGCACGTCAGACGCGTACGCGACAGTTTCCAGCGCCAGGGCGTCGCGGAGTTCCTCGGCGGCGCTCCGCTCCCCGGCCTGCTCGGTGGAGTAGGCCAGCAGGACCGCCTCCTCGGCCGCCTGCCTTGCCTCGGTCAGGCACCCGACCGCGGCCAGCACCCGGGCCAGCACACCGGCCGTCACGACACCGCTGCGCACGTCCTCGGCCGGCACCTCCTCGGCCCGCCGGATCCAGGTCAGGGCGTCGTCCGCCCGGCCGGCGGCGAGCAGCGCGGAGGCGTACACGGCCAGCGCGTGCTTGCGGGAGAACAGTAGCGAGGGCGTCCCGGTGTCGCCGGCGATCGGCGCCAGCAGGGCGACCGCGGTGGCCGCGTCCCCGGACCGCAACCGGGCCTCGGCCAGCAGCACCCGCGGACCGACCTGGGCCGGTGCCAGCGGATTGTGCGGCTCCACCGCGGCCATCACGCGGCGAGCGTCGGCTTCGGCGGCCGCCGGGTCGCCGCGCTGCAGCGCCACGAACCCGCGGATCGTCCCGGCCATGCCCAGCAGCAGCGGGTGTCCGGTCCGGCCGGCCGCCGCCAGCGCGTCGGTGAGCAGGTCGTTTGCGTGGTCCCACTCGCCCAGGCCGCGGGCGATCCCACCGCGCACGATCAGCGCGAGGCCCTGACCCCAGTCATCGGAGACGGCGGCGAACTCCCGGTACGCCCGTCGGGCCTCCCGGTCCGCCTCCGCCAGATCGCCCAGCTCGGAGGCGGCGTACGCCTCCACCGCCCGCAGCGTGCCCACCGCCCAGCCCTCGCCGACCCGCTCGCCGAACGGCAGGAACACCCGGGCCAGCCGGCGTGCCTGCGCGAGGCGGCCGGACAGCAGCCGGGCGAACGCCGTGGTGCCGCGCATCCACGCACGTCCCACCGGATCGCCCAGCTCGGCGAACAACCGCGCGGCCCGGCCCAGCACCGCGTCGGTGCCGGCGAAGTCGCCGCGGGTGGTGGTCACCCAGGCCAGGTTCTGCAGCGCCCAGGCCTGCCCGTGCCGGTCGCCGGCGCTCAGCGTGACCTGGTAGGCGGCGGCGAACCGGGTGCTCGCCTGGCTGAGCCGGCCGGCCAGGAAGTCGGCCATGCCCAGCCGGCGCATCGCGTTCGCCCGTTCCGGCGCCAGCTCGGCGTCGCTGGCCACCTGGAGGGCCGCCTGCCAGGCGACCACCGCCCGGGTGGAATCGCCCAGCGCCTCGTGCGCCCGCCCGGTGACCAGCAGCGCTTCGGCCCGGCACACCGGTTCGTTCTCGTGCTCGGCGGTGGCGGCGATCTTCTCGCCGTACGCCAGCGCCTCGTCGGCCCGGCCCAGCCGCAGCAGCGCCCGGGACTGCACCAGCTGGTCGGACAGCGGCAGGCCGCCGGGGGCCAGCGCCGCGGCGCGTTCGCCGTACTCGATCGTGGCCTGCGGTTCCACGTTGGCCAGTGCGCGCCGGGCCAGCCGGCTGAACGCGCTCACCGCCAGCGGGGCCACATCCCGGGCCGGCGCGTCGGCTCGCAGCCGCACCTGGTTGGACAGCTCCACCGCACATTCGGCGTGGGTGGCCACGAAGGCATCCCGCTCGTTCTCGGTCAGGCTCAACCGGCCGGCCGCGTCGTACCCCAGTTCGGTCACCGTCTCCGGCGCCGCCCAGCGGGCCAGGTAGGCGTGCTTGTCGGCCAGGTCCGCCCTGCCGATGCCGGAATACGCGGCCTCGCGCATCAACGGCGTGCTGAACGCGAACCCGCCCCGCACCCGGTGCAGCATGCGGCGTTGCAGCAGCTCGTCGACCGCTCGTTCGAGCTCGACCGCGGCCACCGCGCCGGGCCGGTCGCCGGTCGACCGCCGCTCGCGCAGCGCCTCGATCACACCGGTCGGTACGGTGTCGCCCACCACGGCCGCGTCCCGCAGCACCGAGCGCGGCTCCGGCGGCAGCGCGTCGATGCGCGCGGCGAGCACCGCGGCCAGGTCCCGGGACAGCAGCTGACTGCCCAGCGATCCGGCGGCCAGCTGCCACTTGTCGGCCGCGTTGGCGCCCACCGCCGGGGTCAGCGCGCTGCGTTCCATCAGCAGCGTGACCAGCTCGGCCAGGTAGAACGGATTGCCCTGTGCGGTGGCCAGCAGCCGGTCGGTGTCGGCCTGCGGCAGGCGTCCGCCATTGAGGTACGAGGTGAGCAGCCGCGCCGCGTCGGCACCCCGCAGCGGTGGCAACGTGTGCACCTCGGCCTCGGACAGCCGGGTCAGCGCGCCCGCGGTGCGCACCAGCTCGGGGCGACCGAGCAGCAGCACCACCACCGGACCGTCCAACCGGGACAGGGTGCTGCCCAGCGCGTCCACCGTGGTGGCCGTGGCGTCGTGCAGGTCGTCGACGATCACCACCAGCGGCGCCTCGGTGGACAGCGCGTTCAGCAGGTCGGCGACCGCGATCGAGATGGCCTCGGCGTCCGTGCGCCGGCCGCTCGGCTGCCAGTCCGCGGTGGCGTTCGGTCCCACCGGTACGGTGGGCGCCTCGCCGAAGCCGAGCAGCGCCAGCAGCCGGTCGATGTCCACGTCCGGCGTCTCGCCGTCGCGGGCGAGCCGGTGCACCAGCTTGCGGAGCCGCTCCTCGACCACCGGGCGGGTGATCGTGGCGGTCACGTTCTTCGGCAGACCGGCGGCCTTGCGCACCAGGTCGGCCATCGGCGCGAACCGGCGGCGCTCGCCGAACGCCCGGCACCGCACCCGCAGCACCCGGGCACCGTTGTGCGTGGCGAACCGGCCGTGACTGACGTCGTACCCGGTGGCCAGGCGCTTGACCTCGGCGGCGAACCGGGTCTTTCCGATACCCGCCTCGGCCGTCATCACCATCAGTCGCGGCGTTCCGGTGTCGATCGCCTCGGTCAGCCGGCCGGACACCCGCCCGAGTTCGGTCTCCCGGCCCACGAACGGCGCCTCGTCGCCGAGACCCGAGCGGGTGCCCGGGGCATCGTGCAGGCCGAGCAACTCGTACGCCGGAACCGGCTCCCGCTTGCCCTTCAGCCGCAGCGGGCGCAGCTGCCGCCAGGACGCCACGTGCCGGGTGGCGGCGCTGGTCCGGGTGCCGGCGTACACCCCGCCCACCGCGGCCGCGTCGGCCAGCCGGGCGGCGGTGTTCACCGTGTCGCCGATCACCGTGTACTCGATCGACGCCTGGATGCCGGCCACCACCTCGCCGGTGTTCAGTCCGACGCGCAGACCCGCCGGAGCCCCGCCGCCGCGCTCGTCGTCCAGCACCCGGCGGACCGCCCGCTGCATGCTCAGCGCCGCCCGGACCGCGCGCTCCGCGTCGTCCTCGTGGGCCACCGGCGCGCCGAAGACCGCCATGATGCCGTCGCCGGTGAGCTTGTCGACGTGTCCGCCGAAGGTCTTGACCGCACCGGCGAGCGCGGCCAGCACCCGGTCGGTCACCGCGCCCACCCGTTCCGGGTCGAGGTCCTCGGACCAGGAGGTGAAGTCGGACAGGTCGCCGAACAGCACGGTGACGATGCGCCGCTCGGCCGCCGGGAGGCTGGCCGCGGCGGGCAGCGCGGCACCGCAGTTGTGGCAGAAACGGGCACCGGGCACGGCGACGGTTCCACACACCGGACAGGTCACAGCGGGTCCAACCGTTCCGGGGGCCGATGTGATTCCCGCCTCAGATAGTCGAGTTGCGCCCGCGTGGACCAGATCGCCGCAAACCGCACGGCCGGATCGAGATCGGTATACACCGCGTCAACGACCGCCTCCGCAGTGTCCGCGCCGGACGCGACCGCGTTCCGCACCTGGGTCAGGCGCTCGTGGCGGTGGACCAGATAGGCCCGGGCGATCGCGCCGCAGTCGGGGAGCGCCGGACCGTGCCCCGGCAGGACCATCCGGGGGTACGCGCTGAGCACGCCGAGGGTGTTCAGGTAGGCCTCCAGGTCACCATCCGGCCAGGCCACCACCGTGGTGCCGCGGCCGAGGATGGAGTCACCGGTAAACACCGCCTCATTCGTCACGAAACACAGCGAGTCGGCGGAGTGGCCGGGAGTGGCCAGCACCTCGATCTCCAGGCCGGCCAGGGGCAACACGCCCGGAGTGAGCGGTTCGGCGCCGATGCAGTGCTTCGGGTCGGCGGCGCGCACCGGAACGCCGTCGAGCATCCGGGACAGCTCGGCCGCACCCTCGACGTGGTCATGGTGACCATGGGTGATCAGGATGGCGCTGATCGGCCCCTGAGCGGCGATCGCGGCAAGATGATCGCGGTCGAGCGGCCCGGGATCGATCACCACCTCACCGCCCAGGACCCAGGTGTTGGTGCCGTCCAGCGTCATCGGCCCCGGGTTGGGTGCACGCACCAGCGTCACCCATCCCGGCAACCCCTCGACCGCAGCACCCCCCACGTGTGGGATGGTACGTGGTTCCGTCGTTACGCCACCTCGGCGATCACTTCCACCTCGACCGGTGCACCCAGCGGCAGCTCGGCGACGCCGACCGCGCTGCGGGCGTGCCGGCCCATCTCGCCGAGCACGTCCAGGAACAGCTGCGACGCCCCGTTGATCACGCCGGGCTGACCGGTGAAGCCGGGCGCCGACGCCACGAACCCGGTGATCTTCACGATCTTCACCACCCGGCCCAGGCCGACCAGGGCGTCGATCGCCGCCAGGGCGTTCAGCGCGCAGATCCGGGCCAGGTCGGCAGCCTGCTCGGCGGTCACCTCGCCGCCCACCTTGCCGGCCTGCGCCAGCTCGCCCTCGGCCAGCGGCAGCTGTCCCGACACGTACACGTAATTTCCGGACTGCACGGCCGGGACGTACGCGGCCAGCGGCGCGGCCACCTGCGGCAGGCTGAGGCCCAGCTCCTGCAGTTTGGCGTAGATCGCCGCCTCGCCCTCGCCGCTGACCGGCACCGGTGTTGTCATGATTTGGCTCGCTTCAGGTATGCCACCAGCTGCTCGGGGTTGGGCCCGGGGACCACCTGCACCAGTTCCCAGCCGTCGTCACCCCAGTTGTCCAGGATCTGCTTGGTCGCGTGGACCAGCAGTGGCACGGTCACGTACTCCCATTTCTGCATCGCTCCGGGATCTCCTTCTTCTCGGCTACCGCGACAGCTTAGGGGCCCTTTTGACTACGCTGAGCCGGGACATCCCATACCGGAACGAGAGGCTGAAAGATGACCCAACCGCCCGGCGGTGCGCCCGGTCATCCGGAGCCGGAACCGGTGCCCACGCCGGACCCGGATCCACCGATGCCGATCCCGCCGCCCGACCCGGTGCCCCCGCCCGAGCCGCCGCACGGGCTACCGGCGGGCGCCGATGAAGCCTTTATCGACGCCCAGCCCACCGCCGACCCGCAGTGGCCGCCGCTGGGCGCGTTCCCGGACGAGTCCCGCGACACCGAGCCGGTCCATCCCGGCGACCAGCCGATCACCGAACCGGTCGCGGTCTGGCGGCAGCCGTCACCGGCCGGACCATGGCACGCCCAGCACGAGAAGCCCGGCGAGTGGCGCACCACGCCGCCGGAGCACCTGGCATATCAGCATTCGCCACCGGCCGAGCTGTCCGGGCAGCCGACCGCGATCGTGCCGCACCAGGTGCCGGTGGACCCGGGCGACCGCCGTCGCAAGACCGGCCTCTGGTTGTCCGTCGCGCTGACCACCACCCTGCTGCTCTGCGGCGGTGGCGCGTTCTCCGCCTACCTGTTGCTGCGCGACGCGGACGGCAGCGGCGCGCCCGACCCGGCCACCGCGGTGAACGAGTTCCTCACCGCCGTCTACACCCGTCAGGACGCCGCCGCGGCCAACGAGGTGGTCTGCCGCGAGGCCCGCGATGCCGACCGGCTAGCCGCCCGGGTGAGTCAGATCAAAGGCCTGGCGACCGAGTACGACGGCCCGATCTTCCGGTGGAACGAGCCCACCGTGGCCACCCAGACCGACGAACGCGCCACGGTGTCGGTGCAGCTCACCATGGCCACCGACGACGAGAAGACGGCCGAGCAGACGCTCACTTTCACCACCGTCCGCAAGACCGGCTGGCTGGTCTGCGAAATCAGCGGCTGAGAGGGCAGCCGTACTCTCGAATAGTGGCAACCAACGAACGGACCGCCCGCTGGCCCGCCCGCCTGCACGTGGTGACCGGAAAGGGCGGCACCGGCAAGACCAGCGTCGCGGCGGCGCTGGCGCTCGCCCTCGCCGAGGGCGGGCGGCGCACGCTGCTGGTCGAGGTGGAGGGCCGGCAGGGCATCGCCCAGCTGTTCGAGCTGCAGCCGTTGCCCTATCAGGAACTGCGGATCGCCACCGTCCCGTCCCGCTCTGCCTTCAGTCCGGCGTTGGGTGGTGGTGGGGCCGCGGACGGCGAGGTCCGTGCGCTGGCCGTCGATCCCGAGGAAGCCCTGCTCGAATACCTCGAGATGTTCTACCGGCTGGGCGCTGCCGGGCGGGCGCTGCGCAAGGTCGGCGCCATCGACTTCGCCACCACGATCGCCCCGGGCCTGCGGGACGTGCTGCTCACCGGCAAGGTCAAGGAGTCCACCACCAGGGCCCGGGACGGCAAGCGGGTGTACGACGCGGTGGTGCTGGACGCGCCGCCGACCGGACGGATCGGGCGGTTCCTCAACGTCACCGCGGAAACCGCGCGGCTGGCCAAGATGGGGCCGATCAAGTCGCAGAGCGAGGGCGTGGCGTCGCTGCTGCGTTCGCCGATCACCTCGGTGCACGTGGTCACCCTGCTCGAGGAGATGCCGGTGCAGGAGACGCTGGACGCGATCGCCGAGCTGAACAGCCTGCAGATCCCGGTGGGCCGGGTGATCATCAACGGCGCCCGCCCGCCGCTGGCGACCGTGGGCAGGGTCACCAAGGCCGAGCTGAGGCGCGGGCTGACCTCGGCCGGCCTGCCCGCGGACCCGGCCGTGGTGGCCACGTTGCAGGACGAGGTCCGGGCCGACCTGACTCGCCGTGAGCTGGAGGAATCGCTGCGCGCGGAGCTTGCCGACCTGGGCCGGCCGATGGTCGAGCTGCCGCTGTTGCCGGACGGCGTGGACCGCGCCGGGCTCGACGAGCTCGCCCAGCGTCTGCTCACGGTCTGATGAACAGTAGCTACGCTCGAGTAGTGACCGCTCCGCGCCTGGACCTCGACGCGCTGCTGGCCGACCCGGCGACCAAGATCGTCGTGTGCTGCGGCTCGGGCGGTGTCGGCAAGACCACCACGGCAGCGGCGCTGGGCCTGCGCGCGGCGGAGCACCACGGCCGGCGGACCGTCGTGCTGACCATCGACCCGGCCCGCCGGCTCGCCCAGTCCATGGGCCTCACCGAGTTGGACAACACTCCGCGCCAGGTGAAAGGCATCGACACCGAGGCCACCGGCGGTGAGCTGCACGCGATGATGCTGGACATGAAGCGGACCTTCGACGAGGTGGTGCAGGCGCATACCACCCCGCAGCGGGCCGCGGAGATCTTCGCCAACCCGTTCTACCAGGCGATGAGCTCGACCTTCTCCGGTACGCAGGAGTACATGGCGATGGAGAAGCTGGGTCAGCTCCGCGCCCGGGACGAGTGGGATCTGATCGTGGTGGACACCCCGCCGTCGCGGTCCGCGCTGGACTTCCTGGACGCCCCGGCCCGGCTGTCCCGCTTCCTGGACGGCCGGATGCTGCGCATGCTGCTGGCGCCGGCGCGCGGCGGCCGGAGCATGTTCAGCCTGGTCACCGCTTCGTTCGGGCTGTTCTCCAAGGCGGTGCAGAAGATCCTGGGTGCTCAGCTGCTGACGGATCTGTCCGGGTTCGTGGCGGCGCTCGACTCGATGTTCGGCGGGTTCCGGCAGCGCGCCGACGAGACGTACCGCATCCTGCAGGACCCGCAGACCGCGTTCCTGCTGGTCGCCGCGCCGGAGCGGGACGCCGTCCGGGAGGCCGCGTACTTCGCGGAGCGCCTGGTCGCGGAGCGGATGCCGCTGGCCGGCCTGGTGCTCAACCGGGTGCACCGCTCGGCGCTGACCGCGCTGCCGGCCGACGCCAGTGAGAAGGCCGCGGCCCGGCTGGACGCGGCCGGCGGCCAGCAGGTCACCGCGGACGCGTTGCGCATCCACGCGGGGCTGCTGCGGCAGGCCGAGCGGGAGGTGCAGGTGGCGGCGACGTTCACCGACGCCTTCCCCGCCGTCCCGACGGTCGAGGTGGCCGCGCAGCCCGCCGACGTGCACGACGTCGACGGACTGCGGACGATCGCTGCTGCGCTTACTGCTGTTCCTGCTCCGTCGTGAGGGTCAGCGCGCGGAGACGAGCACCTTGTCGGCGCCCTTCTCCTTGAGCGCGGCCTCGAACATCTTCCGCCAGCTCGCCACGTGCGGGTGCCGGCGCAGTAGAGCGCGGCGCTCCCGCTCGGTCATGCCACCCCACACGCCGAACTCGATCCGGTTGTCCAGCGCGTCGGCGAGGCACTCGTAGCGAACCGGGCAGCTGCGGCAGATCCTCTTCGCCACGTTCTGCTCGGCACCCTGCACGAACAGCGCGTCCGGGTCACCACTCTGACACGCCGCCATGCTGGGCCAATCGCTGATCATCCCCATGTGTTCCCGTCCCCCCTTGCTTACCCCCTGACGTCACGCCGGACCCATGTCCCCCGGGTCACGCAGACGTCGTGCGATGTCTCGCGGTGACCATCATGCTCCGTAGTCGGGCGATTACGCAACGTTGTGCGTCAAAATCGGCATAGCCGGGCACAGCCGGGCAAGTCCGTCGTTCATTCTGGGGAACCGGGTGCACGCGTGCGGGTGATGCGCCAAACTGACTTTGGCGAACCGTGACCTGCACGCCGCGCGGTCATGTGTGGCGTTCGCGTACCCTGCTTCCCGTGACCTCCTGGATGCGCAGACGCGATCACAACATCTTCGCCAATGCCACGTCGCTGCTGATCTGCGGCTTGCTGGCCGGCGTTGTGGTCGCGGCGGCCGCCTTCCCGGCCGTGGCGATGTCCGGCCTGGCCGCCAAGGCCGGCGGCGAGACGTTCGCGCAACTGCCCAGCGAGCTCAAGGAAACCACCGCCCCGCAGGTCACCCGGATCTTTGCGAACGACGGCAAGACCCAGATCGCGGTCATGTGGGACGAGTTCCGCAGCGAAGTACCGCTGAAGGACATCTCGAAGAACATGCAGAACGCGATCATCGCCGCCGAGGACCACGAGTTCTACCACCACAACGGCGTTGATCTCAAGGGTGTGGCGCGGGCGTTCGTCAGCAACAACAGCGGCAAGGCCCAGCAAGGCGCTTCCACCATCACCATGCAGTACGTGCGTATGTCGCTGGCCTATTCGGCGACGAGCGCGCAGGAGGTGGTGGACGCGACCAAGGACACCCCCAAGCGCAAGATCACCGAGATGAAATATGCGCTTCAGGTGGAGAAGGAACTGTCCAAGGACCAGATCCTCGAGCGCTACCTGAACACCGCACCGTTCGGCGCCGGCGCGTACGGCATCTACGCGGCCAGCCAGGTCTATTTCCAGAAGAGGCCCAAGGACCTGACCGTGCCGGAGTCCGCGCTGCTGGCCGGCATGGTGAAGGCGCCGTCCGCGTTCGACCCCACCACCGAGACCGGATATCCGCAGGCCCGCGACCGCCGCGAATACATCCTGGTCAACATGCGCGACCTCGGCATGATCACACCGGCGGAGTTCACCAAGGCCAACGCCACCAAGATCCCGCGGGAAGTCAAGCGGGTGGGCAATGGCTGCGTGTCGGTGGCCAAGAACCACTGGGGCTTCTTCTGCGACTTCTTCTACCGCTGGTGGCTGGAGCAGGAGACGTTCGGCAAGACGGCGTACGACCGGGAGCGGCGGCTGAAGAGCGGCGGGTACCGGATCGTCACATCGCTGGACGTCAAGGCGCAGCAGGCCGCCCGCGACCGGATCGGCGAGCAGATCTCGATGGACAACAAGAACGCCCTGCTGCTGGCCGGCATCCAGCCCGGCACCGGCCGGGTCCGCGCGCTCGCCGCGAACCGCCGGTTCAAGCTGGACAACAAGGAAAACCCGCAGAACAAGATCTCGTCGAACCCGGCCAAGGCGCGCAAGAAGATCCGCGGCACCTACCCGAACACCACCAACCCGCTGCTCAGCGGCGGCGGCGACATCACCGGTTACCAGGCCGGGTCGGTGTTCAAGATCTTCACCCTGGTGGCCGCTCTGGAGAAGGGCTATCCGCTCGCCTACTCGATGAACGCCCCCAAGGTCGCCAAGACCAACTACATCGTCGAGTACGGCAGCCCGGCCGCGTGCCCCGGCACCAACAAGTACTGCCCACAGAACTCCGGCGGCGGGGCCGGTGGCGTGGTGAACATGTGGACCGGATTCGGACGGTCGGTGAACACGTTCTTCGTGCCGCTGCAGGAACGGGTCGGCGCGCACAACGTCGTGGACGTGGCGAAGCGGTTCGGTGTGCACTTCCGGGCCGCACAGGACGCGGAGTACGCGAACAACGAGGACTACGCCCGGCAGTGGGGCGCGTTCACCCTCGGCGTCACGTCCTCCACGCCGCTGGAGATGGCGAACGCGTACGCCACCCTGGCCGGCGACGGCATGTACTGCGAACCCACCCCGGTGGTGGAGATCAAGACGCAGCGCGGCGAGAAGATCGATGCGGGCAACCCTCGTTGCACCCGGGCCACATCGGCCGACGTGGCCCGCGCCGCGCTGGATGCGGCTCGCTGCCCGGTGGGTGACCAGTCGCAGCTCGGCCGCTGCAGCGGCGCCACCGCCCGAGCCGCGCACGCCACGATCAGACACCCGGTGTTCGGCAAGACCGGCACCACCGACAAGGACAAGACCGCCGCGCTGATCGTCGGCACCACCTCGATGGTGGTGGCCGGATATCTGGTCGATCCGGACTGGGCGCAGCATCGCGATCGGATGGATCACGACGTGGTGAACCCGCCGGTTTACAAGACCTTGGCCGACTACATGAAGGGCAAGGAGAAGAAGGAGTTCAAGAGACCGGACAACCGGAAGCTGACGTTCGGCGAACAGCGCTCCATCCCCAACGTGGAATGCGCGTCGATCGGTGACGCCCGGGCCCGGCTGCGCGGTGCCGGCTTCGACGTCTCGGTGCTCAGCACCCCGGTGGACTCCCGCTGCCCGGCCGGCTCCGCGGCCGGCACCAGCCCGAGCGGCCGCACCATCAAGGGTGGCGCCGTCATGATCGAGGTCAGTAACGGCAAGGGCGCCGAGCCGCCGCCGGACGGTCCGAGGCCGCCGTCGCTGAACGACCTGTTCCCGGACCGACCGCGACGATAGGCCGATGAGCCGGGGCTTCCGGGCCCCGGCTCATTGCTTCCCCGGCCAGGTCAGGTCAGCCGAGCTGCTTGCGTACCTCGGCCGCCACCCGGCCGCCCTCGGCCCGGCCGGCCACCGCCGCCTGCACCGCCTTCATCGCCGGCCCCATCTGGCCCTTGCCGCTGAACCCACCGGCCGCGAGCGTCTCGGTCACCAGCGCGGCGATCTGCTCGTCGGTGAGCTGCTTCGGCAGATAACGGTCCAGGATCTCGCCCTCGGCGTTCTCCCGCGCCGCCTGGTCCGCCCGCCCCGCACCGGCGAACGCGGCCGCCGCCTCGCGCCGCTTCTTCGCCTCCTTGGTCAGCACCGACATGACCTCGGCATCGGACAGGTCGCGGGCCGCGGTGCCGGACACCTCCGCGTTGCGCACGGCGGCCAGCGCCATCCGCAGGGTGGAGACGGTCACCTCGTCCCGCCCCTTCATCGCGGTGCGCAGGTCCTCGTTCAGGCGGTCTTTGAGCGTTCCCATGGTTCGCCAAACTACCCTTGCGGTCATGCGCAAGCGCACCGTTATCAAGCTGGCCGCCGGCACCACCGCACTCGGCGGCGCCACCCTCGCCTACGCCGCCCTGGTCGAGCGGAACCTGTTCACGCTGCGCCGGTTCGACGTACCGGTGCTCGAGCCGGACGCCGAACCCTTGCGCGTCCTGCACCTCTCGGACCTGCACATGATGCCGGACCAGCGCCGCAAGCAGGAGTGGGTGGCCGCGCTCGGCGGCACCGACCCGGACCTGGTGGTGGTCACCGGCGACAACATGTCCGCACCGGACGCCCTGCCCGGCGTGCTGCGCGCGCTCGACCCGTTCCTGGACCTGCCGGGTGCGTTCGTGTTCGGCTCCAACGACTACCGCGGCCCGGTGTGGGGAAATCCGCTGCGCTACCTCCGCCCCGACCGCGACCGTGACTACGTCCAGGGCGACGACCTGCCGCACGAGGACCTGCGCGCCGCCCTGGTGGATGCCGGCTGGGCCGACCTGAACAACGCCCGTACCGTCCTCAAGGCCGGTGGCCGCTCCATCGAACTCGCCGGCGTCGACGACCCCCACATCGACCGCGACGACTACGCCGCCGTAGCCGGCCCGGTCTCCCGGGGCGCCGACCTGCACATCGGCGTCACCCACACCCCCGCCTCCCGGGTGCTGACCGCGATGGCCGCGGACGGCTTCGCGCTCATCCTGGCCGGCCACACCCACGGCGGTCAGGTGTGCGTGCCCGGGTACGGCGCCCTGACCACCAACTGCGACCTGCCGCACAGCATGGCCAAGGGACTGCACCGCTGGCCCGGCACCGACACGTGGCTGCACGTCTCCGCCGGCCTGGGCACGCACCCCACCGCCCCGGTCCGGTTCGCCTGCCGCCCGGAGGCCTCGATTCTCACGCTGATACCGCGCTGACCTGCGCTTTTCCCCGGACTGGGATACCGAGTTTGTGCCCGGGAGGGCGTCGGATACTATTGCTCAGCACGCCGCGGGGTGTGGCGCAGCTTGGTAGCGCGCTTCGTTCGGGACGAAGAGGCCGTCGGTTCAAATCCGGCCACCCCGACCAGATCAAGGGCCGTTTCCCTCAGGGACAACGGCCCTTTCTGTATGCAGAGAACGCCGGGCAGGAGGTGTGGTTGTGGATATGGGAACACCGGCTTCGGCGGGATTCGCGGCCGGGGGCCGGTGGCCGCGGCGCGTACACCGCGCCTGGCTCGTTGCGGCCGTCACCTTCCTGGTCCTGCTGGCTTCGGCCGCGTTCCGGTCGAGCCTGGGAATCCTGCTCGTGCCGATCGAGGACGACCTCGGGTGGACGCGTACGCAGACCTCGATCGCCGTCTCGCTCAACCTGGTCGTCTACGGGCTGGCCGCGCCGTTCGCCGCGGCACTGCTCGAACGCGTCGGCGTGCGCCGTACAGCGGTCGGGGCGCTGTTACTGATCGCTGCCGGTTGCCTGGCGACCACCGTCATGACGGCCCCGTGGCAGCTGTCGGCGTTGTGGGGCGTGGTCATCGGCATCGCCACCGGTTCGGTCGCCCTGGTCTTCGGCGCCATCGTGGCCACCCGCTGGTTCGTCGCCCGGCGCGGCCTGGTCCTGGGCATTCTCGGCGCGGCGTGGGCGACCGGGCAGCTGGTGTTCCTGCCGCTGCTGGCCGCGGTTGTCGACGCGTACGGTTGGCGTGCCGCGTCGCTGGCGGTCGCGCTGGTCTGCGCCGTGCTGGTGCCGATCGTGACGGCCGTACTCCGCGACCGCCCCGCAGACGTGGGCTTGCTGCCCTACGGCGGAGCGGCAGAGGAACCGGCCTCCGGCGACGCGCCGCCGAGCGCCAGGGCGGCCGTCGTCCACGCCGTCACGGTGCTGCGAGAATCCTTTTGGACCCGGCCGTTCCTACTGCTCGCCGGGACGTTCTTCGTCTGCGGCTGGACCACCAACGGGATCATCAGCAGCCACTTCGTTCCCGCGGCGCACGACCACGGCATGCACGTGACAACGGCGGCGGGGCTCCTCGCCGTGGTCGGCGTCTTCGACATCGCCGGAACGATCGGTTCCGGCTGGCTCACCGACCGGCTCGACCCGCGCCTGTTGCTGGCCGTCTACTACGGCCTGCGCGGCATTGCGTTGCTCGCCGTGCCGGCGCTGCTCGGACCGAGCGTCGAGCCGCCGCTGCTGGTGGTCGTCGCGCTGTTCGGCCTGGACTGGGTCGCCACCGTCCCGCCCACGGTGGTGCTGTGCCGCGCGGCGTTCGGGCCGGAGCGCGGCGGCATCGTCTTCGGCTGGGTCTTCGCGGCCCACATGGTGGGTGCGGGCATGGCGGCTGCCGCCAGCGGCGCGCTGCGGGCAGCTTCCGGCGACTACACCTCCGCGTGGCTGCTCGCCGGCGCGCTGGCGGTCGCCGCCGCGGCAGCCAGCTTGGTCCTGCCGCGCGCCGGGCGAACCGTGGCTCAGCCGGCCTGATGAACCCCAAGATCACGAGCGCCTGAGGTGTCAGCCACCTGCGCCGAAGCGGCTACCCAACCCGCCCATCCCACCCACGTACGTCTGCTTGCGGCACCGCAGGCAGACCTTGGCGCTCGGATCTTGGGTGTCGGGTCGCGGCACCCATGAGTGCCACCCGAGACGGCATTTCCACGGCTTCGTCATGGCCGTTCACGGTACGCCGATCCGGGCCGGCTCAGGAGGGCCAGTCGACCTGGCCGGACGGGTAGAAATCGACGCCCCGGGCGGTCCACTCCGGACCGTACGCGGCGAGCCTGGCCCGGAACGACTCCCAGTCCTGGGTGGCCGCCGGTGACCAGCCCAGCTCGGCGATCGCGGCCAACCGGGGGAACGCCATGACCTCGATGTCCTCGACGTTCCGCAGGGTCTCCGACCAGAGCGGCGCCTCCACCCCGAGCACGGCCGATTCCGGTACGCCGGCGAGGTGGCTGCCCGGGTCCCAGTCGTAGGCCGTCCGCACCTCGATGTAGCCGGCCCAGCTGAGGCCGACCGGGGTGCTCGGGTCGTACTTCATGTCCAGGTAGGCCTTGTTGGCCGGCGACATGACCACTTTCATGCCGTCGGCGACCCGGGCGGCGACGTCGGCGTTCGACGTGGACCTGCCCCAGTACTGCGCGACCGCGTCGGCGGCGGCCGGCGACCGGGCGATCTCGTTCCAGCCGTACGCGGTCTTGCCGTACTTGGCGACCAGCGGCAGCACCCGCGCCTGGAAAGTCAGGTAATCCTCGTCGCTGGTGGCGCGCGCCTCGTCGCCGCCGATGTGCAGGAACGGGCCCGGCGTGACGGCGGCCAGTTCCCGGATCACGTCGTCGACGAACCGGTACGTGGCCGCCGACTTGATGCACAGCGAGCTGTAGCCGACCTCGGTGTCGGTGCGCGGCGGTGGCGCCACCCCGTCGCAGGTCAGCTCGGGGTAGGCGACCTGGGCGGCGTTGACGTGCCCCGGCATGTCGATCTCCGGCACGATGGTCACGAACCGGGTGGCGGCGTACCGGACCAGGTCCCGGTATTCCGACTGGGTGAGGAACCCGGGACCGGCACCGTCCACACCGGTACCGGCACCGCCGCTGACCGTGGTGAGCCGCGGCCGGCTGATGATCTGGATGCGCCAGCCCTGGTCGTCGCTCAGGTGCAGGTGCAGGTGGTTGATCTTGAAGCGGCTGATCTCGTCGATGTAGCGCTTGATCTCGTCCGGTGGGTGGAAGTGCCGGGCCAGATCGAGCATCGCGCCGCGGTAGGCGAACCTCGGCCGGTCCTCGATGACCCCGCCGGGAATCGTCCGCCCGGCCCGCGCCTGCAGCAGCGTCTGGGTACCGGCGAACAGCCCGGCCGGCTCGCTGGCCCGGATGTCGACGCGGCGGGGGTCGACGGTCAGCCGGTAACCCTCGTCGCCGTGGCCGTTCCCCAGGGCCAGGGAGATGTGCGGTGCGTACCGTGGTGGCGGGTCCGGCCGTACCGGCAGGGCATATCCGGTGGCCCGGCGCAGATCGTCCGCGAGCAGGTCACCGATCGCCCGGGTGGCCGGCGGGGTGTGGATCACGGTTCGCGGGTCCAGCCGGAACTCCGCACCGGCCGCCGGGCGAACCTCGGCGGGCCTGGGGATGACCTCACCCAGCGAAGCCGCCGCCGGGCCGGCCGCCGTCGGCGTGGACGCGGCGAGCAAGGGCAGGCCGAGGGCGGCGGCTCCGGCAAGGACGATCTTGCGCATTCCGGATACCTATTCCGGACGGTGCAGCACGGCGACCGCGGTTGCGTGGACGGCGTCCAGCGCGCCCGGGTCGGTGGCCGGCACGGTGCCGTTCGTCACGGCGTACCACTCGCCGGCGTCCCGGTATTGCACCCGCAGGACCACCCGGCCGCCGGACAGTTCACTCCGCAGTGTAAGCGCACCGGTGATCACGCCCACCTCGTCGGTCATCACGCCGCCGGGGGCGTCGACGTCGGTGGTCCGGCTGGTGGCGTCGTCGGGCATCAGCACTCCTCGAGCATGTCGGCCAGCGCGGCCTTCTCCGCGCCGGTGACGGTCAGCTTCCAGTACGCCTTGACCGCGATCCAGTCGGCGGCGTACCCGCACCACCGGTCCCGGGACGACGGCTTCCAGGTCGACGGGTCCTGATCACCCTTGGCCCGGTTCGCGGTCCGGGACACCGCGACCAGCTGCGGACGGTCCAGGTCGTTGGCGAAGTCCGCCCGCTGCTCACCCGACCACGCCGACGCGCCGGAGCGCCACGCGTTGGCCAGCGGCACCAGGTGGTCGATGTCCACTTCGGTAGGTGAGTCCAGCGTGCGGCCGTCGTAGCTGCTGATCCAGGTACCGGCCACCACGTTGCACCCCGATGTCTTGACCTTGAGGCCGTCCCGCTTGAGCACCGAGTCCCGGACGTTGCAGTTCGCGCCGGTGTCGCGCCACTCCCCGAACTCCGCCCGTTTGTAGCCGCGCATCGAGCCGGCCCGGACCACTCGGAGCGACCCCAGTTGGGCGGCCGCGTCGCCCGACTCCGCGGTGGCCGATCCGCCCGTACCGCCGCCGTCCTTCCACTCGATCGGGATGGGCGCGCATCCGCTCAGGGTCAGGGCGGCGGCGCAGACGAGCAGAGCGGCGAGCGTACGGACCGGCACGTCTCCAGCTTAGGTAACGGCTACCCGCGTCCGGTGCAGCCGAGCCGCCAGCAGCAGCGCGCCGGCGCTGAAGGCCATGCAGAAGAGGAAACCCATCTGGATCGGCGCGACCGAGGTCGGCCCGGTGGCCCCGGCGAAGAGCGACGCGACGATGCCCAGGCCGGTTCCGCCGCCCAGCTGGGATGCGACATTCACCAGGCCGGCGGCCAGGCCGGCGGCCAGGCCGGCCTGATCGTCGCCGAGGCTGCCGGTGGCGGCGATGGTGAACGCGACGCTGCCCAGCATGAAGCCGGTCTCGCCCAGCGCCATGCCGGCGATGACGGCCGCGAAGCCGCCCGGTACGCCGACACCGAGTGCCATGATCACGAGCCCGCCGGCCATGCACATTTGCCCGGTGATCGCCGTGGGCCGCAGCCCGAATCGGAGCGCCGCCCGGCCCGCGAACGCCGCGCCGACCACCGAGGCGACCGTCATCGGCGCGAACCATAGTCCGCTGGTGAACGGCGTCATGCCGCGGATGTCCTGGAAGTAGAGGGTGAGCAGGAAGAGCCAGGCGATCCCGACCATGGACTGCAGGGTGATGGCGGCGTTCGGTACGGCCACGGCCGGGCGGGCGGCGACTGACGGCGGCACCAGCGGATCGGGATGCCGGCGCTCCACGGCGAGGAACGCGCCGAGGGCGGCCAGCCCGAAAAGCCCGGAGCACACGGTGGTTGCCGACAGCCACCCGCGTTCCGGTCCCGAGGTGATGGCGAAGATCACCGCGGACAGGCCGAGCGTCACGGCCACCCCACCGGCCGCGTCGACCCGGCCGCGCGGTTCCGGTCCCCGGTGCTCCGGCAGGACCGGGGCCAGGGCCAGCATCAGCGCGACCACCGGCACGTTGATCCAGAAGATCCAGCGCCATCCCCAGACCTCGGTGATGACGCCGCCGCCCACCATGCCGGCCACGAATCCGAGCCCGGCCATCGCGCCGTACGCGGCGATCGCACGGCTCCTCGCCGGATTGTCGGTGAAGGTCGCGGTCAGCAACGACAACGAGTTGGGGACGAAGGCGGCAGCCGCCAGCCCCTGCACGATCCGGCCGGCCACCAACATCCACCCGCGGTGAGTCCCATCGCGGTGCGGATGGTCGGCAGGGCGATGCTGACGATGGTGGTGTCGACCACCGCCAGGAACGACGCCGCACACAGCACCGCCAGCGCCGTGCCAGGCCGTGCCACCTCGGTCATGGCGCCCGCATTCCCCTGCCGTTACCTGTCAAACCCAATAATGAAGGTAACGTTGAGGCGTGGGCGACGTACGGCGGATGGAAATGGTGGGCGGGCATGTCGCCGTCGACTTCGTCAACACGCTCGGCGGATCGCCGGATCGAGCCGACGACGAATACCTGTTCGAGTACGTGGATCTGCTGGACTGGCTCACGCGGGCCGGGCACCTGCCGCCGGACCGGCGCCGGAGCCTCGGCCGGGCCGCCCGGAAAGCTCCGGCGGAGGCGGCGCGGGTGCTCCACGACGTCCGCCGGTTACGCGACGCTGTCGATCACATCCTCCGGCGGCACCGCAACGCCGAGCCGGTCGACGCCGGTCATCTGGAGCTGGTCCGATCGGCGTACGCGGACGCCACCGGGCACGCCACCCTGG
Source organism: Actinoplanes sp. (assembly GCA_035685405.1). Classification (GTDB taxonomy): domain Bacteria; phylum Actinomycetota; class Actinomycetes; order Mycobacteriales; family Micromonosporaceae; genus Actinoplanes. The sequence goes on along the minus strand of DASSAL010000409.1, from coordinate 23,269 downwards.
CGGTGCACGGCGCGTCGTACCGGCTCGGCTGGGACATGGCCGACGGCTCGCTGCGGTGGCCGATGTGGGTCATCGCCGCCGCGTGTGTGGACCTGCTCGCGGATGCCCCACTCGGCCGGCTCGGCCGCTGCGAACACTGTCGCTGGCTGTACCTCGACCGCAGCCGCAATCACAGCCGTCGCTGGTGCAGCATGAACGCCTGCGGCGCGGTCATCAAGATGCGCCGCCACCGGGCCGGGCGCGGCGCCCGGCCCTGACCCGGGCCGGACGCCGTCACCGCCGGCTCACCGCACCCGGTTGACCGCGCTCGTCACCGCCTTGATCGAGGCGGTGACGATGTTGGCGTCCAGGCCCACGCCCCACACCGTGGTGTCGTCGACGTCCACCTCGACATAGGCCGCCGCCTGGGCGTCGCCTCCGGAGGACAGCGCGTGCTCGTGGTAGTCGAGCACCCGCACCTTCACGCCGAGCGGCTGCAGCGCCTGCACGTACGCGTCGATCGGGCCGTTGCCCACGCCGGTGATCTGTTTGCGCTCGCCCTCGACCGTCACCTCGGCCTCGATCTCGACCTTGCCGTCCACGGTCGCCGTCGAGTACCGCTCCAGCCGGAGCGCACCCGCGGCGAGGTATTCGGCCGCGAAGATGTCCCACATCGCCTGCGGGGCCACCTCGCCACCCTCCGCGTCGGTGACCCGCTGGACCACGCCGGAGAACTCGATCTGCAGCCGGCGCGGCATGTCGAGCTTGTGCTCCGCTTTCATGATGTACGCGACGCCGCCCTTGCCGGACTGCGAGTTGACCCGAATGACCGCCTCGTAGGTGCGGCCCACGTCCTTCGGGTCGATCGGCAGGTACGGCACGCCCCAGGTGAACTTGTCAATCTCGACACCGGCCTCAGCGGCGTCCGCGGCCAACGCGGCGAAGCCTTTGTTGATGGCGTCCTGGTGCGAGCCGCTGAACGCGGTGTAGACCAGATCACCGACGTACGGGTGGCGTTCGTGCACCGGCAGCTGGTTGCAGTATTCGACCGCCCGCTTGATCTCGTCGATGTCCGAAAAGTTGATCATGGGGTCGACGCCCTGGGCGAACAGGTTCAGCCCGAGCGTGACCAGGTCGACGTTGCCGGTGCGCTCGCCGTTGCCGAACAGGCAGCCCTCCACCCGGTCGGCGCCGGCCAGCACGCCCAGCTCGGCGGCGGCCACCGCGGTGCCGCGGTCGTTGTGCGGGTGCAGGCTCAGCACCACCGAATCACGCCGGGGCAGGTTGCGGTGCATCCACTCGATGGAGTCGGCGTACACGTTGGGGGTGGCCATCTCGACGGTGGCCGGCAGGTTGATGATCAGCGGCCGGGCCGGCGTCGGGTCGATCACGTCGATCACCGCCGAGCAGATCTCCAGGGCGTAGTCCAGCTCGGTGCCGGTGTACGACTCAGGGCTGTACTCGTAGAAGACCTCGGTGTCCGGGGTGTAGATCTCGGCGTATTTCTGGCAGAGCCGCGCGCCGGTCGTGGCGATGTCGGTGATGCCGTCCTTGTCCAGGCCGAACACCACCCGCCGCTGCAGCGTCGAGGTCGAGTTGTAGAAGTGCACGATGGCCCGCTTGGCGCCGCGGATCGAGTCGAACGTGCGCTCGATCAGGTGCTCGCGGCACTGGGTCAGCACCTGGATGGTGACGTCGTCCGGGATCAGGTCCTGCTCGATGAGCTGGCGGACGAAGTCGTAGTCGGTCTGGCTGGCGGACGGGAAACCGACCTCGATCTCCTTGTAGCCCATCTGCACGAGCAGCATGAACATGCGCCGCTTGCGCTCGGGGGACATCGGGTCGATCAGCGCCTGGTTGCCGTCGCGCAGGTCGACGGCGCACCAGCGGGGCGCGCGTCCGGTGCGCCGGCTGGGCCACTGCCGGTCGGGCAGATCAACGGCGAACTGCTGATGGTACGGCTGATAGCGCTCGAAGGGCATGGCGGACGGGCGCTGCTTTTCTGCGGACATGCGGGTGCTCCTGGAAGGCGAAACCGGAAAGGGCGGCGCGCGTCAACTCCGCGACGAGGTGCCGGCCTGGGATGAGGCCTCGCCGCGGCAGCGAAGAAGGAGTGCCTGCCACATGTCGCCGGTCACCCTACGCGGGTTGCTCCGGCGTCGCCATCACCCGGCCCGGATGGTGAGACGGCCGGCGGTGGCGGCGGGCTGGCCATGCCCATCGGCTCGCCGCCGACCACCGGACCGGGCAGGTCCACCTTCGGCGGGGCGGGCGCCGGCGCTCCGGAGAGGGTCAGCGTGCCGGCGTTCACCCGTACCGCGGTCAGCAGCCCGGTGTCGGCGTAGCAGTAGATGCCCACGTCCACCGGGGCCGCCAGCGACGCCGAGATGCCCTCGATCGAGTAGCACCTGCCTTGGGAGCCGGCCAGCGGCAGCGCCGGCACCACGGACAGCGCTGCCTGCCGGTCGGTGAACACCGGCAGCCACTGGCGGAACACCCGTTGAATCTTGGGGTCGTACGCGTCCGGGATGCGCTTGTCCGGGTCGGCCACTCGTACGCAGGAGGGGTTGGTGGGGCTGGTCGCCGAGGGCAACGCGCACTGGAAGAGACCCTCGCCGGTCTGCACGACCGACACGTCCGCCGTGCCGCCCCGCGCGCCGCCCGGGATGTCCACCCGCCAGCTGCCGTCGTTCGCCACCGTGGCCACCACCGACCGCTGCGAGCCGTCCACGTCCCAGGTGTAGAGGGCGGAGAACCGGTGATCCTCGGCCAGGGCGGCACGCGCGGCCAGCTCGGCCCGGGCCTGCCCACCGTCGGCCGGCAGCGACGGCGCGACGCTGGGCCGGTCACCGGGCTCGATCGCCGGCGCGGGGTCGCCGCACGCCGTCAGCAGACCGGCGAGCAGGACGACGGGCACCAGACGAGGACGCACCGAGACATTCTCGCCTCCGAGGCCGGTCACCGGCCGGATTCTGGGATCGCGTGTCGGGGTGCCGCGGGTGCGCCGCTAGTCTGGTCGCTATCCTCCGTACCGTCTTTCTAGGGAGTTGCCTGCGGTGGCGCTGGTGGTGCAGAAGTACGGCGGTTCGTCCGTCGCCACGGCCGAGCGCATCAAGCGGGTCGCCGAACGCATCGTGTCCGCCCGCAAGTCCGGCGACGACGTGGTCGTGGTGGTCTCCGCCATGGGTGACACCACCGACGAGCTGATGGACCTGGCCAACCAGGTGAGCCCGCTGCCGCCGGGCCGTGAGCTCGACATGCTGCTTACCGCGGGCGAGCGCATCTCGATGGCGCTGCTGGCGATGGCCATCCACAACCTGGGGTACGAGGCCCGGTCGTATACCGGGTCGCAGGCCGGTGTGCTGACCACCTCGACGCACGGCAAGGCTCGGATCATCGACGTCACACCGGGCCGGCTGCGGACCGCTCTGGACGAGGGCGCGATCGCCATCGTGGCCGGCTTCCAGGGCGTCTCCCAGGACACCAAGGACATCACCACACTCGGTCGCGGCGGGTCGGACACCACCGCGGTCGCGCTCGCCGCCGCCCTGCGCGCCGACGTGTGCGAGATCTACACCGACGTGGACGGGGTGTTCACCGCCGACCCGCGGATCGTGCCGGACGCCCGGCACATCGAGCGGATCACGTACGAGGAAATGCTGGAGCTGGCGGCCGGCGGCGCGAAGGTGCTGATGTTGCGATGCGTGGAATACGCGCGCCGGTTCGGGGTGCCGATCCACGTACGCTCGTCCTACTCGAACAAACCCGGCACCATGGTCATCGGATCGATGGAGGACCCTTCCGTGGAACAGGCGCTGATCACCGGTGTCGCGCACGACCGCAGCGAGGCCAAGATCACGATCGTCGGCGTGCCGGACGAGCCGGGCGCCGCGGGCCGGATCTTCAACACGGTCGCGGAGGCGGAGATCAACATCGACATGATCGTGCAGAACGTCTCGACCGAGGGCACCGGGCGCACCGACATCTCGTTCACCCTGCCCAAGGCCGACGGCCCGACCGCGATGGCCGCGCTCAGCAAGATCCAGGCGCAGATCAAGTTCAAGAGCCTGCTCTTCGACGACCACGTCGGCAAGGTCTCGCTGATCGGCGCCGGCATGCGCTCGCACCCGGGTGTCGCCGCGTCGTTCTTCGCCTGCATCGGTGAGTCCGGAGTGAACATCGAGATGATCTCCACCTCGGAGATCCGGGTCTCGGTGGTGTGCCGGGACACCGACCTGGACACCGCCGTACGCGCCGTGCACCAGCAGTTCGAGTTGGGCGGCGACGAGCAGGCGGTGGTCTACGCCGGCACCGGGCGGTAATGGCGCTCCCCACGCTCGCGGTTGTCGGAGCCACCGGTTCCGTCGGCACCGTCATGCGCGAGTTGCTCTCCTCACGGCGCAACGTGTGGGGTGAGATCCGGCTGATCGCGTCCGCGCGGTCGGCCGGGCGCAAGCTGTCCTGCCGCGGCGAAGACCTCACCGTGCGGGAACTCACCCCGGAGGTCTTCGACGGCGTCGACATCGCCATGTTCGACGTGCCCGACGACGTGTCGCTCGAATGGGCGCCGGTCGCGGTGTCCCGCGGTGTCACCGCGGTGGACAACTCGGCGGCCTTCCGGATGGATCCCGACGTCCCGCTGGTGGTGCCGGAGGTCAATCAGGAAGCGCTGCGCCGCCGTCCACGCGGCATCGTCAGCACCGCCAACTGCACCACGATGGCGATGATCATGGCGATCGCGCCGTTACATCGTGAGTACGGGCTGCGCGAGCTGGTGCTGGCGTCGTACCAGGCGGTGTCCGGCGCCGGCCAGATCGGCGTGGACGTCCTGCACGACCAGCTCAGCAAGGTGGCCGGCGACCGGCAGCTGGGCTCCCGCCCCGGCAACGTGCGCCAGGCGGTCGGCGACGACCTGGGCCCGTTCCCCGCACCGCTGGCGATGAACGTGGTGCCGTGGTCGGGTTCCCTGGCCCAGGACGGCTGGTCGTCCGAGGAACTCAAGATGCGCAACGAGTCCCGCAAGATCCTCGGCCTGCCCGCGCTCAAGGTCTCCGCGACCTGCGTCCGGGTGCCGGTGGTGACCGGGCACTCGGTCGCCGTGCACGCGGTGTTCGGCGCCGAACTGAACGCCGGCGGCGCCCGCACCGTGCTGCGCAACGCCCCCGGCGTGATCGTGGTCGACGACCCGGCGGCCGGCGAGTTCCCGATGCCGATCGACGCGGTCGGCACCGACCCGACCTGGGTGGGCCGCATCCGCCGGGCGATGGACGACCCGCGGGCCCTGGACCTCTTCATCACCGGCGACAACATGCGCAAGGGCGCGGCGCTGAACACCGTGCAGATCGCCGAGATCCTGGCCGCGGAGCTGACCGGCGCATGACCACCGACATCTGCGAGGTGGTGATCACCGCTGCCGACGCCGAGTGGCTCGCCGAGTTCACCCGGCGACTGGTGGCGGACCGGCTGGCCGCCTGCGGACAGCAGGTGGCGGCGATCCGGTCCATCTACCGCTGGGACGGCGCGGTCCAGGACGAGCCCGAGGCCCGGGTCGCCCTGCACACCCGCACCGCGCTGGTCGACCGGATCGTCGAGCGGGCCGACGCCGGGCATCCGTACGACGTGCCCTGCGTGATCGCCCTGCCGGTGGTGGCGGCCAACCCGGCGTACGTCGACTGGGTCCTCGCCGAAACCTCAGCTGAGCCGCCAGAGGCGGCTCCGCCGCACTGCAACGAGAACTAGGAAGCGGCGTCTAGATCAGCTCGGGTCAGCAGCGCGCGCAGGGTGATGCCCTCGGCCCGCAGAGCCCGCGCGCCGCCCTCCTGGCGGTCGATCACGCACACCGCGTGGTCCACGTGCGCGCCCTGCCTGCGCAGCTCGTGCGTGGAGATCACCACCTGGCCGCCGGAGGTGACCACGTCCTCGACCACCAGCACCCGGCGGCCGGCCACCTCGGCGCCTTCGGCCAGACGGGCGGTGCCGTACTGCTTGGCCTGCTTGCGGACGAACGCGCAGGGCAGCTTGGCGTGCCGAGCCAGCGCGGTGACCACCGCGATGCCGCCCATCTCGAGCCCGGCCAGCACATCGGTCCCCTCCGGGACCAGCACGGCCATCTGCTCGGCCAGGGCGTCGAGCAGGTCCGGGTCGGACTCGAACTGGTACTTGTCGAAGTACTCGGTTGCGGTACGGCCGGAGCGCAGCGTGAACTGGCCGGTCAGCCGAGCCACGTCGTTGACGCGCCGGGCGAGGTCAGAGTCAATCACCGCACCAGCGTGCCAAATCGGTCCGGGACCGTTCACAGCACCCCGCTTCGCTGTTCACCCGATCGCGTCACCGTCCGCACGGTTACGGCATATTTGTCCGTTTCAGGGTTACTTTTTGGAGTATGACGCCCTTCGCTGTGATCTTCCTCCTCGCGCTGGCCGGCTCCACGTGCTTCGCCCTCGGCCGGGCGCTCGGCCGCGGGGAACGGTACGAGCGCGGCTACCGGGAGGGCTTCCGGGACGGCGAGACCGGCTCGCTGGCCCGGGCCGCCCGGCTGATCCAGCTCGGCGACCGGGCCGCGGTGGCCCCGGCCGTCGAGTCGATGCTGGTGCCGTCGTACTCCGTACCGCAACAACTGCCGCCGCGGAGCGCGGCACCCGCCGTGGTGGGGGTGCCGGCGCGTCCGCAGCTGGCTCTGTAGCGGTCGGCGGAACCCTCAGCAGGACAGGTTGCCGCCCGGGCTCACCCCGAGGATCTGGGCGAACCGCTGGTAGGTGGCGACCCGGTTGGCCACCGTCGCCGGGTTGCGGCCGTCGCACTCCAGCGCACCGTTGATGCTGCGGATGGTGCCGCCGAAGCCCTGTGAACCGGTGATCGCCGCGTGTGCGGTCTGGGTGTTCGGCCCGTTCTGCGTCATCCAGTACCAGACACCGGTCTGCCAGGCCACGGACGCCTCGTTCTTCACGCGGTCCGGGTAGTTCAACAGGTCGATGCCGAGCGCGTCGCCCGCCGCCTTGTAGTTGAAGTTCCAGCTCAGCTGGATCGGGCCACGACCGTGGTACGCGGACTGACCGGCCGGGCAGCCGTACGGCTGGGAGCGGTCGCAGTACAGCGGCCAGTTCGCCTGGTTGAGCTCCTCCACGTAGCGCAGCTGGCCGGACTCGTGGTCGATGTTGGCCAGGAACGCCGCCGCCTCACGCTTGCGGGTGTCGGTGCTGCCGGTGGTGGTGAACGCCGGGTATTTGCGCACGGCGTCGATCAGGCCGGCGTACGTGTAGAACGGGATCCGCAGCGGGAACATCTGGTTGAACTGGGCCTCACTGACCGGGAACCCGCTGGTGCCGCCACCACCCGGCGGCGGCGTGGTGCCGCCTCCGCCACCGGAGCAGGTGAACGGGTCCCAGTACCAGTGGCTGATCACCGGGTCGTAGCCGGGGTTCTCGTGCACCGCCACGTAGTAGTTGCCGTCGGTGTACCGGACGATCGAGCCGACCGGATAGAACGTGCCGGCCACCCAGTTCGGGTAACTGCAGGCGCCACCGCCGGGGGTGCCGCCACCCCCGCTGCCGCCGCACACGCCGTTGTCGGTCCACACCCCGGAACCACCGGTGCTGGGCGCCTCGTACTGCGTCCACCACTTCGCCGTCCAGTTGCGGCCCTGATAGGACACCTTCGCGCCGCCGGTGTACACGGTGCTGTTGCTGTACGCCGCGGCGCAGGCCTCCGCCGCGTTCGAGGTGGACGTCGGCAGCAGGGCCGCGGCGGCGGCCGCCACGGCCACACCGACCGTGGCGACGATCGCCATGAAGCGTTTTCGGGACATCGGGGTCACCTTCCGGCGCGGGGATGTGGAGATCGACCCTCTTGGATATAGCGCATCCGGACCGTTACTGTAAAGAAAGTTCATGGATTAATCGCTCAGGTGACCCGACGGCAACCCGAATAGAGCGGCATGCCGGGCAGTTTGTTCTCGCACGTCGCCCTCTCCGAACCGGCCTTCGCCGCGCGCCACCGGGTGCTCCGCCTGGTGCTCTGGCTGCACGTGCCGGTGATCCTGGTGCTCGGCTTCTTCACCGGGCAGCTCAGCCCCGGGCACCACGCGCCGCTGTTGCTGGCCGTGCTCGGCGGCGTCATGGTGTGCGGCGTCGCGGCCGGCCTGGCCACCTCTCAGCGGGCCCGGGCCATCGCCGCCAGCGTCGGCTTCCTGCTCGCCTCGGACGCTCTGGTGCACGCCGGCGGCGGCATGATCGACCTGCACTTCCACTTCTTCGTGGTGATCGCGCTGATCGGTCTCTACCAGGACTGGACGGCGTTCGCGCTGGCCGTCGTGCTGGTCGCCACCCACCACTTCGGCATCGGCGTGCTCGCCCCCGAGCTGGTGTTCGGTGGACACGTCGAGCACGACATCGGCGCGGTGCTGTGGCGGGCGCTGCTGCACGCCGGCTTCGTCCTGGGCATGGCCGCGGCGCAGATCACCTACTGGCACTTCGACGCGAAGGTGCGCCGGGAGAACGAGCAGGCGCAGGCGGAACTCGCCGCCGAAGCGGCGGCGCAGTTGCGCGAGGCGGCCGAGGAGGCGGCGCGGCGCGAGGAGGCGGCGCGGGCCGAGGCGCAGGCGCAGCTCGATCGGGCGGAGCAGATGGCGGTACGCCTGGAGCACGTGCTGCAGCGGACCAGCGCGACCGGCGCCCAGCTGCGTACCGACGCGGACGAGGCGCTGACCGGCTTCGAGGCCGCCCTGACCGACGTCACCAAGACCGTGGCACACGCGAGTGACCAGGTCGGCACCACGCTGACCGACGCCGACGAGGCGCTGCGGTCGCTGGCCGAGCTGCGTACCTCGGTGTCCGACATCGCCACCATCGCGAACCTGATCCAGGCGGTGGCCGACCAGACCAACCTGTTGGCCCTGAACGCCACCATCGAGGCCGCTCGGGCCGGCGAGGTGGGCAAGGGCTTCGCGGTGGTGGCCGGTGAGGTCAAGCAGCTGGCCGGCCAGACCGCCACCGCAACGGCCCGGATCGAGGCCACGGTCGCCGACGTGACCACCGGCGCGGCCGCCGTGGGCGCCGCGGTGTCCGGCATGACCAGCCGGCTGGGCGCGGTGGCGGACGCTCAGCGCCTGGCCGCCTCGGTGATGGACCAGCAGGTGGCGCTGGCGGCGCAGACCCGCGGCCTGGTCACCTCCGCGGCCGACCAGGTGGCGAACTCGGCCTCCGCGGTCTCGGTCCAGTCCTGAGAGCGTCAGAACCCGAGGCCGTCCAGGAACCGGACGACGGTGTTGGCCCGATCCGGTTCGTTGGCGGCCTCGGTCTTCCCGCTCAGCAGTGCGATCGCTTCACCGGCCTTCGCCGCGACGTCCGGCCGCCCGGCCTCGACGGCGGCATCCCGCAGCCGGCGAGCCAGCTCGGCGAGACCCTCGTCATCCATCCGTGGCCCGCCATTTCGCCCGCCACTCCGGAGCCTCCCAGGCCTCCGCGACGTAGATCGTCTCGCGGGCCACCTTGTCACCCCGGAACTCGTAGATGGCCGGGCCGAAGAGCCATGCGCCGCCGTTGTACCGGGCCCGCATCTCGGCGACCCAGACGTCACCGGCACCGCGGATCCGGACGATCTCCAGCTCGACCTCGGCCGGATAGATCCGCCGCCACTCGCGGAAGTTCGCCACGCCGTCGAACCGTTCACCGGACTGCGGGAACTCCAGGACGGCGTCGTCGTGGTAGATCTCGCTCGCCCGGTCCTCGTCCCCCGCGCCGCTGTGGTCGATGTAGCGCTGCAGCGCCGCCCGAACGCCCGCCTCGTCCATGAACCGTGCCCTCCCGCCGCGCGTCACCGGTCGGCGCGCTGTCCGAGCTGTGACGCTACCGCCGCCGGCCGCCCCCCGCTGTCGGTTGCCGGACGGTAAGGTCGACGTCGCTCGATCGGAGGCGGGAGGCCGATGGCGAGGTTTCCCTTCCGGTCGCTCTCCGGCGTTCTCCTCGGCAGCGCGGCCGGCGGCATGCTCTTCAATCTCTTGAGCGAGTCGCTCGGCTACCGCGGTGTCGTGGTCTTTGCGCTCGCCGGAGCCCTGGTCATCGCAGTCGGCTGGCTGCGTCCGCTCCCGTCGCGGGCCCCGCTCGTCCGGGCCGCGATCCCGGTGTTCCTCGGTCTTGCGTTGGTAGCGGCCGTTGCCGCGCTGGTGCCGACCTGGTCGACCTGGGCGACCATCGTCGCCGCACTGTTTCTCCTGTCCGCGATGGGCATGACCGCCTCGATGGGACGCGCCGGAGCGTTCCTGGGCGGTGTCGCCTTGGTCGCCGCCGGCATCACCATGGCTGGCATCGGCTTCCGTGCGTGGCCCACGCTTGCCGGCACAGCAGTCATCGGCATCGGAATCGCGGTGACGTGCATCGGCGCGGCCATGCTGACCGGTAACCGGACGGTCCTGGGTGCGTCGCTGATCGGCCTCGGCATCGCGACGGTCAGCGCCTCCGTCGGCAGCGACGGCGCCGGCACGGGCGCCGCACTGATCGCCCTCGGCGTGGTCGCCGGCGGCTACGGCGCAGCGGTCCTGCGCCCCCGGGCCACGCTGCACGGTGCGGTGCTCCTCGGCGGCGGGGTTGCCGGCATCGGTTTGGGCGTGGCGGCCCTCGGCCGCGACGATCCGCTGGCCGTCATCGGCCCGGTCGCCATCGGCATCACCCTGATCGGCGTCGGCGTGGGCGCGCTGCGCCACAACGACTCCCTGGCCAGCGTCGCGGGCCTGGCGGTCGGGATGGTGGTCACCGGCGTCGGCGTGGCCGGCCTCTGGGCGTACGGCACGCTGACCGGCTCGGCGTTGATCGGCATCGGCGTCGCCATCATCTGCTTCGCCGGGGCCGGTTTCGCCCGCACCGACGCCTTCACGCGGCTCCGGCATCGGCTGACCGCGCTGACCAAGGACCCATCCGCGCCTGACGACCCGGCGTGACAGTCGGTGGCTCCGCGGGTCAGGCGCCCGCCGCGGCCGGCTTGCGCCCCGCCACGCTCTCGCCCTCCACCACCGGAAAGTGGCACGCGGTCTGATGCGAGACCGGGTCGTCCAGCCGCGGAATCAGCGGCGGCACCTCGGTGGCGCAGATCTCCTGCGCCTTCCAGCAGCGGGTGCGGAACCGGCAGCCGGACGGCGGGTCGATCGGGCTCGGCACGTCCCCGGTCAGCAGCACCCGCTCCCGCTCGGCGTGATCGCGCCGGCGCGGGTCGGGCACCGGCACCGCGGACAGCAGGGCGACGGTGTACGGGTGCCGCGGGCTCAGGTACAGCGTGTCCCGATCGGCGATCTCCACCACCTTGCCCAGGTACATCACCGCGACCCGGTCGGAGATGTGCCGCACCACCGACAGGTCGTGGGCGATGAACACATAGGTCAGCCCGAAGTCGGTCTGCAGATCGTCGAGCAGGTTCACCACCTGCGCCTGGATCGACACGTCCAGGGCGGACACCGGCTCGTCTGCCACGATCATCTTCGGCCGCAGAGCCAGCGTACGGGCGATCCCGATGCGCTGCCGCTGACCGCCGGAGAACTCGTGCGGGTAACGGTTGTAGTGCTCCGGGTTGAGGCCGACCAGCTTGAGCAGATCCTGCACCGCCCGCTTGACACCGTGCTCGGTCTTCACGCCCTGGATCCGGAACGGCGCGCCGACGATACTGCCGACGGTGTGCCGCGGGTTCAGCGACGAGAAGGGGTCCTGGAAGATCATCTGCATGTCGCGCCGCATCGACCGCAGCTGACCCTGCCGCAGGTGCGTGATGTCCCGTCCCTCGAAGACGATCCGCCCGCCGGTCGGCTCCAGCAGCCGGGTGAGCAGCCGGCCGGTGGTCGACTTCCCGCAGCCGGACTCGCCGACCAGGCCGAGCGTTTCGCCCCGGTAGACCTCGAAGTCGATGCCGTCCACCGCGCGCACCGCGCCGACCGTACGCCGCAGCAGGCCCTTGGTGATCGGGAAGTGCTTCTCCAGTCCGTGCACCGACAGCAGCGCCTCGCCCCTCGGGGCCGGCGCTCCACCCACCGGGGCCGGGCTCGGGTCGCGCCCGGGATCGGGCGTGGCCGTGTTCTGCTCGGTCACTGCGCCTCCATCTTCGGCTTGACCTCTTGCGCCCAGATCCGCTGGCGTTCGTCCGCGGGCAGGTGGCAGCGAACCAGGTGGGTCGAACCGGCGGCACCGGTGAGCTCCGGCATGACCGTTCGGCCCAGGCCGGCCGTGCGCGGCTCGAAGGTGCAGCGCGGATGGAACGCGCAGCCGGACGGCGGGTTGATCAGCGACGGCGGGGAGCCGGGGATCGGCAGCAGGCGGTCGGTCACGGCCTGGTCGAGGCGCGGCATCGAGCCGAGCAGACCCCAGGTGTACGGGTGCTCCGGCTGCTCGAAGATGGTCACCGCGGGCCCCTGCTCGACGGCCCGGCCGGCGTACATGACGAGGATCTCCTCGGCCAGCTCGGCCACCACGCCGAGGTCGTGGGTGATGATGATCAGCGCCGAGTTGAACTCCCGTTGCAGGTCTCGCATCAGGTCGAGGATCTGCGCCTGGACGGTCACGTCGAGCGCGGTGGTCGGCTCGTCGGCGATCAACAGCTCCGGATCGCAGGACAGCGCCATCGCGATCATCGCGCGTTGCCGCATGCCGCCCGAGAACTGGTGGGGGTAGTCGTCCACCCGGCGGGCGGCCTGCGGGATGCCGACCCGGTCCAGCAGGTCGATGGCATGCTTGCGAGCGACCTGCTTGCTGACCTTGTTGTGCACCCGATAGGCCTCGACGATCTGGGAACCGACCGTGTAGTACGGGTGCATCGACGACAGCGGGTCCTGGAAGATCATCGCCATCTTGCGCCCGCGCTGTCCACGGACGGTTTCCGAGCCGGCGCTGACCAGCTCGTGGCCGTCCAGCCAGATCTCGCCGGACATCTGCGAGTTGCGTTTGTGATAGAGCCCCATGATCCCGAGGCTGGTCACCGACTTGCCGGAACCGGACTCGCCGACGATGCCCAGCGTCCGGCCGCGTTCCACGGAGAAGCTGAGACCGTCGACGCTGCGCACCAGGCCGTCGTCGGTGGGGAAGTGGATCTGGAGGTCCTTGACCTCGAGAAACGGGCGCCCGTCGGACATCAGCCCACCCTCACTCTCGGGTCGACGACCGCGTAGAGCAGGTCCACGATCAGGTTGGCGACGACGACGAAGGTGGCCGCCATCAAGGTCACGCCGAGCACCTTCGGCAGGTCGTTCGTGGTGATCGCGTCGACCGCGTACTTGCCGAGGCCGGGCAGCGAGAACACCTGCTCGGTCAGCACCGCGCCGCCCAGCAGCAGTCCGAAGTCCAGGCCGAAGATGGTCAGGATCGGGGTGAGCGCTGAGCGCAGGCCGTGTTTGAGGTTCACGTCCCGGTCCTTCAGGCCCTTCGCCCGGGCGGTACGGATGTAGTCCTCGCTCATCGTCTCCAGCATGCCCGCGCGGGTCAGCCGGGCGTACTGGGCGGAGAACTGCAACGCCAGCACGATCCACGGCAGCAGCAGAGCGTAGGCCCACTGGCTCGGGCTCTCGAAGAACGGCGTGTAGGTGCCGCCCGGCGCCGTCAGGTTGAGTTTGTAGCTGAACACCAGTAGAGCGATCATGCCGGTGAAGAAGATCGGGAGGGACACGCCGGCCAGCGAGAAGGTCATCGCGGCCCGGTCCAGGAACGACCCGCGGCGCAGCGCGGACACCACACCGGTGGTCAGGCCGAAGGCCAGCCACAGGATGGAGGCACCGATCGCCAGGGATAGCGTCACCGGCACCCGGTCGAGCAGGTCCGGCCAGACCGGCTGCCGGGTGATGAACGAGTAGCCGAAGCAGGGGGCGGGACAGCTTTCCACGCCCGCGCCGTAGTCGTATTCGGCGCCGACGAAAATGCCCTTGACCCAGTTGGCGTACTGGATCCAGAACGGGTCGTAGAAGCCGAGCTTCTCGGCGATCAGCGTGACCGTCTCGGCCGTGGCGGCCCGGCCCACGTACCGGGTGGCGAGGGTCTCCGGAGTGCCGCCGACGAGGCGCGGGATGAGGTAGAAGATCGAGAACGTGGCGGCGCTGACGATGAAGAGCAGCACGACGGCCGCGAACAGACGCCTGATGATGTAAGTGATCACAGTGCCCGGCTGAGCGGCCGGCCCGGGTCGCCCCGGACCGGCCGCGTGCTGCCTTCACCTACCTACCTGTATGGAGAAGGGGTGGAGAGGAGTTACGCGACGCCCATCGACAGGTAGTCATACATGTTGTAGGACTGGCTGACGAACACGTTGGAGAGCCGCTTCGGCCGGATGATCAGGCTCTTCGCGTACACGCCCGGCAGAATCACCGCCTCTTCCATGACGCGCCGGTCGATCGGGGCCCACATCGCGTCCCGCTTCGCCTGGTCGATTTCGGCGACCGCGGCGTCCAGCATGTTGTCGACCTCGGGGATCCGGACGCTGGTGTTGGACGAGCCACCGGTCTCCCGGATGACCCGGCTGTCCACGATCTGCGACAGGAAGCCGAAGCCGTCGTTCCAGTCCGCGCCCCAGCCGTTGGTGGCCAGGCCCAGCTTGTTGGCGACGACGAACGGCGGGTTGCCGGCGTACTGCGAGAAGTAGTCACCCTGCGGGTACGGCTTCAGCGTCAGCTTGATGCCGACCCGGGCCAGCGACTGCTGCAGCGACTCGGCGGTCGCCTTCTCCTTGGGCCGCTCGGCCCGGTACGCGATGTTCGTCTCGAAGCCGTTCGGCTGACCGCAAGCGGTGAGCGCCTCCTTGGCCTTGGCGACGTCACCGGTGTTGTCCGCGCCGGCCGGGTAGAGGTCGAACTTCTGGTAGCCCGGGATCATCGGCGGCAGCAGCGTGGTGGCGATGTCGCCGCCGGCCAGCGGGCCACCGTACGCGGTCTGGTAGCCGGTGCGGTCCGCGGCGTACTCGATGGCCTTGCGGCACTCGATGTTGTCCAGCGGCGGCACGGTCGGGTTGATCGAGGTGTACCAGAGCCGCGGGAGGACCGGGTTGTCGGCCTGCGCCTTCAGGTTCGGGTCGCCCACGACGCGGCCCAGGGCGGCCGGCTGCACACCGGTGCCCACCACGTCGACGTCGAGGTCGCCGGAGAGCAGGCGGTTGTCGATGTCGTCCGCGTTGACGTTCAGCTGGACGTCGTAGCCGTCCGGCAGCGCCTTGCGGTTCGCGTCGGTGGCCGGGTCCCAGTTCGGGTTGCGCTTCAGCGTGAAGTTCTTGCCCAGGTTGTTCTGGTCGAACATGTACGGCCCGGACGAGATGACGTGCTGCTTGTAGTTGGCGCCGGTGTCCTTCGCCTCCGGGACCGGGACGGTCTGGGAGAGCGCCGCCATCTGGTCGAAGCCGCCGAACGGCACCTTCAGGTGGAAGACGATCGTCGTGTCGTCCGGGGTGGTGATCGCCGAGTCGGTGTTCACGCCCTTGGACTTGTACGGGCCCTTGTAGCCCTCCGGCAGGTTCAGGAACTGCTCGAAGTACGCCGGGCCGTTCGGGAACGTCTCCTTGTCGGTCGAGCGCAGCACGGCGTGCTTGACGTCGGCCGACTTGATGACCGTGCCGTCCTCGTACTTCACGCCGGGCCGGATCTTGTAGGTCCAGGTCTTGCCGTCGTCGGACGGCACACCCAGACCTTCGGCCAGGTCAGGAACCAGCTCAAGGCCCTCGGGACCGGGTACCGGCTTCGGCATGAGCAACGCGCGGCCGTACAGGCGGAGGAAGTTCCACGAGTAGCCGTAGTAGGTCTCCCCCGGGTCGAGGGTGTCCCAGTCGCCCGCGTTCGCGAGCTTGATGATGCCACCCTTCTTGTCCGAGGGGTTGAACACCTTGTCGTTGGCAGCGTTGAACTCGGCCTTGGTGGCGCTCGAGCCGCCGGTATCTCCTTCTTCACCTCCGCCACCACATGCGGCGGACAACATCAGTGCCATCGCGGCCGTACCGGCCACCAGCACCTTCGACTTGCGGATCACTTGAAGCAACCTCCCTGGTGGAACGGTCCGGGTTCGGACCGCGCGGCTGGAGTGGAAGTCGGGAACAACCGGGCGGCGCGCACGTCAGCGCCGTCCCTTGGGATCGAGCGCGTCGCGCAGCCCGTCGCCGAACAAGTTGAAGGCCAGCACCGTGATGAAGATGGCCATGCCCGGGAAGAACATGAAGTGCCAGACCGTGTAGTACTTCGCCGCCTCCGAGAGCATGCCGCCCCAGCTCGCCGTCGGCGGCCGGATGCCCACGCCCAGGAAGGAGAGCGCCGCCTCGAACAGGATGTTCGTCGGGATCAGCAGGGTGGCGTAGACCAGGATCGGCGCCACCAGGTTGGGCAGCATTTCCTTGAAGATGATGTACGGGCTTCGCGCGCCCAGGCTCCGGGCCGCGTCGACGAACTCGCGCTCCCGCAGCGACAGCGTCTGACCACGGACGATGCGACCGATGTACGGCCAGCTGAAGAACCCGATGATGAAGATCAGCAGAGCGATCCGCAGCGCGTCGCCGGAGAGGCCGAACGCCGCATCCGGAATGACGCCCGCCAGCGCGATCGAGAAGACCAGCAGCGGGAAGGCCAGGAAGACGTCCATCAGCCGGCCGATCATGCTGTCCACCCAGCCGCCGAAGTAGCCGGCGATGACGCCCAGGGTGGAGCCGAGGATCACCGACAACAGCGTGGCCAGGAACGCGATCAGCAGAGAGATCCGAGCGCCGTAGACCACCCGGCTGAAGATGTCCCGGCCGTTCAGCGGTTCCAGGCCGAACAGGTGGTCGGCGCTGATTCCGGTGCCGCCGATGGGCAGCTGGGTGAGCGGGTCGATCAGCTTCTGATGAAACTCGTTCGGGGGTGAGCCCAGCAGACCGACGATCCACGGCGCGAAGATGGCAACCAGGATCAGCAAGATGACGACGCCTCCGCCGGCCATGGCCACGCGGTCCCGCTTCAGCCGGGTCCATGCGATCCGGCCGAGCGATCGGCCCTCGATGGCCCTGCCGGGAACAGCGCCCTCGGCCGGATCCGGAACTACCGGAACCTGATCCGAGACCGTGCCGGGTCCAACGACCATGAAGCGTCCGGTCCTCTCCCCGGCCACCGGCCACGGCGCCTCCGCCGAACCGTGGCAGCGCCGCCGGGTCGGACCGGCCCCGCAGCGCGGCCAACCGATCGGTTGTCGCGTACGTGGGTTGCAGCGGCCCGCCCCGGCAATGGTGGTCGCCGGTGCGGGCGCGATCCAGCGGGCAGGTTTAAGCTGCCGCCGTCAGAGGAACGCTCACGTAATCCCGCTCAGCGGTCAATAGGCCGCGGGGCCCTTTACCGTTTCCTGGCCGCGTCGTGACGGCAGCGTGACCTGACCATCGCACCACTCACCGTAACCCTGGCAGCGAAGTTTGTCCGTTAAACGGCCCGACGCCCCTCGAATGCTCTACCGAGGGTGATTTCGTCGGCGTACTCCAGATCGCCGCCGACGGGCAGCCCACTGGCCAAACGGGTGACCGCGATCCCCATGGGCTTGACCATCAGGGCGAGGTAGGTCGCGGTCGCTTCGCCTTCGGTGTTCGGATCGGTGGCCAGGATCAGTTCCCTGACTTCGCCGGTGCCCAATCGTGTCATCAACTCACGGATTCGCAGATTGTCCGGACCGATGCCCTCGAGCGGATTGATCGCGCCGCCAAGCACGTGGTAGCGCCCTCGGAACTCGCCGGTGCGCTCGATCGCCACCACATCCTTGGGTTCCTCGACCACGCACAGCACCTCATTGCTGCGCCGCGGGTCCCGGCAGACCCGGCACTGCTCCGACTCGGCCACGTTGAAGCAGGTGGTGCAGAAGCGGACCAGTTCCTTGACCTTGCGCAGGGCGCCGGCCAGCCGGTTCACGTCGGCCGGGTCCGCGGACAGGATGTGGAAGGCGATGCGCTGGGCGGACTTCGGGCCCACGCCCGGGAGTCGGCCCAGCTCGTCGATCAGGTCCTGGATGGCACCTTCGTACACGTCGGTCCGCTCAGAATCCGGGCAGCGTCAGACCGCCGGTCGCCGGACCCATCTTCTCCTCGGTCAGCTCACGCTGCGCCTCGGCGGCGTTGTGAATGGCGGCGAGGATCAGGTCTTCCAGCGTCTCCACGTCGTCCGGATCGACCGCCTTGGGATCGATCTTGACCGACTTGAACTCACCGAGCCCGGTCACCACCACGGAGACGAGCCCACCGCCGGCGGTGCCGGTCAGCTCGGCCTCGGCCAGCTCGGCCTGCGCCTGCGCCACCTGCTGCTGCATCTTTTGCGCCTGCTTCATGATCTGCTGCATGTTCGGCTGTCCATCGGGGCGCATGGCACCTGCTCCTCTGGCTGGGTTCCGGTCGTCGCCGATCAGCGTAGTCGTCGCATTGGCCGGACCCGTCCGCACACTCCCGCGGGTCAGCCCTCGCTGATCTTCTCCGCCCCGAACGCCTCCTGCAGCAACTGCACGGCCTGCTGTTCACTGCTCTGCCGGGCGGTCTTCTCGTCGATCACGTCGTCGAGCGGCTCATCACCCGGATCAAAGCCGTCGTAGACGGCCCCGGGCGGCGGACCGTCGTACTCGGGGTCGTAGGGCGCTTCCTCGGTCGGCGACCCGTCGGACCAGGCGCCGGCAGCCGCACCCGCCCCGACCGGCCTCACCGCCGACCGCCGAGCGGCCGCGTCCGCCGACCGCATCCCCGCCGGCTTTCCCGCCGACTGCCGAGCGGCTGCGTCCGCCGGTCTCACGCCCGCCGGCTCTCCCGCCGACCGCCGAACGGCCCCGCCCGCGGGCCTGTTCCCGGCCGGTTTCGCCGCCGACTGCCGGGAGGCGCCATCCGCCGGCCTCATCGCCGCCGGCGGGCGGGCGGCCCCGGAAGCCGCAGCCCGCGCGGCTGCCAGCCCGGTTACCGGCGCAGCAGCGTCGCCTGGCACTGCGTGATCGGATGCACCCGTGACGGCTCCGCGTTCTGGCGGCTCACCATGGTCAGATCGCACCGACCCACCGGCCGGCGCACCGCCAGACCCGGCCGGCGCACCGCCAGACCCGGCCGCCCCACCGCCAGACCCGGCCGCCCCACCGCCAGATGCGGCCGTCGCACCGCCAGATGCAACCACCTCGCCCCCCGGCGCACCGTCGGAACCCGACGACCCGCCCGCCGGCGCACCGGCGGATCGCACCGACCCACCGGCCGGCGCACCGCCGCCCTCGGCCGATGCGGCCGTGCCGGGCCGGACCGGCTCAGGCCAGTCGTCGCCCTCGTCGGCGCTCGCCGCCATCGGCCGCGCCGACGCCTCCCGCTGCCGGCTCGGCTGCACAACGCGCGGGGCCGCCGGGACCGCCGCACCCCGGCTCGATGCCGGCGCCGCGCCGCCGGCCGGGCCGGAGCCGACACCCCCGCGGACACCGCCACCCTCTCCGGCCACCTCGCATCGGATCTGCCAAGCCCCACCCAGCGCCTCGTACAGCGCGTCCACTATGAACTGAGGCTGATCGCTGACCATCTTCGCGTGCGCCGGGAAGCGGAACGTCAGCACCACGGTCTGCCCATCCAGATCCCGCACCGTGGCACCGGACGCGAGCGCAGCGATCTTTTTGCTGTGTCGCCCAACCACAGTAATGATCTCCGGCCAAACCTCCCGCACCGCCGCCGCGGTCAGCCGCCCGGGCGCGCCGCCGCTGACCGGTTCGGCGCCGGGTTCCGCGGGCGGGTCGGGCATGATCGCTGATTCGTCCGGTCGACGAGCGTCCGATGTGGCCGATCCGCCCCCAGCCGACGCGGCGGCAGCCGCCTCAGGTCGCCGGGCCTGTGGCGGGACCGACCGCGTTGGCTCCGCGATCGTCCCGGTGACGGTGGACGGAGCCGGATCGAGAACCGCATCCGGTTGACCCGCGGCGGCCGGTGCCACACCTCCTGCTTGGGATGACACACCCGGCGCGGCGACCGCTGACACATCCGGATCCGCCGCGGGCACACCCGCGTTCGCCGCCGACACGCCCACACCGGATGTGGCGGCCGATGCCGAACGCGCCTCGGCTTGGGACACACCCGCGTCCACGTCCGGCGCCCGACGACCCGCGGCGGCCGCAGCCGCCCGAGCGGCCGGCAGCCCGCCACCCGAGCCGCCGGAAGCCGGCTGAGGGCGTACCTCCGCATCATCCGTCGTCAGCGTGAGCCGCCGCTCCATGCGCTCCAGCCGCTGCAGCAGCGCACCCGCCGAGTCGTCCGCGCCGGGCAGCAGCATCCGCGCCGTGATCAGCTCGAGCAGCAACCGCGGCGCGGTGGTGCCGCGCATCTCGACCAGGCCGTTGTGCACGATGTCGGCGCAGCGGGATAGCGTCGCCGGACCCAGCCGCGTGGCCTGCGCGCCCATCGCCTCGAGCTGGTCGGCCGGGCCGTCGATCAGGCCCTTGGTGACGGCGTCCGGCACCTGCTGCAGGACGATCAGGTCGCGGAAGCGTTCGAGCAGGTCGGAGGCGAAGCGCCGGGGGTCGTGACCGGCCTCGGCGACGCGATCGATGGTGGCGTACGCCGTCGCGCCGTCCCCGGCCGCCAGCGCGTCGCACATCTCGTCGATCAGCGTCACGTCGGTCACGCCGAGCAGGGCCACCGCCCGCGCATACGTCACGCCCTCCGGCCCGGCGCCGGCGATCAGCTGGTCGAGCACCGACAGGGTGTCCCGGGCGCTGCCCGCGCCCGCGCGGACGACCAGTGGGAACACGGCCGGTTCCACGTAGACGCCCTCGGCCGCGGTCAGCTGCGGGAGGTACGGGCAGAGCACCGCGGGCGGGATCAGCCGGAACGGGTAGTGATGGGTGCGCGACTTGATCGTGCCGAGCACCTTTTCCGGCTCGGTGGTGGCAAAGATGAACTTGACGTAGTCCGGTGGCTCCTCGACCAGCTTGAGCAGCGCGTTGAACCCGGCCGACGAGACCATGTGCGCCTCGTCGATGACATAGATCTTGTACCGGCTGGCGGCCGGTGCGAAGAACGCCTTCTCCCGGAGCTCGCGGGCGTCGTCCACACCGCCATGGCTGGCCGCGTCAATCTCGATCACGTCGATCGACCCGACACCGTCGTTGGCCAGTGACTTGCATGACGCGCAGGCCCCGCACGGGTCCGGGCTGGGGCCCTGCTCACAATTCAGCGACCGGGCCAGGATGCGAGCCGACGAGGTCTTGCCGCAGCCGCGGGGCCCGGAGAAGAGGTACGCATGGTGCAACCGGCCACTGCGCAAGGCTTGCGACAGCGGCTCCGTCACGTGATCCTGGCCGATGACTTCGGCGAACGTACGCGGACGGTACTTGCGGTAGAGCGCGAGTGCCACGCCTGCCCCCTCCTGAACGACCGCGCCATTGTCCGTCGGAGGTATGACAAGAACAAACGTGAGACCCCCCGTGCACCCGTCAGAGCCCGCTTATCCTTGCTGCCTTCCGGCCCTGGGGAGGTTCACGAGATACACGCCGCACGGGGGGCTGGCTCGTAGCGTACCCGGCAGCGGTGGCGACCCGCCCGGCACTCCCGCGAAACCTCCGGCGGCGCGGGTCTGTATCCTGTCGGGCGGAGGATTCGCCTAGAGGCCTAGGGCGCACGCTTGGAAAGCGTGTTGGGTTAACACCCTCACGAGTTCGAATCTCGTATCCTCCGCTTCCTGAACAACACCAACGCCGAGCGGCCCGCAGCGGGCCGGCTCGGCGTTCGGTTGTCCAGGTCTTGCCGGGTCGGCTCCGGCCGGCCCACGGCCGTCGCCCGTAGCCACCGGCAGCACCCCAGCCGGCGCGGCCGAGAGGAGGTCAGCGGCGACGGGCGTCCACGACCCGCCGCGGCCGGCAGGGCGTCAGTGGCGGGTCTGTGGCGGGCCGACCGGGGAACGCTCGCGGCTAGAGTTGCGCGGCCGCGATCGCGTCATCCACCTCGGGGAAGATCGCGAAGTACCGGCTCAGCCCCACCGTCTCCATGAGGTTGACCAGGAACGGGTTGGCGCCGGCGAAGCTCAGCCAGCCGCCCCGGGCGGTGATCACCTGCTTGCTCGTGACGAAGGCACTGAGCCCGACGGAGTCGCAGAACTTCAGATCGCTGAGGTCGACCACGATGCGTGGCACCGGCCGCTCGAGCAGGTCCGCGAGGGTGGCGTGCAGTTGCGGTGCGGTGTCGGCATCCAGCTCGCCGCGGAGTCGCAGCACGGCGACGTCACAACGGTGATCAACAACTGTGGCTTGCATGGAATTCGCTTTCGTCCCAGGTTTAGTGGCAATCCAGGCTAGAGCGCAAATTTCGGACACCACCGGACAGCGCGTCCGCCAGGCGCACTGCGGCCGCCGATCGTTCCGGCGATTGCGGCAGCGCTCCGCGCACCGCGGCATTTGCGAAACAAGTAGGACGGTGTCCGATCGGCGTCGGGTCTGTCTAGCACCCGTGCGGCTCATGCGATCGGGCCGGACCCCCGTGTACGGGACCGGCCCGATCGTCGGCCAAGCCGTGAACAAGTCAAGCAATCGGCTCAGCCCGGGCTCCTGGCGCCCTAAAGTTTGCGCCACTGCCAGCGTGAACCTCGCCACGCGTCCGCCAGGATCATGGCCGAAGTCTTGCCTGGACACTGCTGCACCTTGGATTTGCCCTCCGGGCCGCCCATCTGGGCCTCAACTTCCCAAAGGGCGCCGTCGGTCCGGACGTAGACGTCCCGACGCGCAAGTCGGACGTCACCATTCCACCAGTGATGCTCAACTCTCACGAGTAAGACCCTAAGCCAGACATCGACGTCTCTGCGTAGGGCAAGTTTGTGAGAGCTTCTCACTGATGGTTGCCGGCGCCTCGTCCGAATCGGCGGAATTGGTCGACAAGTCTTGCCCCGGACGGCATGTGTTAGGGCAGTTTGTTTTTCGTGACGGCTCGTAGTTTTCGCAGGTCAGCGACGACGCGTCGGGATGCATCCGTCACGACGAAACGGCACCGTAACGTCTAAGCGGCCTGATCAGCGGTTTTGATCATGCGTACGGGCGGCAGCGTGCCGCATCGACACGCGGATCGGCCACATGCATTTTTTCACAATGAGTGAGCTGAGACGTCTGTCGTACCGGCGTGTCGGTGGCCGAGCGCAACCACCGCCGGACGGACCGCAGCCGTTCAGACCCGGGCCGACGTCCGGGGGCCGCTGGCTCCGATGTCGATGAACGTGCTGCCCTGCGCGAGCGTCATCTCGCCGCTGTACCGGCCGATCTCGTGGACCAGCAGGTCGGGAGCATCCCCGAAGACGAGCACCGTGCAGGTGTCGCGCCCGCGGGGGGTGAACCGGACGGTGGACGCCGGCTGGTCCGGG
>DASSAL010000408.1:0-23866 GCA_035685405.1 Actinoplanes sp. | reverse complement strand
CGGAGCCGGGCTTGCGCCGCGCCGCCTGGTTGACCCCGCCGGAGAACACGCCGGAATAGATCCAGCACCCGCAGGCGGTGGAGCCGTCGGCCTTGAGTGCGGCGAAGCCGGGCAGCAACGCGCCGGTGGTCAGGTCGTACCCGTTGATCTCCTTCAGCACGTCCTCGCCGCTGGGTTCGTCACCCCGCTCGCCGTGCAGCGGATAGTCCCAGGTCAGATTGAGAATGCCCTGGTCGCGCGGCGCGGTCGAGCCGGCCAGCCGCTCCCGGACGAGGCGGCCCAGGTGGTAGAAGAACCACAGCTCGGAGCGGGCGTCGCCGGGCGGTTCGACGGCCTTCTCCCGCCACTGCAGCATGCGCTGGGTCTGGGTGAAGGTGCCTTCCTTCTCCGCGTACGAGGCGGCCGGCATGAAGAACACCTCGGTCTTGCACTCGGCCGGCACGATCTCGCCGGTTTCGACCTCGGGACCGTCCTTCCAGAACGTCGCGCTCTCGATCGTGAACAGGTCGCGGACCACCAGCCAGTCCAGATTGGCCATGCCGAGCCGTTGCGCCTTGCCGTGCGCGGAGCCGACCGCCGGGTTCTGGCCCAGCAGGAAGTAGCCCTGTATCTTCCCGTCGATCATGTCCAGCACCTGTTGATAGGTGCCGTGGTCGCCGGTGAGCCGGGGCAGCCAGCCGAATCCCCAGTCGTTGTCCGCCGTGGCCGCCGCACCGAAGTACGCCTTGAGCAGGCTGACCGCGTACGCCTCGGCGTTCGCCCAGAATCCCTTCTGCTCGGGATGCCGGATGGCGTCGACCCACTGCCGGAACGTCTGGTGCTGCTTGTGGTGCGGCATCGGCAGATATCCGGGCAGGATGTTGAACAGCGTCGGGATGTCGGTCGAGCCCTGGATGCTGGCGTGCCCGCGCAGCGCCATCACGCCGCCGCCCGGCCGGCCCATGTTGCCCAGCAGCAGCTGGATGATCGCGCCGGTCCGGATGTACTGCACGCCCACGCTGTGCTGGGTCCAGCCGACCGAGTAGACCAGTGCGGTGGTCCGCTCCCGGCCCGAGTTGGCGGTCCAGGCCTCGCACACCTCGAGGAACTTGTCCTGCGGCACGCCGCAGACCCGCTCGACCACCTCGGGGGTGTACCGGGCGTAGTGCCGCTTGAGGATCTGGTAGACGCAGCGCGGGTGCTGCAGCGTCGGGTCCCGGGGCACGCCGGCGGGCACCGGCGGGCCGTGCGACTCCTGCTCCAGCCCGGACGCGGTCTCCCGGTCGACCTCCGCCTCGTCCTCGTCCTGGGTCTCCCGGTCGCCCTGCTGGCCTTCGTATGCCCAGGAGGTCTGGTCGTAGGTGTTGGTCTCCGGGTCGTATCCGGAGAACAGGCCGTCCAGGTCCTCGGTGTCCCGGAAGTCCTCGCTGACGATCATGGACGCGTTGGTGTACGCGACCACGTACTCCCGGAAGTCCTTCTCGTTGCTGAGGATGTAGTTGATCACGCCGCCCAGGAACGCGATGTCGGCGCCGGCCCGCATCGGCACATAGGTGTGCGCCAGCGCGCTGGTCCGGGTGAACCGCGGGTCGACGTGGATGATCTTCGCACCGCGCCGCTTGGCCTCCACCACCCACTGGAAACCCACCGGGTGGGCCTCCGCCATGTTGGAGCCCTGGATGATGATGCAGTCAGCGTTGGCCAGATCCTGCTGGAATCCGGTGGCCCCGCCACGGCCGAAGCTGGTCCCCAGACCGGGAACGGTGGCGGAGTGTCAAATCCGCGCCTGGTTCTCGATCTGGATCGCACCGATCGCGGTGAACAGCTTCTTGATCAGGTAGTTCTCTTCGTTGTCCAGGGTGGCCCCGCCCAGGCTGGAGATGCCCAGGGTGCGGTTCAGCGGCCGGCCCTCGTCGTCGGTCTCCTGCCAGGTGGCCTCCCGGGCGGCCAGCACCCGGTCGGCGATCATGTCCATCGCCGTGTCCAGGTCCAGCTCTTCCCACTCGGTGCCGTACGGCCGCCGGTAGAGCACCTTCTCCACCCGCCGGTCGCTGGTGACCAGGCTCTTGCTGGCCGAGCCCTTGGGGCAGAGCCGGCCGCGGGAGATCGGGCTGTCCGGGTCGCCCTCGATCTGGATGATCCGGTTGTCCTTGACGAAGATCCGCTGTCCGCAGCCCACCGCGCAGTACGGGCACACCGAGCGGGCCATCGAGTCGGCCGTCTCGGTGCGCGCGGTCAGCTGCTGGGAGCGCTTCGACTGTGCGGCGGCACCCCGGCCCAGCGGGTCGGTGCCGGTGAGCTGGCGGTAGACCGGCCAGCCCTCGATCCAGGTGCGGACGCCCATGGGTGGGACCCTAACCCGGCCGGCCGGCGTCCGCACGGCAGCGCGGCTCACTCCCCCGCGCGCTGGTACCGGGCGGCCAGCGTCCGCAGGTGGGCCGCCAGTTCCGGGGCGGCGGCCGGGTCGATGCGGAAGTCGGCGTCGAGCATGCCGAGGTATGTCGCGAGCATCTGCGGGTCGTCCGAGCCGACCTGGATGACGCAGGAATCCGGGCCGAGCGGCTCGATGGTGATCCCGGCCGGCAGCCGGCGCGCCACGCGGCTGGCCGGCGCCCACACCGTCACCCGGGCCTGATACCGCCATGTCGCGGTGGCCAGCCCGCGCTGGACCCGGTCGGTCACCTCGTCCTCGGTCAGCCGCCGCGGGGCGAACAGCGGGCCGGCCGGATCCCGCAGCCGCATCCGGTCCACCCGGAACGTGCGCCAGTCCCGCCGGTCGCGGTCCCAGGCCACCAGGTACCAGCGGCGGCCGGCGCTGACCAGGCGGTGCGGCTCGGTGTCGCGGAGCCGGCCGCCGCCGTCGTGGGTGCGGTAGTCGAACCGCAGCCGCTGATGATCCCGGCAGGCGGCGGCGATGGCGGTCAGCGCGTCGGCGTCCACCGGCGGGCCGCCGCCCGGCAGGGCCACCACGGTGGCGGCGAGGCCCCGGATCCGGCGGCGCAGCCGCACCGGCAACAGTCGCTCGAGCTTGGCGAGTGCGCGTACCGAACTGTCCTCGATGCCGGACACCGAGCCGCCGGCGGCGGTCCGCAGCCCGATCGCCACCGCCACCGCCTCGTCGTCGTCGAGCAGCAGCGGCGGCAACGCCGCGCCCACCCCGAGCCGGTAGCCGCCGGCGACGCCGGGGGTCGCATCCACCGGGTAGCCGAGGGTGCGCAGCCGGTCCACGTCGGTGCGGACCGTCCGGGTGGTCACGCCGAGCCGGCCGGCCAGCTCCGGCCCGGTCCAGTCGCGCCGCGCCTGCAGCAGGGACAGCAGCCGCAGTAGCCGCGCCGAGGTTTCCAGCATTCCGCCATTCTGCCGGAGAACGCGGAACGAACCTTTCCGCATTAGGTCCTAGCGTGGCGGCAT
Source organism: Actinoplanes sp. (assembly GCA_035685405.1). Classification (GTDB taxonomy): domain Bacteria; phylum Actinomycetota; class Actinomycetes; order Mycobacteriales; family Micromonosporaceae; genus Actinoplanes. The sequence continues at coordinate 20,476 of DASSAL010000408.1, read as the reverse complement.
GGACGAATTCCGCATCGACATCGCGCAGACCGACCTCGACGACCTCCACCGGCGGCTGGTCGACACCCGCTGGCCGACCCCGCCGCGGGTGGACGACTGGAGCCGCGGCGTGCCCACCGACCATCTGCGCCAGCTCGCCGACTACTGGGCCACCGGCTTCGACTGGCGCGCGCAGGAGGCGGCGCTCAACGAGATCCCGCAGTTCCGCACCGAGATCGACGGGCAGGCGGTGCACTTCTTCCACGCCCGCTCGCCGCGCCCGGACGCCCTGCCGATCGTGCTCACCCACGGCTGGCCGAGCTCACCGGTCGAATTCCTCCGGCTGATCGGCCCGCTCACCGACGCCGGGTTCCACCTCGTCATGCCCTCGCTGCCCGGATACGGCTACTCGGATCCGATCCCGGCCGGCTTCAACCTGTTCGCCGTCGCCCGGACCTGGGCCACGCTGATGGACCGGCTGGGATATCACCGGTACGTCGCGCACGGCACCGACGTCGGATCGGGCGTCGCTGGCATGCTGCCGATGGTCGATCCCGGTCGCGTCGCCGGTGTGCACCTCACCGGGACCGCGGCCGGCACCCCGTTCGACCCGCCGATCGAGCCGGCCGGCCTGGACCCGGCCGACCGGGCCCGCGCGGAGCGGTTCAACCGGTTCCTCGACGACGGCACCGGATACCTGGCCATCCAGCAGACCCGGCCGCAGACCCTGGCGTACGCGCTCACCGACTCACCGGTCGGCCAGCTGGCCTGGATCGTGGAGAAGTTCCGCGAGTGGACCGACCCGGCGGCCGGCCTGCCGGAGCAGGCGGTGGACCGGGACCAGCTGCTCACCAACGTCAGCCTGTACTGGTTCACCGGCTCCGGCGCGTCCAGTGCCCACGCGGTCTACGACGGCATGCGGGCCTGGCGGGAATTCGCCGCCCGACCGGCGGACGGCCCGGGGTACCCGGCGGAGGCGCCGGCCGGCCCGCCGACGGGCGTGGCGGTGTTCGCCGCCGACACCACGATCCGCAGCCGGATGGACCCGGCGGGCACGATCCGGCACTGGACCGAGTACGACCGGGGTGGCCACTTCCCCGCGATGGAGGTGCCCGACCTGCTCGCCGCCGACCTGATCGACTTCTGCGCGCCGTTGCGCTGACCGGCGCGGTGCGTCAGGTGGTCGCCGCCGCCAGGACCCTCGCGAAGGTGTCCCGGGTCGACCGGTGGATGCGGCCGGTCTGACCGGCGGGCAGGCCGGGCCTGGCCGGGCCGGTCGATCTGAACCGCACGCGAGCCGATCCGGGCCGGTCAGAACAGCGACAGTTGGCCCGGGATCGGGTCGCGGCGGCTGGTCAGGCCGCGCCGGAACACCCAGCGCGGCAGCTCCGGCGTCAGATCCCCGTCGCCGGGTGGCGGGACGCCGCCGGTCAGCGCCCACAGCGACGGGCCCAGGTTGATCCCGCGGTCGAGCAGCGCCCGGCGCATCACCGCCAGGTGCAGCGGCACCCGGGCCGCGTCCAGGCCGGGCATCGGCAGGTCGGCGCGCATCCGCATGAGGCGCCGGTTGCGGTCCACCACCTGCCGGGTCTCCGGGGCGCACAACTGCTCGGCGGCCAGGTCGCCGACCGCCTCCCGGACCAGGTGGGCCTGGCCGCAGTCGACCGCCGACCAGGCCGCGTCGACGCTGCCGAACGAGGCCAGCAGCCGGGCCGCGGTGGCCGACCCGAACCGGCGTACCCCGTGCAGGTTGTCCGACGGGTCGCCGCGCAACGCCGCGTAGTCCCGGTACTGCCACGCCTGCACACCGCAGACGGCGGGCAGCTCGGCCGAGTCGACCAGCACCGCCTCCTCGAAGCCGCCGTTGCGCACCCGCAGCACCGACGTGGTCTCGTCGATCAGCGCGAACGCGTCCCGGTCGCTGGTCATCAGCACCGACCGCCAGCCGTGCGCCCGGGCGTGCGCCGCGGAGCTGGCCAGCACGTCGTCGGCCTCGTACGCCGGCGGGACCACCGTGCAGATGCCCGCCTCGCGGAGCATCATCGGCGCGCGGGCGATCTGGTCGGACAGGTCGACCGGCTTCTCCGGGCGGTGTGCCTTGTATCCGGGGTAGTCCGCCTTGCGCGCCGAGGTGTCCGGGCAGTCGAAGCCGACCAGCACGGCATCCGGCCGCAACTGGGCCGCCGCCCGGGCGAGATAGCCGACCAGGCCCTTGAGTGCCCAGATCGGACGGCCGGCGCGATCGAGCAGGCCGTCCGCCGATCCCGCATGGTAGGCCCGGTGCAGCAGGCTGTTGCCGTCCAGTGCGAGCAGCAGCGGGGAGGACACGCGGCCCAGTCTAGGCGCGGGCGCGGATGGTCCGGCAAACCCAGCGGCAGATGTTGTCCACCCCGCGCCGGCCGCTCGCCAGCCCACATCCGACTCCAACCGCCCTTCCGCTGGCCGGAAGCCGACACTCGCCAGCCGCCGGACGATGTGCTTAGCGTCCGGGCACGCGACGAGGCGAAGGAGTGCGCGATGGCTCTGCTGCAGGACGGTGCCTGGCACGGGAAGATCTGGACCGGCACGTGGACCGACGGTGCGGGTGGCACGTACGACGTGGTGGAACCGGCGACCGGTGACCGGCTCGGCGAGATCGGCCGGGCCACCCCGGCCGACGTGAGCGCCGCGGCCGAGCGAGCGGTCCAGGCGCAGCGGTCCTGGGCCGCCACCCCGTTCGCCGACCGCGCGGCGGTGCTGCGCCGGGCCGGTGACCTGCTGCTCGAGCACATCGAGGAGATCAAGGAATGGCTGGCCCGGGAGACCGGCGCGATCCCGCCATTCGGCGACTTCCAGGTGGGCACCAGCGCCCAGGAATGTCACGAGGCCGCGGCGCTGCCCGCCCACCCGTACGGCGACCTGCTGCGCACCGCGATGCCGCGGCTGTCCTTCGCGCGCCGCATCCCGGCCGGTGTGGTCGGCGTGATCGCGCCGTTCAACGTGCCCACCATCCTGGCCATCCGGGCCGTGGCGCCGGCCCTGGCGCTGGGCAACGCGGTCATCCTGAAGCCGGACCCGCGCACCGCGGCGGTCGGCGGTGCCATGTTCGCGCGCGTCTTCGCCGACGCCGGCCTGCCACCGGGCGTGCTGCAGGTGCTGCCCGGCGGCCCGGACGTCGGCGAGGCGCTGATCACCGAACCCGCCGTGCGGATCATCGCCTTCACCGGATCGACCAAGGCCGGCCGGAAGGTGGGCGCGCTGGCCGGTCAGCACCTCAAGCGGGCGCACCTGGAACTGGGCGGCAACTCCGCGCTGGTGGTGCTGCCGGACGTGGACGTGACCGCGGCCGCGTCGGTCGGGGCCTGGGGTTCGATGAGCCACGCCGGGCAGGTCTGCATGGCCACCTCACGGCATCTGGTGCACCGCGACATCGCCGAGGAGTACACCGCGATCCTGGCCGAGAAGGTGGGCAAGCTGCCGGTCGGTGACCCGTACCGGGAGCAGGTGGCGCTCGGGCCGCTGATCGACGCGGGCCAGCGGGACCGGGTGCACGGGCTGGTCACCGCCAGCGTCGACGGCGGCGCCACGCTGCGCACCGGCGGGACGTACGACAACCTGTTCTACCGGCCCACCGTGCTGGGTGACGTGCCGGTGGACGCGCCCGCGTACGCCGAGGAGATCTTCGGGCCGGTCGCGCCGGTGACGCCGTACTCGTCGCTGGACGAGGTGGCTGAGCTGGCCGCCGGCACCGAGTACGGGCTGTCGCTGGGCATCCTGACCCGGGACGTGTACGCCGGGCTGACCCTGGCCGAGCGGATCCCGTGCGGCCTGGTGCACATCAACGACCAGACGGTGAACGACGAGGCGGTGGCGCCGTTCGGCGGGCTGGGCGCGTCCGGCACCGGTGCCCGGCACGGCGGCCCGCAGGCCAACATCGAGGCGTTCACCGAGACCCAGTGGGTGACCCTGCGCGGCGACCTGCCGGCGTACCCGTTCTGACCCCGCCAACGCCGCCGATCTTGGACCTATGGCTGGAACGAATGCCCATAGCAGCGGCATATCGGTCAGCACGACTCCAAGATCGCGGGGGGTGGGGAGGGGACGGTGGACGGGGACGGTGGGTCAGATCGGCAGGCCGGCGTAGTTCTCGGCCAGCCCGGTGGCGCCCGCCTCGCTGGAGACCACCCAGCGCAACTGGGACAACTGCAACTGCGCGTCGAACGGGTCGTCGCCGGTGTGCAGCATGGTGGTCATCCACCAGGAGAAGTGCGTGCACCGCCAGACCCGGCGCAGCGCGTCGTCGGAGTAGCGGTCGGCCGGCGCCGGGTCCTTGTCCTTGAGCAGCGCGATCAGCGCCGGGCCGAGGCGGGCCACGTCGGCGACCGCGAGGTTGAGGCCCTTCGCGCCGGTGGGTGGCACGATGTGCGCGGCGTCGCCGGCCAGGAACAGCCGGCCGTACCGCATCGGGGTCTGCACGAAGCTGCGCATCGGCAGCACGCTCTTGTCGGTGACCGGGCCCGCGGTGAGCTGCCAGCCGTCCTGGCCGTGTCCCAGCCGTACCGCCAGTTCGTCCCAGATCCGCTGGTCCGGCCAGTCGGCCAGGTCGGTGCCGTTGGGCACCTGCAGGTAGAGCCGGCTGACCGTGGGCGACCGCATGGAGTGCAGCGCGAAGCCGCGCGGGTGCCACGCGTAGATCAGCTCGTCGGTGGAGGGCGCGACGTCGGCCAGGATGCCGAGCCAGGAGTACGGGTACACCTTCTCCCAGCACTGCCGGGCGGCCTCCGGTACGGCGGCGCGGCTGGGTCCGAACGAGCCGTCGCAGCCGACCACGACGTCGGCGTCGAGTCGTTGCGGCGCGCCCGCGGCGTCGGTGTAGGTGACGTACGGGTGGTCGGTGCCGAGGTCGTGCAGCGCGGTGTCGCTGATCTCGTAGATCGCCGGGTGACCCAGCGCCACCAGGTCCTTCTGCACCTCGGTCTGGCCGTACACCCAGACGCTGCGGCCGGTGAGGTCGACGAAGTCGAGGTGGTGGCGTTCCGCCGGCCACTGCAGGTAGATGCCGCGGTGCTCGTATCCCTGGGCGTGCAGCCGGTCGCCCAGGCCGACCGCGTCGAGCAGTTCCACGGTGGAGTGTTCGAGGATGCCGGCCCGGATCCGGGACGCCACGTACTCCTGCGAGCGGGTCTCCAGCACCATCGCGTCCACGCCGCCGCGGGCCAGCAGGTGGGCGAGCAGCAGGCCGGCCGGGCCGGCTCCGATGATGGCCACCTGGGTGCGCATGCCGTCACTCAACGGCCACGCCGACTCGCGGGCAAGCGCGGTCTTCCGCTGGGCGGAAGTCACAGGCTGCGTGTGATCCCCCGGGCGGCAACCTGCAGCGCCGACACCAGGCGGCCGCGCTGGCGCAGGTCGGCCACCACGAAACCGACCGCCGCGACCACCTCGCCGTCCGGCCCGTGCACCGGCACGGCCACCGAGCACGCGCCCAGGCTCATCTCCTCGTGGGTGGTGGCGTAGCCGTCGGCGAGCACCCGGCGCAACTGCTCGCGCAGCCGGCCCGGCTGGGTCACCGTGTACGGCGTGACCCGGGTCAGGTGGCCCAGCACCGCAACCTGCACCTCCTCCGGCGCGTGTGCCAGCAGCACCTTGCCGACCCCGGTGGCGTGCATCGGCAACCGGGATCCGACCTGGCTGACCACCGGCACCGAGGAGTGCCCGGCGACGCGTTCCAGGTACAGCACGGTGGTGCCGTCGCGGACGGCGAGGTGCACGGTGGCCAGCGTGGCGCCGTACAGGTCGTGCAGGAACGGCGCGGCCGCGTGCCGCAGCCCGGTCTCCACCGGGGCGAGCAGCCCCAGGTCCCACATCCGGCGGCCGATCACGTACTCGCCGGACGGCTGCCGGACCAGCGCGCCGGCCCGGGCCAGCTCGGCGACCAGGCGGTGCGCGGTGGCCAGCGGCAGCCCGGCGCGGCGGGCCAGGGCGCTCAGGGTCAGGCTGCGGTGCTCCTCGTCGTACGCGCCGAGCAGGTCCAGGACGCGCGACGTGACGCTCACCTGGGGTCTGGCGCTGTTCCCGGCCACCGTCCCGCCTTCCGCTGGATGGAAGTCGAGTGTCGCTCATCGGCGGCCCGGCTGCCTAACCTTCGGGCGTGATGGAGACGCAGGAGGCGATCAGCAAAGAGATCGCCGCGCACGAGGCCGCCGACGCCGGCACCGGGGTGGGCCAGCCGCGGCTGGACTATCCGCCGTACCGCAGCAGCCTGCTGCGCCACCCCACCAAGGACCTGCAGCACGCCGATCCGGAGGAGATCGAGCGGTGGGCACCGTGCTTCGGTCACTCGGACGTGGGTGAGCTGGAGGCCGACCTGACCATCCACCACACCGGCGAGCCGATCGGCGAGCGGATCGTGGTGACCGGCCGGATCACCGACGGCGGCGGCCGGCCGGTGGCCCACCAGCTGGTGGAGATCTGGCAGGCCAACGCCGGCGGGCGGTACATCCACAAGCGTGACCAGCATCCGTCGCCGCTGGACCCCAACTTCACCGGGATCGGGCGCTGCCTGACCGACGCGGAGGGCACGTACCGGTTCGTCACGATCAAGCCCGGCCCGTACCCGTGGCGCAACCACCGCAACGCCTGGCGGCCGGCGCACATCCACTTCTCGCTGTTCGGCACGGAGTTCACCCAGCGCCTGATCACCCAGATGTACTTCCCCGGCGACCCGCTCTTCGCGCTCGACCCGATCTATCAGTCGATCACCGACCCGAAGGCCCGGGACCTGCTCGTGGCCACGTACGACCATGATCTGAGCTCGCCGGAGTGGAACACCGGATACCGGTGGGACATCGTGCTGAGCGGTTCGCACCGCACGCCGCTGGAGGAGGACCCCTCGTGACCACGCCGGGGCAGACCATCGGGCCGTTCTTCCACTTCGCGCTGCCGTACGGGGGCGACGGGCACCTGGTGCCGCCCGGGCACCCGCGGGCGATCCGGCTGCACGGGCTGGTGCTGGACGGCAAGGGTGAGCCGGTGCCGGACGCGATGCTGGAGATCTGGCAGGCGGATCCGGACGGCCGGGTGGTGCGGAGCCCCGGCTCGCTGCGCCGGGACGGCTGGACCTTCACCGGCTGGGGCCGGTGCCCGACCGACGGCGCCGGCCGGTACTCGTTCGCGACGCTGCGGCCCGGTGCCACCGGGCCGGGGCGGGCGCCGTTCTTCGCGATCACCGTGTTCGCCCGCGGCCTGACCGACCGGCTGTTCACCCGCGCGTACCTGCCCGGCGACCCGGCCCTGGACAGCGATCCGCTGCTCAGCAGCCTGGACCCGGACCGCCGGGCCACCCTGATCGCCACCGAGGATCCGCAGGGATACGTCTTCGACGTCCGGCTGCAGGGTGACCATGAGACGGTGTTCTTGATGTACGGCCACGCATGAGTGATCTGCTCTGGCCCGGCGACCAGCGCTGCGGCGACCTGTTCTCGGACGGGGCCGTGCTGGCCGCCCTGGTCCGGGTCGAGTCGGCCTGGCTGCACGCGCTGGTCCGGCACGGCATCGCCCCCGCGGACGCGGACACCGACCTGGCCAAGCTGGCCGGGCCGGACGACCTGGACCGGCTCGCGGCCAACGCGGAGGCCGGCGGCAATCCGGTGATCCCGCTGGTGGCGCTGCTGCGCGACCGGGCCGGGCCGGCCGGCGAGTGGATCCACCGGGGACTGACCAGCCAGGACGTGCTGGACACCGGGCTGGCGCTGTGCCTGGGCGAGACGGTCACCCGGCTGCGGGCGGACATCGCCGGCCAGGTGGCGGCGCTGACCCGGCTGGCCGCCACGCACCGGGACACCCCGATGGCCGGGCGGACGCTGACCCAGCACGCCGTGCCGATCACCTTCGGCGTCAAGGTGGCCGGATGGCTGACCGGCGTGCTGGACGCCCGGGACCGGCTGGACGTGCCGCTCGGCGCGCGACTGGGCGGCGCGGTGGGCACGCTGGCGGCGCCGGCCGCGCTGGCCGGGTCGGCGCAGGGCGCACTGGAGCTGGTCGCGACCACCGCCGGATCGCTGGGGCTGGCACCGCGGGCGCGCTCCTGGACCGCGATCGCCGACGCGTTCGCCGGGTGCACCGACGCGTGGGGGCACATCGCCAACGACGTCCTGGTGGCGTCCCGGCCGGAGATCGGTGAGCTGTCCGAGGGCTGGGCTGCCACCGGCGCCTGGTCCTCCGGACGGCGCGGAGAACCAGGAATCCGAAGAGGCGGGTCGTCGACCATGCCGCAGAAACAGAACCCGGTGCTGTCGGTGCTGATCCGCCGGGCCGCGCTGGCCGGTCCGCCGCTGGCCGCCACGCTGCACGCCGCCGCCGCGGCCACTGTGGACGAGCGGCCGGACGGCGCCTGGCACGCCGAGTGGGCGACGCTGCGGACGCTGGCCCGGCGGACGGTGGTCGCCGCCGCCCAGACCACCGACCTGCTCGCCGGGCTGCGGGTGCATCCGGACCGGATGGCCGCCACGCTGGCCGCCGCCCGCCCGGGCATCGACGCCGAGCAGCAACGGTTCACCGGGCGCACCGGCGAGCCGTACCGCGGCGCCACCGATGCGCTCATCGACGCCGCGCTGGCCCGGGCCGCGGAGGCTGGGCGATGACCGTGCCCGAGCTGGTCGGGGTCCGGCTGGTGGACGCGCCGGACCGCCCGGAGCTGGTGCTCGGCCCGTCGCTGGGCACTACCGCCGAAACGCTCTGGCGCCGCTGCGCGGAGCTGCTGGACGGCCGGTTCCACGTGCTCGCCTGGGACCTGCCCGGTCACGGGCACAGCCCGCCGCCGGACGGCCCGTTCACCGTCGCCGAACTGGCCGAAGCGGTGCTCGCGCTGGTCGGTCCGGGCCCGGTCGGGTACGCCGGTGCCTCGTTCGGCGGCGCGGTCGGTCTGCAGCTCCTGCTCGACGCGCCGGAGCGGATCGGGTCCGCGGTGCTGCTCTGCACCGGCGCGAAGATCGGCGAGGCGGCGGGCTGGCGGGACCGGGCCGAGCTGGTCCGGCGCGAGGGTACGCCGGTGCTGGTGGAGGGCTCGGCGGAACGCTGGTTCTCCCCCGGTTTCCTGGACCGCGAGCCGGCCGTCGGCGCGGCGCTGCTGAGCGCGCTGCGGGACACCGACCGGCACGGGTACGCGGCCGGCTGCGACGCGCTGGCCACCTTCGACGTGCGCGACCGGCTGGGCGAGATCACCGCGCCGGTGCTGGCGGTGGCCGGCGCCGACGACGTGGCCACGCCGCGGTCGAGTCTGGCGGCGATCGCCGAGGGAGTCCGCAACGGCCGGCTGGTGGTGCTGGACGACACCGCCCACCAGGCGCCGGCCGAGCGCCCGGCCGAGGTGGCGGCGCTGATCCGGGAGCATCTCCTGGCCCCCGGGATGTCGGTGCGCCGGGCCGTGCTGGGTGACGCACACGTGGACCGGGCGGTCGCCGGCACCACCGAGTTCACCGCGGATTTCCAGGACCTCATCACCCGGTACGCCTGGGGCGAGATCTGGACCCGGCCGGGGCTGGACCGGCGCAGCCGCTCGTTGATCACGCTGACCGCCCTGGTCGCGCTGGGGCACCAGGAAGAACTGGCGATGCACGTCCGGGCCGCCCGGCGCAACGGGCTGACCGCCGACGAGATCAAGGAGTTGCTGTTGCAGACCGCCGTCTACTGCGGGGTGCCGGCCGCGAACACCGCCTTCCGGATCGCCCAGCGGGTGCTGGCCGAGATGACGGACGACTGATGGGCAAGGTGGTGGCGTCGGCGGCCGAGGCGGTGGCCGGGATCAAGGACGGCTCGACCGTGCTGATCGGCGGATTCGGCATGGCGGGCATGCCGGTCCGGCTGATCGATGCGCTGATCGAGCAGGGCGCCGGCGACCTCACGGTGGTCAGCAACAACGCCGGCAACGGCGACACCGGGCTGGCCGCGCTGCTGGCCGCGGGCCGGGTCCGCAAGGTGCTGTGCTCGTTCCCCCGGCAGTCCGACTCGTACGTCTTCGACGGCCTGTACCGGGCCGGGAAGATCGAGCTGGAGGTGGTGCCGCAGGGCAACCTGGCCGAGCGGATGCGCGCGGCCGGCGCCGGCATCGGCGCCTTCTACTGCCCCACCGGGGTCGGCACGCCGCTGGCCGAGGGCAAGGAGGTCCGCACCATCGACGGCCGGGACTACGTGCTGGAATATCCGATCCGTGGCGACGTGGCGCTGATCGGCGCGCACCTCGGCGACCCGATGGGCAACCTGGTATACCGCAAGACCGCGCGCAACTTCGGCCCGGTGATGGCCACCGCGGCCACCCTGACCATCGCCCAGGTGTCCCGGGTCGTCGAGGTCGGCGAGCTGGACCCGGAGACCGTGGTGACCCCGGGCATCTACGTCGACCGCGTGGTGGCGGTGGCATCGTGACGGGACCGCTGGACCGGGACGGGATGGCCCGCAGGGTGGCCCGGGACATCCCGCCGGGCAGTTACGTGAACCTCGGCATCGGGCAGCCCACCCGGGTCGCCGACTTCCTGGAGCCGGGCAGCGGCGTGGTGCTGCACACCGAGAACGGGATGCTCGGCATGGGCCCGCTGGCCACCGGCGACCGGATCGACCCCGACCTGACCAACGCCGGCAAGCAGCCGGTGACCGAGCTGCCCGGCGCCGCCTACTTCCACCACGCCGACTCGTTCGCCATGATGCGCGGGGGTCACCTGGACGTCTGCGTGATGGGCGCGTTCCAGGTCTCCGGGCGCGGGGATCTGGCCAACTGGCACACCGGCGCGGCGGACGCGATCCCCGCGGTGGGTGGGGCGATGGATCTGGCCATCGGGGCCAAGGCGGTGTACGTGATGATGGCGCTGTTCGCCAAGGACGGCTCGCCGAAACTGGTGCCGGAGTGCACGTACCCGTTGACCGGCCTGCGGTGTGTCAGCCGGATCTACACCGACCTGGCGGTCTTCGCCATCGAGCCGGACGGGGTCCGGGTGCTGGACACGTTCGGGACGACCACCGCGGAGCTTGCCGGCCGCCTGCCGGTGCCGATCCGCTGACGGTCAGGGCTTGCGGGCCAGGCCGCCGAAGTGCGGCACCGGCTCGGGGTCCGCCTCGCCGTCGGGACGCCACCCATCTCCGGCACCATCGCCAGGATCTGGTCGGCCACCGCCCGGTCCACGGCGAAGTTGTCCTTTCCGCCCAGCCAGTAGTTCCACAGCCGGGCGGAGTGCGGGACTCCGGTGTCCAGCCTGGTGATTGCTGCCTCATCCGGTGTGGACACGTGGGGCACCCCTTCGATCGACTGCGCTGACAGGCTCGGTCCGTCGCCGGAGCGGTAACCCGGGCCGGATCTAGCGTGGCCGCGGTCCGTGACCGCGCAGATCGGCGGCCACCGCGGCGGTCAGGGCCGGATCCACCGGGTACGGCGTGTAGAACGAGATCCGGTCCACCACGCCGCCGAACCGCTCCCGCAGGCCGGCGGCGACGGTGGCGGCGCCGCCGGACACCGCGAACGTGTCCAGCACGTCGTCGTCGATCGCGCCGGCCATCCCGGCCCAGTCCTGGCGGCGGGACATCCCGGTCAACCGGTCGGCCAGATCCGTCCAGCCGTGCGTCTCGAGCACCGCCCGGTACGCCGGGGTCGAGGCGTAGAACGCGATCTGCGCCCGGACGGCCTGCTCGGCGCGGGCCCGGGCGGCTTCGTCGTCGCCCAGCACGACGAACGCCGACAGGCACAGCGTGTAGTCGTCGAGTGATCGGCGCGCCTCGCGCAGCACCGGCACCGTGCGCTCGGTGAGGTACCGCACGCTGGTCAGCGGGTGCACCATCAGCCCGTCGGCGGCGCGGCCGGCCACCCGGGTCATCCGCTCGCCGACCGCGGCCAGCAGGATCGGCGGCCGGCCGTACGGATGGGGCCCGGGGTTGAAGAAGTCGGTCATCAGCGTGTGCCGGTAGAAGGTGCCGCGGAAGGCCAGCCGCTCGCCGGTGGCCCAGGCCTGCCAGATGGCCCGGACCGCGCCGAGGAACTCCTCCATTCGGGCGGCCGGGTGGCTCCACGGCATCGCGAACCGCCGCTCGATGTGCGCCTGCACCTGGGAGCCCAGGCCCAGCTGGAACCGCCCGCCGGAGATCAGCTGCAGGTCGTTGGCCGCCACCGCCACGGTCATCGGGTTGCGGGCGAAGGCCACCGCGATCGCCGACTGCAGGGTGATCCGCGTGGTGGCCCGGGCGGCCAGGGTCAGCGTGCTGAACACGTCGTGCCGGGTCTCCGCGGCGCCGAAACCGTCATATCCCAGCTGCTCCGCCGTGCCGGCCGCCGCCTCGGCCTGGGCCGGGTCGGCGGTGACGGGCGCGGCGAAGTCGATCAGCATGACGGAATCTTGACAGCTCCGGGCGCGGCTTCCTAGCGTCCGGAGATGTCGACCATCGACCGGGCGCGGCTCGCGGCGCTGACCGCGCGGGAGCGCAGCGCCTTCGCCGACCGCACGCCGAAGTCGGCGGCCGCCTACGCCGCCGCCGGAAACCTGTTCGGCCGGGTGCCGATGACCTGGATGAACAAGACCGCGGCCGGTTACCCGGTGTACGTGGCGCGGGCCCGGGACGCCCGGGTCACCGACGTCGACGGGCACGAGTACGTCGACTTCTGCCTGGGCGACACCGGCGCGATGGCCGGGCACTCCCCCGCGCCGGTGGTCGCGGCGGTCACCCGCCGGCTGAGTGAGCTGGGCGGGGCCAGCACGATGCTGCCGACCGAGGACGCCGCGGAGGTGGGCGCCGAGCTCAGCCGCCGGTTCGGGCTGTCGTCCTGGAGTTTCGCGCTGACCGCCACGGACGCGAACCGGTGGGCGATCCGGTTGCTGCGCGCGGTCACCGGCCGGCCGCGGATCCTGGTGAACAGCTACTGCTACCACGGGTCGGTGGACGAGTCGCTGATCGTGATCGGACCGGACGGGCGGCCGCGCAGCCGCGAGGGCAACGTCGGCGCGCCCTGCGACGTGACGCTGACCAGCCGGGTCGCCGAGTTCAACGACCTGGACGGGCTGGCCCGCGAGCTGGCGTACGGCGATGTGGCCGCGGTGCTGATGGAGCCGGCGCTGACCAACATCGGCATCGTGCTGCCCGGGCCCGGATACCTGGACGGCGTGCGGGCGCTGACCCGGGAGCACGGCACCTACCTGATCAACGACGAGACGCACACGTTCTCGGCCGGCCCCGGCGGTGCCACCGCCGCCTGGGACCTGAGCCCGGACGTGGTCACCATCGGCAAGGCGATCGGCGGCGGCATCCCGGTCGGGGCGTACGGCCTGTCCGCCGATCTGGCCGCGCGGCTGACCGGGCGCACCGACCTGGACCTGATCGACATGGGCGGGGTGGGCGGCACGCTGGCCGGCAACCCGGTGTCGATGGCCGCCACCCGAGCCACGCTGCAGGAGGTGCTGACCGCACCGGCGTTCGCCGGCATGACCGAGGTCGCGACCGCGTTCGCCACCGGCGTACGGAAGATCATCGAGGGGTACCGCCTGCCGTGGTCGGTCGCCCAGCTCGGTGCCCGGGTGGAGTACCGGTTCGCCAGCCCGGCGCCGCGCACCGGCACCGAGTCGGCGGCCGGCGCGGACGGCGAGTTGGAGGACTTCCTGCACCTGTACCTGCTCAACCGCGGTGTCCTGCTGACCCCGTTCCACAACATGGCGCTGATGTCACCGGTGACCACGGTGGGCGACGTGGACCGCCACCACGAGGTCTTCGACGCCGCCCTGGGCGAGCTGCTCGGCTGACGATGGCGCACGCGTAACCCATCGGTTACGCTTTCGCCGTGGACGACGTGGCCGCGGCGATCGCCGACCCGGTGCGCCGCCGCATCCTCGAGATGCTGCGCGAGGAGCGGCTGCCGGCTGGCCGGATCGCCGACCGGTTCCCGATCAGCCGGCCGGCGGTCAGCCGGCACCTGCGGGTGCTGCGGGAGAGCGGCCTGATCCGGGACACCGCGGCCGGCCGGCAACGCCTCTATGAGCTGGACCCGTCCCGGTTCGACGAGCTGATCACGTGGCTCGCGCAGTTCACCGGCAGGGGCGGCTGGGAGCACCGGTTCGACGCCCTGGAAACCGAGGTCTACCGCACCCGCCGCGAGCGCCGCCGCCGCGACGCCGCGGACCACCCGAAGGAGAACACCGCATGACCAGAACACCGACCGGCCGCCTGTTCGGCACCGATCTGGTCCTCACCCGGACCTTCCCGGCCCCGGTTGACGACGTCTGGGCCAGCGTCACCGAGCCGGAGCGGACGGCACGGTGGTTCGGCCGCTGGGAGGGCGAGGCGGCACCGGGCCGCACGATCAAGGTGCAGATGGCGTACGAGGAGGAGCAGCCGTGGATCGAGATGCGCATCGAGACTTGCGAGCCGCCGCACCGGCTGGCCCTGTACGCCCGCGACGACTACGGGGTCTGGAACGTGGAACTGCAGCTCAGCGAGCAGGACGGGCGGACGGAACTGCGGTTCGTACACCACCTGGAGAACACCGATGAGATCGGCGAGACCGGTCCCGGCTGGGAGTACTACCTGGATCAGCTGGTGGCCGCCCGCGACGGCACGCCCGGACCGTCCTTCGACGACTACTACCCCGCGATGAAACCGTACTTCCAGGCGCTGCGGACCGCCCCCCGCGACTAGCGCCAGTGTCCCGCGAAGCCACCCGCTGACCTCCGGAGACGGCATAGAGTGACTTGTGTCGATGCCGTTTGCCCGGGGAGGTTGTCATGCATGCGCGGTTCGCGCGACGGCTGGGTGTCGCCGCCGTCTCGGTAGGGGTGCTGCTGTCGTCCGCCGCGGCGCCCGCGGCCGCGGCGCCGGTCGGGCCCGGCCCCGACCCGCGGCTGCACGGCCGGATCGTGTCGATGATGCGGCACATGACGCTGCGCGAGAAGGTCGGGCAGCTGTTCGTCGTCGAGGTGTACGGCCAGGACGCGGGCGCCGTGTCACCGGCGATGGCGGCCCGCAACCAGGCGCTCTACGGCGTGGACACCCCGGCCCAGGTGATCGACAAGTACCAGCCGGGCGGCGTGATCTACTTCGACGCCCGGCGCGGGCCGGACAACGTGCAGAACCCGCGGCAGATCGCCACCCTGTCCAACGGGCTGCAGGCGGCCGCGCTGCGCCAGCGGCTCCGGATCCCGCTGCTCATCTCCACCGATCAGGAGGGCGGCGCGGTCGTCTACCGGCTCACCGCGCCGGCCACCGCGATGCCCGGCAACATGGCCCTGGGCGCCGGCCGGTCCGCGGCGGCGGCGCACCGCTCGGCGGAGGTGATCGGCACCGAGCTGGCCGCCGTCGGCATCAACCAGAACTACGCCCCGGTCGCCGACGTCAACGTCAACCCGGCCAACCCGGTGATCGGCGTACGGTCGGCCGGCGCCGACCCGAGCCTGGTCTCCGACATGGTGGCCGCCCAGGTGGACGGTCATCACGCCGGCGGGGTGGCCGCCGTCGCCAAGCACTTCCCCGGTCACGGCGACACCGCCGTGGACAGCCATTTCGGCCTGCCCGAGGTGACACACAGCCGCGCCGAGCTGGCGGCCATCGACCTCCCGCCGTTCCGCGCGGCCATCGCCGCGGGCGTCGACACGATCATGACCGCGCACGTGGTGGTCCGGTCGGTCGACCCCAGCGGCGCACCGGCGACGATGTCCCGGCCGATCCTCACCGGTCTGCTGCGCTCCGAACTGGGCTACGACGGGCTGATCGTCACCGATGCGCTGGACATGGGCGGGGCGACCGGCACCTACCCGCCGGACGTGGCGCCGGTCGCCGCCCTGCAGGCCGGCGCCGACCAACTGGTGCTCGCCCCGCAGATGGACGTCGCCTACGCCGCCGTGCTGACCGCGGTCCGCCGCGGCGAGATCTCCACCCGGCGCCTGAACGAGTCGGTCTATCGGATCCTGCGGCTGAAGCTGGCCCGGGGACTGTTCCACCGCCCGTTCGTCGACGTCGAGCGGGCCGCCCGGGTGGTCGGCGCGCCGGAGCACCGCCGCGACGAGCAGGCCATCACCGACCGCACCACCACGCTGGTCCGCAACGACGCCGGTCTGCTGCCGGTGCGCGACGCGGCCCGCGCCGTCCTGGTCACCGGCTGGGGTGTGACCACCACGAGCACCCTGGGCAGCGCGATCGGCCGGCGCGGGCACGCCGTGACGGTGCTGGAGACCGGCACCACTCCGGCGCAGGCGGCCATCGACCGGGCGGTCGCCGCGGCCGGGGTCAGCGATCTGGTGGTGGTGTCCACCATGAACGCGGGCGGAATCGACGCCACCACCGGGCAGCCCACCGCTTCGGCCGCCGCGCAGCAGGCGCTGGTCCGGGCGCTGCTGGCCACCGGCACACCGGTCGTCGTGGCCGGGGTGCGCAACCCGTACGACATCGCGTACCTCGCCGGGGCACCGACCTACCTGGCCACGTACGGCTACACCGCGGCCTCGCTGGAATCGCTGGCCCGGGTCCTGTTCGGCGAGATCGACCCGGTCGGCCGGCTGCCGGTGACGATCCCGCACGCGGACGGCTCCGGTGTGCTCTACCCGATCGGGCACGGTCTCGGGTACGGGAGCGGGCCGGCGTGGTAGGCATGGGCATGCAGGATTTCCGGCTGACCCGACGTTTGCTGTTCAGCGCCGGCTCCGGCGTACTCGGCGTCTCGATCCTCCACACGGTCTCGGGATGTTCCTCCTCCGGTGACCCGGCCGCAGCGCCCGCCGCCAGCACCGCGCCGGCGAGCGCGGGCGCCTCGGCCGAACCCGGCGGCACCGGCGACTGGCGGCGGGTGGACCTGTCCTTCGTCTCGGCCTACCTGCTCATCCGCGGTAACGAGGCGGCGGTGGTCGACCTGGGCACCGACGGCTCGGCCGGCGCCATCCAGGCGGCCCTCACGGCAGCCGGCAGCGGCTGGGACGCGGTCCGGCACATCATCCTGACCCACAAGCATGCCGACCACGCCGGTGGTCTGGCCGACGTGCAGCCGCAGGTCTCCGCGGCGCTGTATGCCGGTGCCGCCGACGTCGCCGCGATCGGCGCGCCGGCGCTGAAGCCGGTCCGCGACGGCGACGAGGTGTTCGGCCTGCAGATCATCGGCACGCCGGGGCACACCGCCGGGCACGTGTCGGTGTTCGACCCGGGCACCGGCGTGCTGGTGGCCGGCGACGCGCTGCGGACCACGGGAACCGACCTGGCCGGCGCCGACCCGCGGTACACCGAGAACGAGACGCAGGCCGCGGCGTCGGTGCGCAAGCTCGCGGCGCTCGGCGTGCAGACCATCCTGCCGGGACACGGCGATCCGCTGACCGCCGGTGCCGCCGAGGCCCTGCAGAAGCTGGCCGCCTCGCTCTGAGCGGTGGCACCAGGAGCGCCGCCGCCCGGCGTTTCAGTAGGTGGCGCGGCCGCCGCTGATGTCGTACACCGCGCCGGTGGAGAAGGTGACCTTGTCGGAGGTCAGCCAGGCGATCAGCTCGGCCACCTCCTCCGGCCGGCCCACCCGTTTCATCGGGATCAGGCTGGTGATGTGGGCCAGCGCGGCCGGCTCGGTGGCGGCGTTCATCGGTGTGGCGATGACCGCCGGGGCGACGGCGTTCACCAGCACCCCGCTGGTGGCCAGCTCCTTGCCCAGCGACTTGGTCAAGCCGATCACGGCGGCCTTGGACGCCGAGTACGGCGACATGGCCGGGTTTCCGTCCTTGCCGGCCATGCTGGCGATGTTGACGATCCGGCCCCAGCCGCGCTCGCGCATGCCGGGGACGAACGCCCGGCAGGTGAGGAAGGTGCCGCGCACGTTCACGGCGAACGTGCGGTCCCACTCGTCCACCGGGATCTCCCACAGCGGCGCGGCCGGGCCGACGATCCCAGCGGAGTTGACCAGGATGTCCACCGGCCCGGCCCGCTCGGCGGCCGCGCGGACCGCCGCCGGGTCGGTGACGTCGGCGTGCAGGTCCGCGCCCTCGGCGATGTCCAGAGTGAGCACCCGGACTCGGTCCGCGGCCAGCCGGGCCGCCGCGGCGGCGCCGAGACCGCTCATGCCGCCGGTGATCACCGCGGTGCGGGTCATGCCCCCGACTGTGTCACCGGTAGCGTGCCCTGGGAAGTGGCGGGCGGGACGGAGGACGGCGCGGATGCGCTACGTGGCGATCGGTGACAGCTTCACCGAGGGGGTCGGTGACGAGCTGCCGGACGGGTCGGTGCGCGGCTGGGCCGATCTGGTGGCCGCCGGGCTGGCCGCCGCACGCGGTGCCACGGTGCAGTACGCCAACCTGGCCATCCGCGGCCGGCTGCTGGCACCGATCGTCGGCGAGCAGCTGCCGGCCGCGCTGGCGTTGTCGCCGGCGCCGACGCTGCTGTCGCTCAACGGCGGCGGCAACGACATGATGCGCCCGGCCGCCGACCTGGGCCGGCTGATCGCCCTGACCGAGCAGGCGGTGCGGTGCTGCGCCGGAGCTGGCGTACGGATGGTGCTGCTCAGTGGCGCGGACCCGTCGGAGCGGCTGCCGTTCGGTGGCCTCGTACGCCGGCGCGGAGCGCTGCTCACCGCCGCCGTGGCCGACCTCGCGGCCCGGTACGACATGGTGTTCGTCAACGTGTTCGGCGACGCCGAGATCCGCCGCGCGGCGTACTGGTCGCACGACCGGCTGCACCTCAACCCGGCCGGCCATCAGCGCGTCGCCGGCCTGGTGCTGAGCACGCTCGGCCATCCGGGCGCCGCGCACGTCGTCGACCCGGTCGTGCTCACCGGCGGCCGGCGGATGCTGGCCGAGACCCGCTACTACCGCCAGCACGTCCTGCCCTGGGTGCACCGCCGGATCCGGGGCCGGTCCTCCGGCGACGGCCGGACCGGCAAGTTCGTCGGCTGGACACCGGTCGACCCCTGATCCCTCTGGCGCGAATGCCGGGCGGCACTCGCCGACGAGCGGCTGAGCAGGACGAGCGCGGGCCCACCACCCCGATCGCCGCGGGCACGGTCGCCGATGTGCGCGCCGCCGTGCTCCGCCGGCTAGGACGTACGGCGGGCGAGCAGGGTGGAGTCGTCAACGTCGACGGTCACGCCGTCGCGGGTCACGGTCCGCGGCCGCTGCTCGACCACGAGCGCCTCGAAGCCGTCCGGCAGACCGGGCAGCAGATCCTTGGCGACGAACATTGCCCTGCGGTGGCCGGCGCTCAGGTGGGTGAACACCTCGGACGGCGCGTGGCCGACGACGAGCAGATGCCCGCCGGGCGCGACGGCGCCGGCCAGCCGGCGGGTCACGTCCACCATCCCACCGTCCGGCGGGTGCAGGAAGTGGCTGGTGACCAGGTCGAAGGACCGGCCGCCGACGGCGAACGCCCGGGCGTCGATCTGCCACCAGTCGACGCGGTCGGCGACGCCGGCCTGTTCGGCATGCCGGGCGGCGCGGGCCAGCCCGTTGGCCGAGAAGTCGGCGCCGGTGACCGTCCAACCCCGGCGAGCCAGCCAGATCACGTCGCCGCCCTCGCCGCAGCCGACGTCCAGCGCGGTGCCCGGGGTCAGCCCGGCCACCTCGGCGACGAGCTGCGGATTGGGGTCGCCGCTCCAGACCTTCTCCGGGCCGGAGTACCGCTCGTCCCAGCTCGCCGGCTCGAACCGGGCGGCGTCGTCCTCGGTGTGCGTGACATCCATGCCACCAGCTTCCGGACCGCCGCCAATGGTGACCACCTTTCTTGCTGCTTCGGCAAATCGGTTCTCGGCCGGCCGCCGCAATCGTGCCGCCGGCGTTCCTGGCGGTGGCGGCCACCGACGCCGGGACGCGGCGGGGCTCGGCCTGGTGGCCGCGGAAGGGGCAGCCGGTCTGCTGGCGGAAGGCCGTGAGGCCGCACCGGCGGTGGCCGACCGTCTCGGCGTGCTGCCCGCGGCCACGGGTGCGCTCGCTGCCATGGCCGGCTGCCTGCGGTGGGGTCGGTGTCGCCGCCGGCGTGTTCGTGTCGGTGAGCCCGGCCGTGGCCGCGGTGGTGCTGGGTACCGCAAGCCCGGGGGCCGTCCTCGGGCTGGCCTACACCTCCGTCGCGGTGGGCACGCTGACCGGCCCGCCCGCGGTCGCGCTGCTCGCTGGGTACACCTCGCTGCCCGCCGCCGTCGGTGTGGTGGGGCTCGTGGTGGCCGCGTCGCGCTGATCGCCCCGAAACCCCGTCGTCAGCCCGGGGCGGGGCGGCGATACTGTCCGCATGCCGCGCCGCAGCGCCGGCTTCATCGGCCGTCGCCATCAGCTGACCATGCTGCTGGCCGCGCCCGACCGTGCCCGTGCCGCTCTCGCGGTGGCAGGAGACGCCGGCATCGGCAAGACCCGCCTGGTCGAGGAGTTCGCCGCCGGCGAGGCGCTCCATGAGCCCGAAGACCGCGTCCGTTGACGTCCCGAGCTTGCTCCGCAAACTCGATGTGCCGGACCGGAGGGCGGCCGGCCGGGCCGCACGCCGTCTCGGGCTCGGGTGAGCGCAACGGCTCGTTTTGAGGAGGGGTCATGACCGAACTGCTGGGCTCCGCGGA
>DASSAL010000407.1:0-9769 GCA_035685405.1 Actinoplanes sp. | reverse complement strand
CTCCGGGTCGTCCACGGTCTAGTCGATCGGGTCGCGGCGCGGGGGAATCGGATCCTCCGCGCCGAAGTCCGGCTCCTCCTGCCGCAGGCGGTAGTCGAGCGGTTCGCCCTGACGCTGCTCCTCGGCGGTGTCGCCGAAGCGGTTCGACCCGCCCGGGCCGACGCCGGGCAGTGCCGCCGGATCCGGTCCGTCGGCCCAGCGCGGGCTGTCCACCTCGTCGTACGCGGTCGAATCGTCATCCGCGGTGTCCGGAAGTCCGGACGCCTCCGGATCGGTCACCTCGGACGGATAGTTGTCGTCTCGCATGACCGGTATCTACCCGCGGTAGCGGCCCCGCATTCCTGCCCGGTCGCCAACACCGACCGCCGGTCGCGGCTCGTCCTTCTCGTCGTGCAGCAGCGCCCAGACCACCTTGCCGCCGGGCACGTCCAGGTGTCCCCAGCGACTCGACACCGAGTCGATGAGCAACAGGCCCCGCCCGCCGTGCGAGGTGGGCGGCACCGGCTCGCCGGTGAACCGGGGAGCGGTCGGGCTGTAGTCCCGGACCGCCACACTCATCCCGTCACCCTGCCGGGCGACCAGCACGGTCATCGGCGTACGGGCATGCGCGACCACGTTGTTGACCATCTCGGTGACCACGATGCAGGCCGGACCGGCCAGTTCGGGGGTGTCCCACCGGGCGCACGCCTCAGTGACCAGCTCGCGGGCCCGCCGGGCGGCGCCCACCACCGGTTCCAGGTCCACGGTCATCCGGAGCTGCGGGTCCGGCGCGCCCAGATCGGCCAGCGCCTCGGCGCGGTCGCGCCAGACCGGCAGCCCGGTGAAGAGCCACCCGCTGGAGTCCCGGCCCGCGCTCAGCACGATGTGCGCGGCCGGCCAGTCCGCGTTGTCACCGGCCACCTCGCGCAGCACAGCACCCGCCTGCGTGTCGGCCAGGCGCAGGTCGGAGACGTCGACTACCACGGCTTCCGGCTGGTCGGCGAGGACGGCGAGCAGCGCCGACCGCACACCGGGCCCGGCGTCCTCGTTCAGCACCCCGGCGAGCTGGACGACGGGATACCCGTCCTCGGTGTCCACCCGGTGTGCAACCTCGCTCGGCATGATCGCTCCATTGTGCATAACGTGTCCCGGCCTCGCATTTTGGGCGCGGCGAAAGGACCCGGGGTGCCGTCCGTGCGACGCCCTTTTGCCGCTAATCGGGACATAAGCGCACCATGGGCATGGTCACGATGTACCCCGTCGGGGGAAGCTCATGCACGCAAGAAAGGACTGAGCGTCGTGGTGCCGGTGCGTCGGGGGAGGGGCGGGACGGCTCCAGTGGCTTTGCCGGCGCTCGGGCGATGACGGGCGGCGGCTTGGGCCGGGCGGGCGGCTTGCCGTGGCGTACCGCGGCGGTGCCGGTGTCAGCGGCTGCTGCCGGCCGTGCGCAGGCGCGCGCCTTCTGGTCGCCGGGCCGCATGTTTGCCGCTCGTGGCGGTGGCGTGATGGTGTTGCGGCTCGGCGTACCGGGTCAGGCCGATCACCGACGCCAGCGTGGCGATGAAACCGACCGCCGCCAGCCATTCCCGGCCGGGCCAGATCTGGTCGCCGAGCAGCAGCAGGCCGACCACCGCGGCGGGCACGGCGCCGGCCGCGTCCATGGCGGCCACCGCTGCGGTGGTCGAGCCGCGCTGCATCGCCAGGCCGAGCAGCAACTGCCCGACGATCGAGTGGGCCACCAGCAGGTAGAGCAGCGGATTGGCGCAGATGCCGGCGATCGAGTGTTCACCGGCGAGCGGCCGGGCGGCGATGGCCGCGGCGGAGAAGGCGATGCCGGCCAGCGAACCCAGCACCACCGATCCGGGTGCGCCGTGCAGGCGTGCCGCAAAAAAACCGACCACGGCGAGCGCTGCGGCCGCCACCGCGAGACCCACGACGCCGGGCGTGCCCAGCGGGCGCGCATGCGCCGGCTGCGCCGCCAGCACCAGCGCGGTGATGCCGAACAACAGCAACCCGAGCAGCGTGATCTCGGCGCGGGGCAGGGCCCATTTGAGCATCAGTACGCCGAGCAGCGCGGTCACACCCAACCCAGCGGCCACACTGGCCTGTACCAGGAACAGCGGTAGGTCGCGCCGGGCCAGGAAGGCGAACACGAACCCGAGCAGCTGACAGCCGATGCCGAGCAGGTAGGTGCGCTGGCTGGCCAGCCGCAGCAGCAGTCCGGGGTCGAACGTGTGATGCACGGTGGTCCGGGCGGCGGCCGCCGACTGGAGCAGATTGGCTACCCCGTACAAGGCGATCATCGCCGCGAGGAAGAACCAGCCCGGGGACACCACCTGGCGAGAATAGACCGTTACCCGGCGGAGAATCCGGCCTTCCTGTGCGTCAGCCGGGTGAGCACATCGTCGTGCAGGAGACCGTTGGTGGCGATGGCGCTGCCGCCGCCCGGACCGGTCCGGCCGTCCAGGTCGGTGAAGGTCCCGCCGGCCTCGGTGACGATCGGGATGAGCGCGGCCACGTCCCACAGCGACAGCTCCGGCTCCACCATGGCGTCCAGCGCACCCTCGGCGAGCAGCATGTAGCCGTAGAAGTCGCCGTACGCCCGGCTCCGCCACACCTGCAGGATGATGTCGAGGATCGGCTCCAGACGGCCGCTCTCCGCCCATCCGGTGAGGCTGGAGTAGCAGAACGAGGCGTCGGCCAGCCGGTTGACCTTGGAGACCTGGATCCGGGCGGCCGCACGCTGGTGCTTGCCCGCGTATGCCCCGTGCCCGATCGCGCCCCACCACCGCCGGCCCAGCGCCGGCGCGGAGACCAGCCCGGCCACCGGCGTATCACCGTCCATCAGGGCGATCAGGGTGGCCCAGATCGGTACGCCGCGGACGAAGTTCTTGGTGCCGTCGATCGGGTCGATCACCCAGTGCCGGGCGCCCTTGGCCGCCGCCGACATGCCGAACTCCTCACCCAGCACCCCGTCCCGCGGGCGGGCGCGTGCGAGGGTGCCGCGGATCGCCTTCTCCACCGCGGTGTCCGCGTCGGAGACCGGCGTCAGGTCGGGCTTGGACTCGACCCGCAGATCGAGGGCGCGGAACCGGGCCATCGAGATGGAGTCGGCCGTGTCCGCGAGAAGGTGGGCGAGCGCAAGATCGTCGGCATAACCGGCCATGTCGGCAACCTAGCCGATGATCGTCTGGCACCCGGTCCCGCGCCCGCTCGGCGCGCTGACCGGGTGGCGCGGGGCTGGGTTGCGACGGGTGGTGCGAAGGCTGCCTGCCTGCGTGGTGGGGCGGGCGAGGCGCTCCGTCGGTGGGGCTGACGGTGCTGCGATGGCTGCCTGAGTGCGCGGTTGACTGGCGAGGATTTGGCGACGCAGGCCGCGCCGGCCGGACGGCGTCAGCCCTCGGGTAGCTCCTCGGCGGCCTGATCGCGCGGGTCGCCCTCGCCGGCGCGGGAGGCGAGCAGGCGCCGGTACGAGGCCAGCCGCCGCGGGTCGGCCTTGCCGGCCGCCACCCAAGCGTCCAGCGTGCAGCCGAGGTCGGCCGCGGTGTGGCCGCAGTTCGGCTGGTCCTCGAGCGTGCCCTCGATCAGGTCCGGGAAGCCGTGCAGCAGGCTCTCGGCGCTGACGTGGGCCAGCCCGAAGCTGCGGATGCCGGGCGTGTCGATGATCCAGCCCGGGTCGCCCTTCCGCTTGATCCGGGGCAGCCGCAACGCCACCGCGCTGGTCGAGGTGTGCCGGCCCTTGCCGATCGCGCTGACCCGGCCGACCGCCCGCAGCGCGTCCGGCACCAAGCGGTTCACCAGGGTCGACTTGCCTACTCCGGAGTGGCCGACCAGCACCGAGATCCGGCCGGCCAGCCGCTCGCGCACCTCGCTCAGGTCGCTGTCCGGCTGCACCAGCACGTACGGCAGGTCCAGCTCGGCGTAGTAGTCCAGCACCTGCTCGGGCCCGGCCAGGTCGGCCTTGGTCAGGCAGAGCAGCGGTTCGATGTCGGCGTCGTACGCGGCCACCAGGCACCGGTCGATGAAGCCGGTGCGGGGCGGCGGGTCGGCCAGCGCGCTGACGATCACCAGTTGGTCGGCGTTGGCCACCACCACCCGTTCCAGCCGGCCCTCGGGGGTGGTGTCGTCGTCGTCCGCGGTGCGGCGCAGCACCGACGTACGCTCGGCGATCCGCACGATCCGGGCCAGCGCGCCGGACGCGCCGGACGTGTCGCCGACCAGCGCCACCCGGTCGCCGACCACCACCGACTTGCGGCCCAGCTCGCGGGCGCGCATCGCGGTGATGACGGTGTCCTCGTCGTCGGCGTCCTCGCGCACACAGCCGTACCGCCCGCGGTCCACCGTGATCACCAGGGCGTCGACCGCGTCGTCGTGCCGCGGCCGGGTGCGGGTGCGGGGCCGCGACGATCGGCCGGGGCGGATCCGGACGTCGTCTTCGTCGTATTCGCGTTTACGCGCCGGCAGGGCTCAGCTCCTCGTGTTCGGCAAGCACCCGGCAGTGGCGTCCGGGCCGATCGTCACCGCGGGTCGCGGCGCCGGCCGGCCCCGAGCGGCGTCCGGGCCGATCGTCACCGCGGGTCGCGGCGCCGGCCGGTCCGCGGCTGCCTCCGGGCCGTCGGCCGCCGGGGACCACGGCGCCGGCCGGCAAGGCCACGCCGCTCACCCCGGGGAGCCGGCCGTCAGCCCGGCCCAGAGCTGCGGGAACTCGGGCAAGGTTTTCGAGGTACACGCTACGTCGCTGAGCCGGATGCCCTCGACGGCCAGGCCGATAACCGCCGCGGCGTGTGCGATGCGGTGATCCGCGTACGTCTCGATCACGGCCCCGCGCAGCGGGCCCGGGGTGATTTCCAGCCCGTCCGGGTGCTCGACCACGGTGGCACCGACCTTGCCCAACTCGGTGGCCAGCGCGCTGAGCCGGTCGGTCTCGTGGCCGCGGATGTGCTCGACGCCGCGCAGCTCGGACGGCCCGTCGGCGAGCGTGGCCAAGGCGGCGATCACCGGGGTCAGCTCGCTCACCTCGGACAGGTCGGCGCGGATGCCGTGCAGCACCCCGGTGCCGTGGACGGTCAGGCCCGCCTCGCTGCGGGCCACCAGTGCGCCCAGGCTGGTCAGCAGCTCGGTGAGCCGGTCGATCGGCTGCCAGCTGTCGGCCGGCCAGCCGGCCAGCGTGACCGCGCCGCCGGTCACCATGGCGGCGGCGAAGAACGGCACCGCGCCGGACAGGTCGGGCTCGATCTCCCAGGTGCGGCCGTGCAGGACGCCCGGCTGGACGGTCCAGACGTCCGGCATGCTGTCGTCGACCACCGCGCCGGCCGCCTGCAGCATGTGGGTGGTCATCCGCAGGTGCGGCGCGGACGGCACCGGGGGTCCCTGGTGCCGCAGCACCAGGCCCTTGGTGAACCGTGGCGCGGACAGCAGCAGCCCGGAGACGAACTGGCTGGACGCCGACGCGTCGATCACCGTCTCGCCGCCGTCCAGCAGGCCGGCGCCGCGCACGGTCAGGGGCAGCCCGCCGGTCGGTGCGGCGTCGATCACCGCGCCCAAGGCCCGCAACGCGTCGACGATCGGCCGCAGCGGCCGGTTGCGGGCGTGCGGGTCGCCGTCGAACGTGACCGGGCCGTCGGCCAGCGCGGCGACCGGCGGCGCGAACCGCATGACGGTGCCGGCCAGGCCCACGTCGATCTGCGCCGGGCCGCGCAGCGGGCCGGGGGTGACCAGCCACTCGTCGTCATCGTCGGTGGTGATGTCGGCGCCCATGGCTCGCAGCCCGTCGGCCATCAGGATGGTGTCGCGGGCCCGCAGCGGCCGGAGGATCCGGGACGGTCCGCCGGCCAGGGCGCTCAGCACCAGGGCGCGGGCGGTCATCGACTTGGAGCCCGGCAGCCGCACGGTGGCGGTGACGGGTCCGGCGGCTCGGGGTGCGGTCCACTGGGTCACGGGGTCATTCTGCCGGTCGGGTACGACAAATCAGCGGCGCGATCCCGCCCGGCGGGAAAGCAAAAGGTGTGGCGGTGGCCCGGCGGGGAGCGGGGGCGGGTGGCGGTGGCCCGGCGGGGAGCGGGGGCGAATGGCGGTGGCTCGGGGCGGGTGGCGGTGGCCCGGCGGGGAGCGCGGGTGGGTGGCGGAAGCGCGCAGGTGGGAGCGGGAGACCGACGAGCCGGGTCGGGACGGCGCAGCCGGGGGACGGCGCTGCCGGGGGACGGCGCTGCCGGGGGACGGCGCTGCCGGGGGACGGCGGGAACCGGTCGGATCGGCGTAAGGTCGCGGACATGTGCGGGCGGTATGCGACGACCCGGAGCGACACCGATCTCAGCATCCTCTTCGACGCGGTGAACGTGACCGACGGCTTCGAGCCGAGCTGGAACGTCGCGCCGACCGATCCGGTGCCGTTGGTTCGGGTCTCGCAGCGGCGTGCGGCCCGGGTGCTGGACACGGCGAAGTGGGGACTGGTTCCGCCGTGGGTCACCGATCCGCGGGCCGGCGCCCGCATGATCAACGCGCGGGCCGAGACCGTAGCGACCACGCCCGCCTTCGCGCCGTCCTTCGCCAGGCGCCGCTGCCTGGTGCCGGCCGATGGCTGGTACGAGTGGACCGGCGCCGGCAAGCACAAGCAGGCGTACTTCATGACGCCGCTCGACGGTGCGCCGCTGGCGTTCGCCGGGCTCTGGGCGATGTCCGGCAATGCGATGCTCAGCTGCAGCATCGTCACCACGGCGGCGCTCGGCGGGCTGACCCGGGTGCATCATCGGATGCCGCTGATCCTGCCGCGCGACCGGTGGCCGGACTGGCTGGCCGGCGGTGGCGACCCGGCCGATCTGCTCCGCCCGATGACACCGGCGGAGCTCGACATGATCGAGATCCGCGCGGTGCGGCCGGACGTCGGCAACGTCCGCAACAACGGTCCTGAGTTGATCACACCGCCCGTTCAGGAACAGCTGTTCTAGGTGGCTTTGTCCGGCAGCTAATCAGCAAACTCTGTTTTGAGATCGACGTACCCCCTTGCTCTGATCTTGTCTCCTGCGATACAAACCACCGCCGGTGTGGTGCCGGTCCGCACGGTGCGGACGGCGCGACCACGGGATTGACCGGTCCCACGGGGGAGGTGGGCAGATGACACGGGCACGCATGCCGCGTCCGCACGAGGTGGCCATCGCACGATGCGACCGGCGCCTGCTCGACGCGATCGAGCAACGGCACGCCGACGAGGCCTGGCGCACTCGCGGAGCCTGCCGCAACGTCGACCCGGAGACGTTCTTCCCGGCTCCAAACGAGCCGTCGGACGGCGCGGTCACGCTGTGCGGCCGCTGCGACGTTCAGGGGCCGTGCCTGGCCTGGGCGCTGCGCGTGGGGGACTGTCACGGCGTCTGGGGCGGCACCACCCCGCGCGAGCGCCGGGCGATGCTGGTGGCCTGGCGGGAACGCGTCCAGCCGAACGGCAACGCCGTGGACGACGGACCGGATGAGGAAGACCGCCGCCTGCTCACGCTGATGCCAGTGATTCCATAACCGGACCGGCCGGAAGGGGGAGCGGCGGCGAACGGGCCCGGCCGCGATGGAGCAAGCGGGGAAGGACAAATCGGACCCGGCCGCGAGGCGGCAAGCAGGCCGAGGCGAGGAGAAGGCGGCAAGCAGGCCCGAGCGCGAGGCGGCAAGCAGGCCGAGGCGAGGAGAAGGCGGCAGGCAGGCCCGGCCGAGAAGGACCCGTGATCGGCGCGACAATGGGACCGTGCGGAGTTTGACGGTCGACACCCCCCGCGGACCGGCGGAGGTCCAGATCACCGACCCGGTCGGGGCCGCGATCAGCCTGCTGGTCCTCGGGCACGGGGCCGGCGGCGGAGTGACCGCGCCGGACATCGTCCGGGTGCACGACGCGGCGGTCGCGGCCGGCGTCCGGGTGGCCCGGGTCACGCAGCCCTACCGGGTGGCCGGGCGGCGGGCGCCGGCGCCGGCCCACCACTTGGACGAGGCCTGGAGCGCGGTGGTCC
The DNA here is from genome assembly GCA_035685405.1 of Actinoplanes sp. Classification (GTDB taxonomy): domain Bacteria; phylum Actinomycetota; class Actinomycetes; order Mycobacteriales; family Micromonosporaceae; genus Actinoplanes. The sequence goes on along the minus strand of DASSAL010000407.1, from coordinate 1,805 downwards.
GGCACCTGGTCGGCAAGCAGCGCACGAGGCTGCCGTTGCTGGTCGGCGGCCGGTCCAGCGGCGCGCGGGTGGCCTGTCGCACCGCCGCCGAACTGGGCGCCGCCGGCGTGGTGTGCCTGGCGTTCCCTCTGCACCCGCCCGGGCGGCCGGACCGGAGCCGGGCGACGGAGCTGCCCACCGCGGTGCCGACCCTGGTGGTGAACGGTGACCGCGACCCGTTCGGTGTCCCGGAACCCTCCGTGGTGGTCCAGGTGGCGGTCCGGCCGGGCGCGACCCATGACCTGCGTACCGGCCTGACCGGGACCGCCGACATCGTGCTCGCCTGGCTGCGCGACCACGGTTGGAGTCGCTGAGCGGAATGCAACTTGCGGATTGGCGGTTACACCACCCGGAAGGCTGTCCGTCGGAAGGGGTTGAGGTGCCAGCCGCAATGGTCTGTCGGGTACGGAGCCTGCTCAAGGCGCCCGAGTGGCCCGCCGCCGAGACCACCTCCTCGGTGAGCGTCAGCACACCCGCGGTTTTCGAACCGGTTCCATGGGCACTACCCGTATCCTCGGCGGGGCAGTCGAGGGGAGAGGTTGGGGTGGCCCAAACCGAAACAACCGAGGAGCGGCGGGCGCGCTTCGAGCGTGACGCGCTGCCGTTCGTCGACCAGTTGTACGCCGCGGGACTGCGGATGACCCGCAACCCGGCCGACGCCGAGGACCTGGTGCAGGAGACGTTCCTGAAAGCGTTCTCCGCTTTCCACCAGTTCGAGGAGGGCACGAACCTCAAGGCCTGGCTGTACCGGATCCTCACCAACACCTACATCAACTCGTACCGCCGCAAGCAGCGTCAGCCCGTGCAGGCGCCGACCGAGGAGATCACCGACTGGCAGCTCGCCTCGAGCGAGTCGCACACCTCGGTGGGTCTGCGCTCGGCCGAGACCGAGGCGCTGGACCGGTTGCCGGACAGTGACATCAAGGACGCGCTGCAGGCACTGCCGGAGGATTTCCGGCTCGCCGTTTACCTCGCGGATGTCGAGGGTTTCTCGTACAAGGAGATCGCCGACATCATGAACACGCCGATCGGTACGGTCATGTCCCGGTTGCACCGTGGCCGGCGCAACCTGCGCAGGCTGCTGGAGCAGTACGCCGTCGACCGCGGCATCACCCGCCCGACCTCCGAGCCGCAGGAGGCGTGAGGCGATGCACGACGACGACAAGAAGGAAGACTGCGCCGCCGTACTGTCCGAGGTATACCTGTACCTCGACCTGGAGTGCAGTGAGGACCGCCGGACGCTGATCAAGCGGCACCTGGACGACTGCACCGACTGCCTGCACGAGTACGGCATCGAGCACGAGGTGAAGGCGCTGGTGGCGCGCTGCTGCGGCGACGAGGTGGCCCCGGTGGAGCTGCGCGAGCGGCTGCGGTTCAAGCTCCGCGAGCTGTCCGTCGAGGCGGAGAAGCGCGAGTTCCTGGCATAACCCCGGAAAGGCCCGGCGTCCGCCGGGCCTTTCTCATCAGCTGTTGGGGCGTTTGCCGTGGTTGGCGCTGCTCTTCTTGCGCGCCTTCTTCTTACGGGCCTTCTTCGCCATGGTGGACTCCTTTCTTCCGGCGCCGATCGTAGTCGGCGCAGGATCCATGATTGGATACTGCTCACCACCGCCCGTCGACGAAGGAGCGCAGCGCCATGGCCGAGGAGATCCGTGCCGAGATGGTGGCCAACGTGTGGAAGGTCGTGGCCTCCGCCGGCGACGAGGTCGCCGAGGGTGACACGCTGGTGATCCTGGAATCGATGAAGATGGAGATCCCGGTGCTCGCCG
>DASSAL010000406.1:0-10944 GCA_035685405.1 Actinoplanes sp. | reverse complement strand
GGGAGACCGTGAGCGCCACGGTCATCCCGCCGGCCAGAGCGAGCAGGGACACCCCGAACAGCAGCGGGTCGACGACCAGCATGGCGATGGTCGCGCCGACCACCATGACCGCGCCGGAGGCCAGCTCGAACAGGCCGGAGGTGACCACCGCGCGCAGCAGCGTGGAATCGGCGCCGACCCGGGACAGCAGGTCGCCGGTGCGGCGCCGGTCGTACTCGGCGATCGGCAGCCGCAGCAGGTGCCGGGCCAGCCGCCGCCGGGTGGTCAGCACCAGGCCCTCGGCGGTGCGCTGCAGCAGGTAGGTGCGAACGCCGTCGAGCGCCGCCCCGGCCAGCAACAGGCCGACCAGCACGGCCACCGCGCCGGCGATCGGCCGGGACGCCGCGATGCCGTCCAGCACGCTGCGGATCAGCAGCGGCTGGACCAGCGCGGCGGCGGCCGCCACCAGCGACAGCACGGCGACCACGACCAGCGTGGTGCGATGCATCCGGAGGTACGGGAACAGCGCCGGAAGTCCCACCCGTCTGCCGTCCACGGGATCGAGCGTAGCCGCGCCCGCGATCGCCGCGGAGCGAAGCGGAGCCGGCATGCTCCGCTCCCGCTCAGCGGCAGTCGATCACCGCCTGGAGTTCCGAACGCCGGCGGGCCGCCAGATCGGTCAGCAGCGCGGGCGCCTCGTCGAACGGCACCACCGCCGAGATCAGGTGCTTGCGGACGGCGTCGCCCTCGGCGCGCAGCAGGCCGATCGTCTCGGCGGACAGCCGCTCGCGGTCCCACACCGAGGCCAGTCCGCGGGGCACCCGGCCGATCTGCGCGCACCGGATGCCCAGGCCGTTGTGGTGGAATTCCTCGCCGAGCCGGACCTGGTCCGCTCCGCCCTGATAGAACGCCAGGTCCACCACGGTGCCCTGGGGCCGCAGCAGACGCAACGCCAGCTGCAGTGCGGCGGCCTGGCCGCGGCATTGGAACACCAGATCGGCGCCGCGGTCGTCGGCCGCGTGTCGCCAGGCGGTCTTGACCGCGGGCGCCGGGTCGCCGGTGCTGTCCATGGTGTCCAGTCCCAGCGCCCGGGCCACCGCCAGCCGCTGCGGTGTCGGGTCCAGGACGAGCACCGAGGCGGCGCCGTGAACCCGGGCGAACAGGGCGGTGAGCAGCCCGACCACCCCGGCGCCGGTGACCGCCACCCGGCGGCCGCGCACCCCGTCGGCCAGCGTGCGCACGTCCGTGCCGTACAGGTCGGCGGCCGCGTGCAGCAGGCCGTTGGCGCAGATCGGGCCCATGTGCGCGACGTAGATGCCGAGCAGCGGATCGAGCTCGGCGGGCAGCGGCACCACCCGGTCGCGCAGCGGGTCGGCCCGGTACGCGGTGCGGTGCCCGTAGGTCATCGCCACCACCGTGCCGTCCGGCACCGCCGGGGTGCGGCTGTCGGTCACCCGGGCCACCTCCATGTAGCCGAGCCGGGTCACCGGGAACGGGTCCGCCACCGGCCCGCCGAACAGCCCGAGAACCGGGTCCCAGCCGGCGTGCAGGGCCGGGTTGGTGCCCTTGACGTAACTCAGCTCGGTGCCTGCGGAGACACCGCTGACCAGCGTGACGGCGCGGAACCCGCGGTCCGGCACCGGTCCGCCCGGCTCTTCGGCGATCTCCACCCGGCCGGGCGCGGACACCACCACGGTGCGCTCACGCATGGGCGGCCGTCGCCGTCCGGGGCCGGACCGCCCGGCCGGTGGCCGCCGACTCGGCGACCGCCAGAGTCAGCGCGTGGGTCCGCAGCGCTTCCGCGTACGGCACCCGGATGTCCTGCTCCGCACCCCGGACCGCGGCGACGAAGGCGCGGTCGACGGCCACCCGGGCCGAGTCCGGATCACTCGGCACGGTCCGCCCGCCGTCGTCGTCCCGGATCACCAGGCCGGTCTCGCTGACCGACAGCGCCAGCCCGTCGGCGTAGATCTCCAGTCCGGCGCGTTCCTTCCAGCCCAGGACGCAGGTGGCCGCGACGGTGCCGACCGCACCGCCGGCGAACCGCATCGCCACCGCGGTGGCGCCGTCGACGTCCGCGCCCGCCACCTCAGGCGGCGTCCCGTTGCCGGCCGCCCACACCTCGGCCACCTCACCGGCCAGGTACCGGGCCAGGTCGAGCACGTGCGCCGCCTGTTCCACCACCGGGCCGCCGGACCGGTCGGCACGCGGCCACCAGGCCACCGGCGGCACCTTGTCCAGCCATGCTCCGGTGACCAGCCGCACCGGCCGGTGCCGCAGGATCGCCCGGGCCTCATCCACCACACCCAGATATCGCCAATGGTGACCCACCGAGGTCAATACGTTGCGCTGTGCAATGAGGGTGGCAATTTCATCGGCGGTGTCCGCATCGATCGCAATGGGCTTTTCCACGAAAAGCGGGATTCCGGCCTCGATGATTGCGCGCTCGGCGGGGCCGTGGGCGAAGGGTGGGACACACACGTACACCGCATCCGGCCCGGCGTCGAGCAGCTCGCCCACGTCCCCGAAAACCCGTCCCCCGTACGCCTCGGCGAGTGCCGAAGCCGCCGCCGGCACCACGTCGGTCACGCCGATGAGCTGCACGTCCGGCAACCCGGACAACACCCGCGCATGCCGCTGCGCGACGCCGCCGGCGCCTACCAACCCGATCCGGGTCACCGCCATCCCGCCTCCCTGTGTCGGTTCCGGTTCCGGTTCTCCGCGGGCCGCGACCCGAAACATGGCGTCCCGATTCGTCATCTGCCCGAAAGATTGGCGTCCATCCCGCGGGGAAAATCGGCGAGTCGGACACGATCACGACCTGGGGGGTTTGCCCATGCGGCAATCGAGCGCGAGTGTCTCACCGATCGTCGAGGCCTGGACCACGTACCGCACCAGCACGGCCGAGCAGTGGCCGGCGCGCAAGCTGGCGCGGCTCAAGAAGGACACCACGGTCAGCGTGGTCATCCCGGCGCGGGACGAGGAGGCCACGGTCGGCGCGATCGTCCGGGTGATCCGCCGGCACCTGGTCGACCACGTACACCTGGTCGACGAGATCGTGGTGGTGGATTCCCGCTCCACCGACCGGACCGTCGCGGTGGCCCGCGCCGCCGGCGCCCGTGTGGTCAGCCAGGACGACATCACCCGCGGGCTGCCCCGGATGGAGGGCAAGGGCGACGCCCTCTGGGCCGGGCTGGCGGCCAGCACGGGCGACCTGGTCGCTTTCGTGGACGCCGACCTACGCGAGTTCGGCCCGCATTTCGTCACCGGCCTGCTCGGACCGCTGCTCGCCGACCGGTCGGTGGAGTTCGTCAAGGGCTTCTACCATCGCCCGCTGATCGGCACGACCGGCCTGGAACCGGACGGCGGCGGCCGGGTCACCGAGCTGTGCGCCCGCCCGATGCTCAACCTGTTCTGGCCGGAACTGGCCGGCGTCGTGCAGCCGCTCGCCGGTGAGTACGCCGGCCGGCGCCGGACGCTGGAGCGGATCCCGTTCGTCTCCGGTTACGGCGTGGAGATCGCCATGCTGATCGACCTGCTCGACCTGGTCGGGCTGGACGCGCTGGCCCAGGTGGACCTGGGTCGCCGGGTGCACCGGCACCAGGGCACCGAGGCGCTGGGCCGGATGTCCGCGCAGATCATGGTGACCGCCTGGTCCCGCATGCACCGCAGTGGCCTGGCCACCACGGACCAGCCGCCGTCCACCGTGCTGACCCAGTTCCGCCGCGGTGGCCGGGACGCGCTGCCCAACCTGGAACGCGAGATCGCGGTGACCGACGCGGGAGTGGACGAACGCCCGCCGTTGGCCGTGCTCCGCCCGGTGGTGCCGGCATGACCGGGCGGGTTCGCCGGGCGCGGGGCCAGGAGGGCTCGGCATGAGGGTGCTGGTCAACGCGGGTCCGTGGCTGCCGGTGCCGCCGCACGGTTACGGCGGCATCGAGAACGTGATCGCCACGCTGGTGCCGGAACTGCGCCGGCTCGGCGTCGAGGTGGTGCTGGCCACCGTCGGCGCGAGCCGGCTGCCCGCCGACGAGTACGTCTCGGTGTTCTCCGACGGCCAGTTCGCCGCGTTGCAGCGGCCGTACAACCAGGTCAACGGGATCGTGCCGGCCCACATGCACGCGGTGCTGCGGCGGCTGCGCGAGCGCGACGACATCGATCTGGTGCACGACCACGTGGAGGCGGCCGGGCTCACCGCGTACGCCGGCAGTGGCCGTCCGGTGCTCCAGACGCTGCACTGGGATCTGGCCAAACACCCTGACCTGTACGGCACGTACGACGCACCCGAGGTACGGGTCAACGGCGTCTCCGCCGACCAGCTGGCCCGGGCGCCGGAGGCCCTGCGCCGGCACTCGGTCGGCCATGTGCACCTGGCCACCCCGCTGGCCGACGGGGCGGACCGGCGGCCGGCCGCCGCCAGATCCGGTCACGTCGTCGTGCTCGGCCGGATCAACCCCGGCAAGGGGCAGGACCTGGCCGCGCAGCTCGCCCACCGCGCCGGGTTCGACCTGGTGCTGGCCGGCCCGGTGGGCCCGTACCACCGCCCGGCGGACCTGGCCGCCGCGCTGCGCGACCCGGCCGCGCTGCAGAACCCGGACGTGGTGTTCTGGCGCGACCGGGTGGCGCCGCACGTGGACGGTCAGCGGGTGCGCTGGGTCGGCACGGTCACCGGACGCGACCGGGACGATCTGGTGGCCACCGCCCGGGCGGCGCTGTTCCCGCTGCGCTGGGCCGAACCGGGCGGCACCGCCGTGGTGGAGTCGCTGGCGCTGGGCACACCGGTGGTCGGCATCCGCCGCGGTTGCCTGCCCGAGCTGATCGAGGACGGCCGGACCGGCCTGCTCACCGACGACGAGCAGGCGCTGGGCGAGCTGGTGCACAAGGCCACCGTGGTCGATCCGGCGCAGTGCCGGGCGGAGGCGGCGCGGCGGTTCACCCCGGCCGTGATGGCCGCCGCCTACCTGGACCTCTACCAGCGGGTCCGGCGGGAAGCGGGACGTTCGATGTAGCCGCCGCGGTTTGTTTGCCGCCCCGTCCGGCCGGGCACCACGGGGGGATACGCCACGACGCGAGGGTCATCGAGGGGGCGCTTTGGGCAGCCAGCTGGTCTGCCGGCCGTTGCAGGGCCTGCCGACGGGGATCCTCCGGGTCACCGGCGACCTGGAGGCGGTCACCTCGGATGCGCTCCGCCGGGCGGTCGGCCGGTTGCTCGCCCTGCATCCGGTGGCGGTGCTGGTGGACGTCGGCGACATGGTGATCCGGGAGCCGTCGGCCCTGCAGGTGCTGGACGAGGTGGCGTGCGCGACGGCGGAGTGGCCGGATGTGCCGATCGTGCTGTGCGGCGGCGACCCGGCCATCGTCACCCACCTGTCCTGTCCGTCGATCAGCCACGCCGGCAGCTGCGAGGCGGCCCTGACCGCGATGAGCCGGGACCCCGGGCCCCCGCGGATCCGCGCCCGGTTGCGACCGGTGCCGGACGCCTGCCGGCAGGTTCGGCAGCTGGTCAACCAGGCGTGCACGACCTGGCAGCGCAGCGACGCCGCGGCGACCGCCGCGCTGATCGCCACCGAACTGGTCGCCAACGTGGTGCGGCACGCGCACACCACGATGGAGTTCACCATGGCGCTGCGGGACGGGCGGATGTGCCTGGCCGTGCGCGACGGCAGCCGCCGGCTCCCCCGGCCGGCCGAACCCACGCTCCGCGACTCGGGTGGGCGAGGGCTGCGGCTGGTCCGGGACCTGACAGAATCGTGGGGAGTGCTGCCGGTATCCGACGGCAAAGTGGTGTGGACACACCTGGGGAAAGCGTGAGCGAGCACCGGAACATCGTGGCCGTGGGCGCCTCCGCGGGCGGCGTCGAGGCGCTGCGGGCGCTGGTCGGCGGGCTGCCACCGGACTATCCCGGCGCGGTGCTGGTGGTTCTGCACATCCCGCGGGATTCGCCCAGCGCGCTGCCCGCCATCCTCGGCCGGTCCGGACCGCTGCCGGCCGCGCATGCCGTGGACGGCGAGCCGGTGCGGTCCGGCCGGATCTACGTCGCCCCCAACGACCATCACCTGCTGCTGATCGCCGGCCGGCTGCGGCTCCCCCGGGGCCCGGCGGAGAACGGTCACCGGCCGGCCGTCGATCCGCTGTTCCGCTCGGTGGCCCGGGCTGCCGGGCCCCGCGCGGTCGGCGTGGTGCTCTCCGGCTCGCGCGACGACGGAGCGGCCGGGCTGGCCAGCGTCGCCGGCCGCGGTGGCACGACGGTGGTGCAGGAACCGTCCGACGCCCTCTATCCGGGCATGCCTGAGGCGGCGCTCGCCCAAGTCGCCGCCGACCACGTCCTCCCCGCCGCCAAGCTGGGCGGCCTCCTCGCCGGGATCGCCGCGATGGACATACCGCACGACGCGCACCATGCCCACCATGACCCGCTGCTGGACGCCGAGGTGGCGATGTCCGAGCTGACCGCGGTGACCACCGACGCGCTGGCCGCACCGCCGGCCGGCTACGGATGCCCGGCCTGCGGCGGCGGCCTGTTCCAGATCGAGGACAAGCCGGTGCCGCGGTACCGCTGCCGGGTGGGGCACGCCTGGTCACCCGAGAGCCTGCTGGACGAACAGGCGGTGGCGCTCGAGGGTGCGCTGTGGATGGCGTTGCGGGCGCTGGAGGAGAAGTCTTCGCTGAGCCGCCGGATGGCGGCCCGTCAGGCCGGGCGGAACGTCATCAGCGGCAGCCGGTTCCAGAACCTGGCCGACGACGCGGACGCCGCCGGCGCCACCATCCGCGAGCTGATCGCCCGGCTCGGCTCGTCGGCCTCCAGCTCGGCATCCGACCTGCGATAACCTCTCGGTGCACCCGCGCGTCCCGGAAGGCTCTGCCGATGCAACCCACCGACCCGCAGTTTGAGGCACTGCTGCTCCATCTGAAGGAAGCGCGCGGATTCGATTTCACCGGCTACAAGCGGTCCAGCCTGATGCGCCGGGTGGATCGCCGGCTGTCGCAGGTCGGCATCACCGGCTATCTGGATTACCTGGACTTCCTCCAGGTGCACCCGGACGAGTTCACCGCGCTGTTCAACACCATCCTGATCAACGTGACCGGCTTCTTCCGGGACGCCGAGGCGTGGGATTACCTGCGTTGCGAGGTGCTCGAACCGATGGCCGCCGCGAAGGACGGGGGGCCCATCCGGGTGTGGACCGCCGGGTGCGCCTCCGGCGAGGAGGCGTACACGCTGGCCATGGTGCTGGCCGAGGTGCTCGGCGAGGAGGCGTTCCGGGACCAGGTCAAGATCTACGCCACCGACGTGGACGAAGAGCAGCTGAACGAGGCCCGGCATGCGACCTACGGCGAACGCGAGGTGCAGGCCGTGCCACCGGAACTGCTCAAGCGGTACTTCGAGCCGGCCGGGAACCGCTTCACGTTCCGCAAGGACCTGCGGCGGTCGGTGATCTTCGGGCGCAACGATCTGGTGCAGGACGCGCCGATCTCCCGCATCGATCTGCTGACCTGCCGCAACACGCTGATGTACTTCAACGCCGAGACGCAGTCGAAGGTCCTCAACCGGTTGCACTTCGCCCTCGCCGAGGGCGGGGTGCTGTTCCTCGGCAAGGCCGAGATGCTGCTCAACCACGGCAGCCTGTTCGCACCCGTGGACATCAAACGCCGGGTGTTCCGGCGGGTGCCGCGGCTGATACAGAATCCGGGCGTGGTGTTCGGCGACCCGGTGCTCCCGCCCCAGCCCAAGGTCACCGGCCTGGACGAACTGCGCGAGGAGGCGTTCGCGGCCAGTCCGGTGGCGCAGCTCGGGCTCACCGCCGACGGTCTGGTGGCGCTGACCAACCGGCAGCTGGAGAAGCTGTTCGGCGTGACCTCGCGGGACATCGGCCGGCCGCTCAAGGATCTGGAGCTGTCGTACCGGCCGGTGGAACTGCGCCGCTACGTCGAGCAGTCCCAGGTGGAGCGGCGCACGCTGCGCGTATCCGAGGTGGAGTTCGTGCGCGGCAACCGCGTCATGCATCTGGAAGTGCAGGTCAGCCCGCTGAACGGCGCCGACGGCAGTCTGCTCGGGGTCGACGTGATCTTCCACGACGTGACCGCCGCGCGCCGCCTCCAGGAGGAGCTGTCGCACGCCAACCAGCAGCTCGAGGCCGCTTACGAGGAACTCCAGTCGACCAACGAGGAACTCGAGACGATGAACGAGGAGTTGCAGTCCGCCAACGACGAGCTGCAGACGATGAACGACCAGCTGCGGATCAGTTCGGCCCGGCTGGACGAGGCGAACGCGTTTTTCGAGACCGTGCTGACCAGTCTGGACGCCGGCGTGGCGGTGGTCGACATGGACCTCAATGTGCGGATGTGGAACCGCCGCGCCGAGGACCTCTGGGGGATCCGGTCGGCGGAGGTGCTCGGGCACCACTTCCTCACGCTGGACATCGGCCTGCCGTTCGACGGGGTCCGGCCGGTGGTCCGGGCCGCTCTCGGGCCGGGCGCGGTGGCCGGTGAGGTGTCCGTCGACGCGGTGAACCGGCGCGGCCGGCCGATCGTGGTCCGGGTGGCCTGCACGCCGCTGCGCGCCGTTGACGGCTCGGCGATCGGCGAAGGGGCCGTCATCGTGATGGAGCCGGGCGAACCGCCGGCGCCACGCGCGGCGTTTGCCGGTCCGGACCTGGGGTAAGCCGCAACGCCGCTCGCGGATCGGAGGTCGGGCTGACGATGACGGTGAACGTGGCGGTCGGCGGTGACGGCAACGAGGTGTCCGTCGCGCTCACCGGTGACCTTGGGCTGCGCGATGTCGCACCGGTGCGGCTGCGGCTGCTGAAATGCCTCGCCGAGCAGCCTGAGGCCTTGCTCGTGGACCTGAGCGAGCTGACCGTGGCGGAGCCGCTGGCGCTCTCGGTGTTCGTCGCGGTGGCGCGGCAGGCCGCCCGCTGGCCGGGGACACCGGTCCTGTTCTGCGGCCTGCAGCCGGCCACGCGGCGGCGGCTGATGCGCAGCGGCGCGTACGGGCAGCTGCCGATGTACGCCAGCACCGACGCCGCGCGGCGGGACATCGGCCAGGACCGGCAGACCCTACCCACCATCACCGACGAGCTGCTGCCGATCACCGGCGCCGCCCGGCAGGCCCGCAATGTGGCCACCGACGCGTGCCTGCGCTGGGATCTTCCGCGCCTGGTGGCGCCGGCCAGCCTGATCGTCAGCGAGCTGGTGAGCAACGTGGTCGACCACGCGCACACGATGATGACCTTGCGGCTCTCGTTGCGCCAGTTCTCCCTTGCCATCGCGGTCCGGGACGGCTCACCGCAAGAGCCGGTCCAGCCCGCCGACGTGCCGGCCGAGGCACCCGGTGGGCGGGGGCTGTTCCTGGTGGAGGCCACCGCGCACACCTGGGGATGGCTGCCGGCCACCAGCGGCAAGGTGGTGTGGGCGTCCCTGCAACGCTAAGGGCGTGTTCCCGGTCCGTCGTCGGCGGCGCGGGTCAGCAGGTGCTTGAGGCCGGAGACGGCCAGGGTACGGGCGGCGTACGGCTGGGCATCGACCAGTGTCAGCTCGATCTCGGCGACCGCCGCGGCCGACGCGGCATCGGTGAGCACCGCGACACCGGCGGCATCGATCAGCGGAACGGCGGACAGGTCGACGACCAGGCGTTCGGTGGCCCTGGTCACGGCGTGCCGCAGGCTGGTCCGGAGCCGTTCCGCGGTGTCCCGGTCGACCTCGCCGCTGACCCGTACGGTCAGCACGCCGCCGCTGCCGGACACGGAGACCCGCATGCCGTGTTCCGGCTGCACGGCGCCGCCCTCCCAGCGCGGATGCCCGTCGCTCAGCATCGCCTCGCGCAGCCAGGCCAGCGCCCGGCTCAGCAGCCGGGACACGTGCATCTGCGAGATACCCAGCTCGGCGGCGATCTCCGCCTGGGTCCGGTTGCCGTAGAACCGCATGGCCAGCATCCGGCGCTCCCGGGCCGGCAGGCGCAACAGCAGGCCGGCCACGGTCAGCTTGTCGTCGACCAGTTCCAGGTCGGCGTCGGCGCCGCCGAGCAGGTCGCCGAACTCCCCCGCGCCGTCGATGCCGGCCGGCGCGTTGAGCGATGCCGGCGAATACCCGGCGGCGGACTCCTGGGCCTCCAGCACGGCGGCCTCGGTGACGTTCAGGCGGTCGGCCAGTTCGGCGACCGTGGGCGTCCGCGACAGGGTGTTGGTCAGCACCATCGACGCGTGCCCGACCTCGAGGCTGAGATCCTGGATCCGGCGCGGCACGTGCACGCCCCACGTCTTGTCCCGGAAGTGGCGCTTGATCTCGCCGGAGATGGTGATCACGGCGTACGCGGTGAACGAGCCGCGGCCGGGGTCGTACCGGTCGATCGCCTTGACCAGGCCGAGCCGGGCCACCTGCTCGAGGTCCTCCAGGGGTTCGCCGCGGCCGCGGTAACGCCGGGCCAGCCGGCTGGCGAACGGGAGACAGTCTCGGGCCAGCTCGTCGCGCAGCGCACCGCGTTCGTCGATCGAGGCGTTGCCGAGCCGCTCGGCGTATCTGAGCGCAGCGGCGTCCAGATCCTCGAGAACGTCATCCTGAGCGGGCATGCATCTCCCAACTGCGCCGGCAGCGGTCCCGGCACGATCCCAGCGGCGACTGGCCCCTGGTGCCCGCCCGGACCGCCGCGCTGCTGGCGACGTTACTGCCCAGGTGCCACACCTTCAAACGCATCGATCGGCGCGAACATGTGGTGTGTCGCGCGACGTCGCCCGCGGACGCGTAACGGCGCCCCCGCATGCGGGAGCGCCGTTTGTCCGGGGTCCGGCCGGCGCCGCCGGTCCGGGTGCGGCCGGGACGTCAGCCGGCCGGGCGGGGCGGCAGGCCGCTCGGGGCGTCCCGGTCGCCGTCGTGCGCGGCCGGCGGCTGCGGCGCCCCCGCTCCCGGCAGCCCGCTGGGCGCGGACGCCGGGTCGGCCGGCGCCACGTGCGCGCTCAGCCCGGACGGTGCCATCGT
>DASSAL010000405.1:0-27842 GCA_035685405.1 Actinoplanes sp. | reverse complement strand
CGAGTCCGGGCCCGCGTCGATGACCCGGGACTGGTTCATCGACCCGGCCGACGGGCAGCCGTACGACTTCGCCGAGGCCCGGGTCAGCGGCCTGTCCGTCGGCACCCCCGGCACCGTCGCCACCTGGGAGTCGGCCGCCCGCAAGTGGGGCACCCGGTCGCTGGGCAGCCTGCTGCAACCGGCCGCCCGGGTGGGCGAGAACGGCTTCACTGTGGACGCCACCTTCCAGTCCCAGGTGGCCGCCAACGCCGCGGCGTTCGGCCAGTTCGAGGCGACCAGCGACCTCTACCTGCCCGGCGGTGCGCCGCCCGCGGTCGGTTCGGTGCTGCGCAACCCGGACCTGGCCCGGACCTATCGGCTGATCGCCCGCGAGGGCGCCGACGTCTTCTACCGCGGCGCGATCGGCCGGGACATCGCCCGTACCGTGCAGGATCCGCCGGTGGCCGAGGACCCGATCGGCGACTGGCCGTACCCGATCCGCGGCGCCGACCTGCGCCCGTCCGACCTGAAGAACTACCGGCTGCGGTTCCCCGAGCCGACCCGATCCGACTACCGCGGGCTCACCGTGTACGGCATGTCCACCCCGTCCAGCGGCGGCACGGCGGTCGGGGAGGCGCTGAACATCATCGAGCGCTCGGACACGACGTCGGAGGTGCAGACGCTGCACTCGTACCTCGAGGCCACCGCGCTGGCGTTCGCCGACCGGAACCGGTACGTCGGCGCGTACACTCCTCAGTGGCAGTTGCGGCGGCTGATCAGCGACCGCTGGGCCGCGCAGCGCGCCTGCCAGATCAACCCGGCGCGGGCGCTGACCAAGCCGGTGCCGCCCGGTGACATCACCGCCTCCGGGTGCACGCCCGCACCGGCCGGCGGCCCGGGCGGGCAGGGGCAGAGCACGACCAACCTCACGGTCAGCGACAAGTGGGGCAACGTCGTGGAGTACACGCTCACCATCGAGGCCACCGGCGGTAGCGGCATCGTCGTACCCGGCCGTGGTTTCCTGCTGAACAACGAGCTGACCGACTTCAACTTCACGCCCACCCAGGGCGACGCACCGGACCCGAACCTGCCCGGGCCGAACAAGCGTCCCCGGTCGTCGATGTCGCCGACCATCGTGCTGAAGGACGGCAAGCCGTTCCTGGCGCTCGGCTCACCCGGTGGCGCCACCATCATCACCACCGTGGTCCAGATCCTGGTCAACCGGCTGGAACTGGGCATGACGCTGCCCGAGGCGATGGCCGCGCCGCGCGCCTCGCAGCGCAACACGCCGGGCATCCAGGCCGAACCGGCCTTCCGCCAGCAGTACGGTCCGGCGCTGGAGGCGCTGGGCCACACCTTCGGTCCGGACGTCGCCGAACTCGGCGCGGCCACCGCGATCGAGTTCGGACCGCGCGGCCGCGTCACCGCCGTCGCCGAACCCACTCGCCGCGGCGGCGGCTCCGCAGCCGTCGAGTTCCCGCGCTGACCCGTCCGCTGCCGCGATCTTGGACTTGTGGTTGCCCTTATTGGCCGGATGTGGCTTTTGCGGGGCACCACAACTCCAAGATCGCGCGGGTGAAAGGGGGGAGGGGTCACGCGGTGAGGGCGATGGTTAGGGCGCCGGTGGTTACCATGACGGCGGCCCAGAGGCGGTCGACGTTGAACCACGTGCGGCGCAGCACGTTGACGCCGATGGAGTCGTAGACGACCAGCGCGCAGGCGGCCATCACCACGAGCATGGCGAGGGTGTGCACCCCGGCGGCGGCCAGGCCGGTCAGCGCCCCGGTCGCCGCCGGCGCGCCGGCCAGGTGCCCGGTGTGCCCGGCCACCTGGGTGGTGGCCAGCACCGGCAACAGCATCAGGCCGGCGCCGTGCGCCGAGGAGACCAGGAACGACCAGCCGGCCAGCTGGGCCGCCGACAACCGCATGCCGGCCCACCGGAAGTGGCGTTCGGACAGCAGCCGCCACCGTCCGTACCCGACCCGCAGCACGCCGCCGGCGATGCCGACCACGTTCGCGGCGACCACCGAGCGGGTGGCCGACACCACGGCCGCGACGATCGCCACCGACGCCAGGTGACCGGCGGCGATCGGCGGCAGGGACCGCAGCAGCACCCCGCGGCTGCGGTCCTGCATGCCGCGGGCCACCGCGAACAGCCATCCCATCGCCGGGTTCAGGCCGTGGAAGGCGCCCAGCCCGGCCAGCGCCGCAAGGTGGGCCCAGCTCATGCGCTGCGCCCGGCTCCCTGGGGCGCCGCGCCCGCCGAGCGAAGCGAGGCCATCAGCTCGGGAAGCAGTACGAATCGGACGACGCGTCCCCGCCCTGCAGCCGGGACTGATGCACCCGCAGCCCGCGGAACTCGTCGCCGTGCGGGAAGAACCGCGGGTCCAGGGTCATCCCGCCGTTCTCGGTGTCCACATCGATCTTCGCCAGCCAGGCGCCGACGCCGTCCGGGAAGAACTGGTCGTCCCAGGCGCCGTACAGCGAGTTGGTGACGTACACCCGGCGGCCGTCGCGGGACACTTCGACCATCTGCGGGCCGCCGGCCAGGCGCTCGTCCGGGAACGACGGATGCGCCACCCGGCCGGTCACCCCGCCGAGGCGCACCGAGCCGGTCTGCACCGGATGGAACGGGTCGCTGACGTCGAACTGCTTCAGCTCGCCGACGCCCCAGCAGGACACGTACAGGAACCGGTCGTCGACCGACAGGTCGATGTCGGTGACCAGCGGCGGCACCGCGCCGAACGGCTGCAGCGCGGGCGGCAGGTCGTCGGCGGCGGCCGGCTCGGCCGGGATGTCGATCACCTTGGTGACAGCGAAATCCCCGTTCCGGCGGTGCCACAGCCAGACCGAGGCGGACAGGTCCTCGACGCTGGTCACCACGCCGAGGAAGCCGTACTCCTTGCCCGGGTCGTGGGCCGGCCGCAGCTCCAGCGTCATCTGGTATTGGTCACCCAGGTCGACGGTCTGAGTGAGATTGCGCTTGGCCAGGTCCCAGAAGTGCACCCGATGGCCGTACCTGCGGCCGAGCAGCAGCTCCGGCACCAGGCCGTCCTCGATCATCGACGGCGTGCCCCACTCCGAGGAGATCAGCACGTCGCGGGTCAGGTGCCACCAGAAGTCGTACGCCAGGTACTGGTCGCCGCGGTCGTTCTCCCACTGGCCGCGCACCTCGAACGTGGTGTGGTCCAGCACCGCGATGCCACCCGGGCCGTCGGCCGTCCCGCCGCCCAGCGCGGACACGTAGATGCCGTCCGGGCCGCAGTGCACGGTGTGCGGCCGCGAGTAGCCCGCCTTGGCGGCGAGCTCGTCCGCCGGGATCTCCTTGACCAGCCGGGGATGGCGCGGATCGTCCTTGACGTCCAGCACGTAGAGCCGGGACGAGCGCAGCCCCGGCACGATCAGGTACCGGCGCTCGACGTGCGGGTGCGGCGCGGTCGGGCAGAGCGCGCTGCTGCACGCGTTCCACCCGAAGTGGTGCAGCTCGTCGCCGGTGTGCGGCATGTCGGTCCAGCCCACCACCCGGCCGTAGGTCGCCGACGAGGGATCGGTGTCCACCACGGCGATGGCGTCCGGTCGCTGCGCGCTGCGGTCGAAGGCGGCGACGTACGCGAGGTGCTCGGCCGGCGCGGTTGCCGCGTCGCGGGGGGAGGCATAGAAGCTGGGATCAGGCGTCCACCGGGTCATGAGGCCATCCT
The DNA here is from genome assembly GCA_035685405.1 of Actinoplanes sp. Taxonomy (GTDB): domain Bacteria; phylum Actinomycetota; class Actinomycetes; order Mycobacteriales; family Micromonosporaceae; genus Actinoplanes. The sequence continues at coordinate 24,165 of DASSAL010000405.1, read as the reverse complement.
CGCCGCCGCCGGGGAGTTGTCAACGGGCGTCGAGCGGCAACCGGACCCGGACCGTCGTGCCCGGACCGTCGTGGTCGGCGATCTCGATGGTGCCGTGGTGCCGCTGGACGACCGCCCGGCTGAGCGCGAGGCCCAGGCCGGTGCCGGGGATCGCCCGGTCCCGGACCATGGTGCTGCGGTACATCCGGGCGAACAGCTTCTCCCGCTCCTCCGGCGAGACGCCGATGCCGGTGTCCGAGACGGTCAGCTCGGCGGTCCGCCCGACCGGTTTCAGCGTCACCGTGATCCGCCCGCCGTCCGGGCTGTACTTCACCGCGTTGCCCAGCAGGTTGTCGACGATCTGCCCGAGCCGCCGGGCGTCGCCGGGCAGCACCAGCTGGTCCGGCAGGTCGGCGGTCAGCTCCAGCGGGGCCCCGTTGATCGCCGCCCGGGTGCGCTCCACCGACTCGCGGACCACCGCGGCCAGGTCCACCGGCGCCGTCGCCACCGGCGCGTGACCGGCGTCCAGTGCGGACAGCTCCAGCAGCTCCTCGATGATGTGCCGGAGCTGCGCGGTGTTCCGGTCGATCACCTCGAGCAGGGCCGGGCCGTCCGCGGCCAGCGCGTCCGGCGCCAGCTCCCGCAGAATCTCGGTGTACGCGCTGATCGCGGTCAGCGGGGTCCGCAACTCGTGCCCGACCAGCGCCAGGTATTCGTTCTTGCTCCGGGTCAGCTGGCGTTGCAGGTCCTCGATCAGCTGCCGTTCCAGGAACTGCCCGATGTGCGCCGCCAGCCCGGAGAGCAGGGCGACCACCTCGTCCTCCGGGTCCTCGGCGCTCTCCGCGAAGATGGTCAGCACACCGAGCGGCTTGGGGCCGAGCCGGACCGGGATGGCCAGTGCGGTGTGCAGTCCGGACGCGATCGCGGTCGCCGGGCTGATCAGGCTCTGCGACCGCCGGATGTCGCGGATCCACAACGGCTTGCCGACCTGCCAGGCACGACCGGCCAGACCCTGCCCGTACGGCAGGTGCTCCGGCACGACGATGTCACCCACCCGATCCGGCGCGCTGTACCGGGCGGCCGGCCGGATCACCGCGGCCGCGTCGTCCACCAGCCACAGTTCGGCGTGTGCCCAGTCCAGCGTGCTGACCACCGCCTCCAGCACCCGCGGGCCGGCCGCCGCGACGCAGGGCGCCCCGTTCAGCGCGGTGGTCACGCCGAGCTCGCACAGCCGGAACCGTTCGATCCGCCGGCGCCGGGTGACGTCCCGGACCGCCATCACCGCGCCCAGCGTGCCGCCGTCCGCGCCGGCGATCGGATGCGCGTCGACCAGGTAGTGCCGCGTGCGCCGGCCGGGTTTGGCCAACACCAGCGGCTCGTCCCGCAGATGCTCGCCGCGCATCGCCCGGAACAGCCCGACCTCGCCGTGCCGCAACGGGTTGCCGGCCCCGTCCAGCAGGCCCTCGACCGGCTCGTCGCCCTCGATCCGGGCGGGCAGCCCGGTGGCCGCCCAGAGCTCCCGCATCCGGGTGTTGACCAGCACCACCTGCCCGTCGGTGTCGACCGCGGCGACACCGTCGTGCAGGCTGTCCAGCGCGGCGTCCAGGAACCGCCGCTGCCGGTCCAGGTCGCGCCGCGCCCGCCCCTCACCGATCAGCAGGGCGCTGATCTGCGCCGCCTCGGCGACCGCCGCCACGTCTTCGGCCGACCAGGAGCGCGGCTGCGGGTCGTATGCACAGCACACCCCGGTCACCCGGCCGTCGTCCCAGCGGATCGGGTGCCCCAGGTAGGAGCCGGTGGGCACGAGGATGCCGGACGGCACCCGGGGATCGGCCGCCATGTCCTCGATGACCAGCGGCTCGCCGTCGGCCATCACGCGGCCGGCCAGGCTGCCCTCGATCGGGACGTCGGTGGCGTCGGCCCAGCTGACCGGCAGGTCCCATGCACCGGTGAGGCGCAGCCGGTCACCCTCGACGAAGTGGATCATGCCGGTCCGGGCGCGTGCGGCACGCGCCACCAGCGCCGCGAGCCGATCGGCGGTGCCGCTGGTGAGGACCCCGCGGTGCATGCCTCCAGGGTACGGTGACAAACGGCAGAAAAACGGCCGAATCAGGCGGTACGGCGGAACGTCAGGTCGACGATCGGGCGGCCCGCCTGCCGGCCCCGGCGCTCGAACTTGGTGGCCGGCCGGCCGGCTCCCGGTGCCGGTTCCAGCCCGGGGTCGCCGGCCAGGGTGGCGGTCATCTGCTCGGCGTAGTCCGGCCAGTCGGTCGCGCAGTGCAGCACCCCGCCGAGCCGCAACAGCCGGCGCAGCAGCACCACGTTGCCCGGCTGGATCAGCCGCCGCTTGTGGTGCCGCGCCTTGGGCCACGGGTCCGGGAAGAACACGTGCACCGCGTCCAGGCTGTCCGGCGCGAGCCGGTGAAGGAGTTCCATGGCGTCGCCGTGGGCCACCCGGACGTTCGTCAGCCCACGTTCCCGGATCAGCGCCAGCAGGTTGCCGATGCCCGGGGTGTGCACCTCCACGGCCAGGTAGTCGCGCCCGGGATCGGCGGCCGCCATCGCCGCGGTCGCCTCGCCCATGCCGGACCCGATCTCCAGCACCCGCGGCGCCACCCGGCCGAACAGCCGGTCCAGGTCCAGCGGCGTGCGGTCGCCGTCGAGCACGGTCAGCCCGTACGACGGCCAGAGGCCCGCCATCGCGTCGGCGTGGCGGGCGCTCATCCGGCCCCGGCGGGGGTGGAAGGTGCGGATCGTCACCCTCCTACTTTGCCAGCGGCTGGACGCTCGGCTGCGACCCGGCCCGGAACGGGCTGCGCGCGCCGGTGGCCAGGTTCACCACGGTCACCCAGGAGCCGCCCCGGTGCTGCCCGGTGGCCACGCCGCGCCGCGCGTCCACGTACGCCATCTCCCGGTCCAGCGCGCCGCCCACGGTCCGCTTGGCGCCGGTCACCGCGTCGTACTCGACCAGGTGCACCGGCCGGTCGTCGGCGGCCGTCTCACCCTCCTGGTACGCGGTCCAGCTCAGCTTGGCGCCGTCCGCCCGCCAGCTCGGCACCACCGCGAAACCGGACGTCTGCAGGCTGCCCCCGCCGTACGCGGCCACCGTCTTCTCCGCGCCGGTGGCCACCGTTCCGACGGTCAGGCAGGCGTCGTACACCGACTCGCAGGCGCCGCCCCGGAACGCCACCCGGGTCCCGTCCGGCGACCAGGCCACCGCGTCGTCGTACCGCAGCCGGTCGCTCAGCGTGCCCGCCCCGCCGGTGGTGATCGTGGGCTCGGCGGGCAGGTCCTCGCCCCGGCAGTCGCGGGGGAAGAGCACCTCGGGCTGCGCGCCGGCCGCTACCCGGATCCGGTACACGCCCGGGCCACCGGTGCAGGACAGCGACGCGAACGCGATCCACCGGCCGTCCGGCGACCAGGACGGGCCGGCCGCGGCCCGGGTGGTGAGGCGGCGCTGGGCGGTGCCGTTCGCCTTCATCGTCCACAGCCGGCCGGCCTTGAGCACGGCCAGCTGCGTGCCGTCGGGCGACCAGCGCGGCCGGGCGTACCCGCCGCCGGTGGTCAGCCGGGTCTCGGTGGCGCCCTTGCTCACGTACACGTCCCCGCCGCGCACGTAGGCCACCAGGCTGGGCAGGCTCGGCGTGGCCGCCCCGGCCGGTGCCGGTGCGACGGCCGCCCCCGCCGCCATGCCCAGCAGGGCCAGCACCGTCTGACGCGCAACTCTGGAAAATGCCTGCATGATCCGACGCCCCCCGACGTGGTGTTCCCCCGCTTACACCCTCAGGTCATCGTCGCAACCGGTCTGCACCTAAGAGATTCCCGTCCGGAAACCGTGAAAAATCTTGCTCTCGCCAGGGGCGCGCCGGAACGCTCGTTTAGCCGAGAATGGGGTACCGACCTCAGGAGTTGACGATGAGCAGCAGCAACGTCCGGTGGTTCGCCGACCTCGGCCTCGCCGACCTCGACCAGGTGGGCGGCAAGAACGCCTCGCTCGGTGAGATGATCGCCAACCTGGTGTCCGCCGGGGTGTCCGTGCCGGACGGGTTCGCCACCACCGCCGACGCGTTCCGCCGGTTCGTCGCGCAGATCGAGGCCGGGATCAACGACGAGCTCACCACGCTGGACGTGGAGGACGTGCGGCAGCTCGCCGAGGTCGGCCGCCGGGTCCGGGCCGCGGTGCTGGCGCAGCCGTTCCCGGACGACCTGGAGCGGGACATCCGGGAGGCGTTCTCCCGGCTGGACCCGGACGGCACCGGAAGCTTCGCGGTGCGGTCCAGCGCCACCGCCGAGGACCTGCCGGACGCCTCGTTCGCCGGTCAGCAGGAGACGTTTCTCAACGTCCGGGGCATCGACGCGGTGCTGGACGCGGTCAGGCAGGTGTTCGCCTCGCTCTACAACGACCGGGCGATCGCGTACCGGGTGCACCACCGGTTCGAGCACGCCGCGGTGGCGCTGTCCGCCGGCGTGCAGCGGATGGTCCGGTCGGACGTGGGCGCCTCCGGGGTGATGTTCACCGTCGACACCGAGTCCGGGTTCCCGGACGCGGTCTTCATCACCTCCTCGTACGGCCTGGGCGAGGCGGTGGTGCAGGGCGCGGTGAACCCGGACGAGTTCTACGTCTACAAGCCGGCCCTGCGCGCCGGCCGACCCGCCGTCCTCAAGCGCGGCGTCGGCGGCAAGGCCTGCAAGATGGTCTTCACCGACGACCGTACGGTGGGCCGCACCACCGAGTTCGTCGACGTCCCGGAGCCGGAGCGGGCCAAGCTGAGCCTCACCGACGCCGAGGTCGAGGAACTGGCCCGGCACGCGCTGACCATCGAGGAGCACTACGGGCGCCCGATGGACATCGAGTGGGGCAAGGACGGCGAGGACGGCAGGCTCTACATCCTGCAGGCCCGGCCGGAGACCGTCCAGTCCCGGGCCGGCGCCGGCGCCGTGCAGCGATTCCGGCTCAACGAGACCGGCGAGACGCTGGTCACCGGCCGGGCGATCGGCCAGCGGATCGGCGCCGGCGCGGTCCGCATCCTCGAGTCGGCCGAGCAGATGCACTCCTTCACGGCCGGCGACGTGCTGGTCGCCGACATGACCGACCCGGACTGGGAACCGATCATGAAGCGGGCCAGCGCCATCGTCACCAACCGCGGCGGCCGCACCTGCCACGCCGCGATCATCGCCCGTGAGCTGGGCATCCCCGCGGTGGTCGGCACCGGGAGCGCGTCCCGCTCGCTGACCGACGGCCAGGAGGTCACCGTCTCGTGCGCCGAGGGTGACACCGGCACGGTCTACGCCGGCCGGCTCGACTTCACCGTCGAGGTTACCGGCACCGGCGAGCTGCCCGAGATCGGCGTCAAGATCATGATGAACGTGGGCACCCCGGATCAGGCTTTCTCGTTCTCCCGCATCCCGAACGCCGGCATCGGCCTGGCCCGCCTCGAGTTCATCATCAACCGCCAGATCGGCATCCACCCCAAGGCCCTGCTCGAGATGTCGTCGCTCGACCCGGCCCTCCGGTCCCGGGTGGCGGAGGCGATCGCCGCCTACCCCGGCCCCCGGGAGTTCTTCGTGCAGCGCGTCGCCGAAGGCGTCAGCATGCTGGCGGCCGCCTTCGCACCGCATCCGGTGATCGTGCGGATGTCCGACTTCAAGAGCAACGAGTACGCGAACCTGCTCGGCGGCGAGGTGTTCGAACCGGACGAGGAAAACCCGATGATCGGCTACCGGGGCGCGTCCCGGTACCTGTCCGAGGACTTCCGCGACTGCTTCGCCATGGAGTGCGAGGCCATGCGGTACGTGCGCGACGAGATGGGCCTGACCAACGTCAAGCTGATGATCCCGTTCGTGCGCACCGTGGCCGAGGCCCGCGGCGTGATCGACCTGCTGGCCGAGCACGGGCTCAAGCGCGGCGAGAACGGCCTCGAGGTGGTGATGATGTGTGAGGTGCCGTCCAACGCCGTGCTGGCCGACGACTTCCTGGACGTCTTCGACGGCTTCTCCATCGGCTCCAACGACCTCACCCAGCTCACCCTGGGCCTGGACCGTGACTCGTCGCTGATCGCCGAGTCGTTCGACGAACGGGACCCGGCGGTGCTCTCGCTGATCAGCACGGCCATCAAGGCGTGCAAGGCGCGCGGCAAGTACGTCGGCATCTGCGGCCAGGGCCCGAGCGACCACCCCGACTTCGCCGAGTGGCTGATGGCCGAGGGGATCGACTCGGTGTCGCTGAACCCGGACACCGTGGTGGAGACGTGGCAGCGGCTGGGGGCTAAGGCCGGCTCTTGATCCGCTGCAGGATCACCGTGGCCATCTCCTCGACCGACGAGGCCGAGGAGTCGATCGTCGGGATCTTGTGCAGCCGGAACAACGCCTCGGCGCGGCGCAGTTCGTAGGTGCACTGCTCGAGCGACGCGTACCGGGAGTTCGCCCGCCGCTCGCTGCGCACCGCACTGAGCCGCTCCGGGGTGGTCACGATGCCGAAGCACCGGTCCCGCAGTTTGCGCAGCGGCCGCGGCATGTTGACGCTCTCGAAGTCATCGTCGATCAGCGGGTAGTTGGCCACGTAGATGCCGTGTTGCAGGGCCAGGTACATGGTGGTCGGCGTCTTGCCGCACCGCGACGGCGCGATCAGGATCACCTGGGCCTTGTCCAGCGCCCGCAGGCTCTGCCCGTCGTCGTGCTCCATGGCGAACTCCACCGCCGCCATCCGGTTGTTGTAGCGGTGGATGTCGCCCACCCCGTGCAGCCGCGCCGCCACGTGCATGCCGCGCACGCCCAGGGTGGCCTCGACCTTCTCCATGTGCATGCCGAAGAAGTCGATGATCGGGCAGCGCGTGGTCAGCAGCACCTCCCGGATCTCATCGACCGCCGCCGTGGTGAACACCAGCGGGGTGACCGGGCCGTCCATCGCCTCGTCCAGTATCTTGACGACCCGCCGGGCCTCCTCGACGGTCGAGATGAACGGGAACAGCCGCCGCTCGAAGTGCAGATCCGGAAACTGGATCAGCAGCGCGTTGCCCATCGTCTCGGCACTGATGCCGGTGCTGTCCGACAGGAAGAACACCGGCACGGCCACATCATGGGAGCCCATGGCGCTCATCCTCGCGCACGATGCCCCGCCGGGCCGATCGTCCCTTCTGCGCGCTGCCTGCCGCCGGGGCCCCGGGGTGTGGGTCAGGCGGCTGTCCAGATCGCGGTGAAGGCGGCCGCCTCGCCGGCCAGCCAGCGCTCGATGTCGGCCGACTTGGCAGCCGGGTCCACGCGGTGGGTGACGCCGCGGCGGAGGTCGACCAGGACCGGTTCGGCGTTCGGCAGGATCTGGTCCATGTGCCGGCTCATCAGGTGCAGCGTTGCGGTGATCACCTCGAGGGTCGGCGGCTCCTCGTCGAAGTGCAGGCGGACCGCTTCCCGGCGGTTGTCGTCGTCGTACCGCAGGCCGAAGTGGGGGTTGATCTTCACGGCCAGCGGCCCGACGGTGGCCAGGGCGTCGCGGGTCTGCGCCAGGCTGACCCGCGCCGGATCGCCGAGCGAGCGCAGATAGGCGGCCGCGCCCGCGCTGACCGACTCGTACAGCGGCTTCCACCGGGGTTTCACCAGCTCCGGCACCGCGGCCAGGTAGGTGCCGCCGGTGCGGAACGCGATGTCCGCCTTGAGCGCCTTGACCAGTTGGCCGTGCGGATTGAAGCCGGACCGGCGCTCCCGCGCGCGGCGCAGGCCACCGACGAACGTGGCCTTGGCGGGGCCGGTGCGTGCCACATAGCGGGTGAAGCCGAGCATGGTCGCGTAGGGCGGTGTCACGGGCACAACGGGCGCGGTCATGTGATCTTCCCCCGCAGGTCAGAGGCGGTTTTAGTACACACATACTAATCGACGGGTACGACAATCCCCAACCTCTGGGAGACTGGCCCGATGGCCATGATCCGTTGTGACTTCTTCGCCGAGTCGCTGGCGCTCAGCACCTCGATGACCGTCCTGCTGCCGCAGCCGTCCGACGGGCAGATCGGTGTCGCCGGCCGGGCCTCGGACGATCCGCCGCCGGTGCTCTACCTGCTGCACGGCCTGACCGACGACGACACCGCCTGGACCCGGTTCACCTCGATCGAGCGCTACGCCGCGGCCAAGGGGATCGCCGTGGTGATGCCGCAGGTGCACCGCAGCTTCTACGCCGACGAGCGGTACGGCGGGCGGTTCTGGACCTTCCTGTCCGAGGAGCTGCCCGAGGTGGTGCAGCGGTTCTTCCGGGTCTCCGACCGGCGCGCGGACACCGTCGTGGCCGGCCTGTCGATGGGTGGCTACGGCGCGTTCAAGTGGGCGCTGCGCCAGCCGGAGCGGTTCGCCGCCGCGGCGAGCCTGTCCGGGGCGCTCGACGTCGCGTACATCCAGCGGCACGACCGGCGCCCGCACATGCGGGGGCTGACCGCCCGGGTCTTCGCCGACCGGGTGGTGGCCGGCAGCGACGACGACCTGCTGCACCTGGTGGCCACCGTCACCGACCCGGCCACGCTGCCGCGGCTGCTGTTGCGCTGCGGCACCGAGGATCACCTGGTGGCGCAGAACGAGCGGTTCATCCGGGCCTGTGCCGAGCACGGGGTGGCGCTGGACAGTGCGTTCGGCCCGGGTGCGCACGAGTGGGGCTACTGGGACACCGAGGTCCAGACCGTGCTGGACTGGTTGGCCTAGCTGTCGTTGTCCTTGGACTGCTCGGCCAGGAACCGCTCGAGCTCGGCGCCCAGCTCCTCGGCCGTCGGCAACGGCTGCCCGGAGCCACCCAGCAGGTTCCCCTCGCGGCCGCGGATGAACGCGTCGTACTGCTGCTCCAGCGAGGCGACCAGGCGACCGGCCTGCTCGTCTTCGGCCACCTGCTTGTCCACCTCGGCCCCGACCAGTTCGGCGGCCTCCCGCAGGGTGCCGACCGGCAGGGCCAGGCCGGTGCTCACCGAGATCGACTCGACCAGCAGCTGGGCGGCCGCCGGATAGGCGGTCTGGGACAGGTAGTGCGGCACGTGGGCGGCGAAGCCCATGGCGTCGTGGCCGGCCTCACCGAGCCGGAACTCGAGCAGGTTCGCCACGCTGGCCGGCACCTGGACCCGTTGCAGCCAGGACTGCCGGTCGCCGAGCAGCGCCTTGTCGGTGGCGTGTGCGGTGACGCTGACCGGGCGGGTGTGCGGCACCGCCATCGGAATCGCGTTCAGGCCGACGGTGAGCCGTACGCCGAACCGCTCCACCAGGGCAGTCACCGCCGCGATGAACCGTTCCCAATGCAGGTCCGGCTCCGGACCGGCGAGCAGCAGGAACGGCGTGCCCAGCGCGTCGTGCAGCAGGTGCAGCGCGAGGCTCGGCGCCTGGTAACTCTCCCAGTGGTCCTCGACGAAGATCATCGGCGGGCGGCGGGACCGGTAGTCGAGCAGCTGGTCCAGGTCGAACCGGGCCACCACCCGGCCCTCCAGCGACTCCAGCAGGTGGTCGCGGGCGAGCTGGATCGAGCTGCCGGCGTCGACGAAACCGGTCAGCGCCTGGATGAGCACCGGGCTGTCCAGGGCCGGCAGGTCGTCGGCCAGTTCGTAGAGCCCGTGTGGGTCGAGCACGCTCGGGGCCTCCTCATGACGTACGCGCCGATGACGCAGTTAATACCAACAACTGCGTGACGGTACGCATTCCGGAGTCACACCCGGAACTGGCCCACCAGCTTCCGATCGGCCGCGGACAGCCGCTCGTGCACCTGGTCGGCGGTCAGCGGCCGGGAGAAGTGGTAGCCCTGCGCGTACCGGTAGCCGAGCCGGTACAGCGTCTGCGCCTGCGCGGCCGTCTCCACCCCCTCGGCGATCGCCTGCAGGTGCAGTCCGTCGGTGATCTGGATCATCGCGGTGGCGATCACCGCCTCCTCCGACGAGCCGCCGATGCCGTCGACGAACGACTTGTCCACCTTGAGGCAGTCCGCCGGGCAGCTGCGCAGCAGGCCGAGCGACGAGTGCCCGGTACCGAAGTCGTCCAGCGCGACCCGCACCCCCAACCCGACCAGCTCCTGCAGGGTGTCCAGGGCGACGCCGCCGTCGAATACCGCGGTCTCGGTCACCTCGACCACCACCCGCTCCGGGTCGATCCCGGTCTCCGCCAGCGCGCTCCGGACGACGGCGGTGAAGCCCGGCTCCCGCAGCTGGCGGGCCGACACGTTGATGCCGATCTCCCGCGGTGCGTCCGGGCCGAACCCGGCGTCCCACTCGGTGGCCTGGCGCAGCGCGGCCCGCAGGATCCAGGTGCCCAGCGGGACGATCAGCCCGGTCCGCTCGGCGATCGGGATGAACTGGTCCGGCCCGACGAAGCCGCGGCTGGAGCTGTGCCAGCGCACCAGCGCCTCCATGCCGGTCCACTCGCCGTCCGGCAGCCGCACGATCGGCTGGTAGACCAGCGAGAACTCGCCGTCGTCCAGGGCCTGCCGCAGCTCCGCGCCGAGCTGGGCGTCGTTGGCCTGGTGCTGCTCGAGCTCGGCGTCGTACACCGCGTGCCGGCCCTTGCCCCGCTCCTTGGCGGCGTACATCGCCAGGTCGGCCCGGCGCAGCAGCTCCTGCGGGCTGGCCTCCGGCCACGCCTCGGCCAGGCCGACGCTGGCCCGTACCAGCAGGTCGTAGCCGAGCGCGTGCACCGGACGGCTGAGCGCGTCGGTGATCCGGGCCAGCGCCTCGGTGGCCTCCTCGCCGCGCACCCCGCGCAGCAGCAGGCCGAACTCGTCGCCGCCCAGGCGGGCCACCACGTCGTCGGCCCGGACGCACTCGCGCAGCCGGTCCGCCACCACGATCAGCAGCGCGTCGCCGACCGCGTGCCCCAGCCGGTCGTTGATGGCCTTGAAGTCGTCCAGGTCGATCAGCGCCAGGCTGAGCGTCTCGGCCCCGGACTCCACCTCGGCCAGGGCGGCCCGGGTGCGCTGCTCGAACAGCGTCCGGTTGGCCAGGTCGGTGAGGCCGTCGTGGTTGGCCCGGTGGGTCAGCTGCGCCTGGCTGGCGTCCACCCGGCGCAGCAGCCGGCCGTTCTCCGCCAGGGCATTGATCTGCCGGATCACCACCAGCGCGGTGAGCACCACCGCAGCCACCGCCACCGTGAACATCACGCCGCCGGCGCGGTGGCCGACGACCAGCAGCAGCACGTCGGTGGCCGCCACCGCCAGGTACGGGACCAGGCTGAACGGGCGGCGCCGGCGATCCGCCGCCGGCACCCCGGCGGCCCGGCGCTGCCGGTCGGCGGCGAAGGTGACCAGCAACATGGTGGCCGGCACCGTGATGTGCGTGCCGCTGAGCCCGTGGTGCAGGTCCACCAGCAGCGGGAACAGGCCGCCGCCCGCCGCGCCGACGGCGGCCGCGGCAGCGAGCAGCCGGATGGTCACCCGGTCCAGGCCGGCCAGGCCGCTCATCGCGATCTTGACGAAGGCCAGCGAGCCGATCAGGCCCAGGGCGGCCAGGCACAGCATCGGTACGAACTTCGGCCCGGCATCGGCCCAGCCGCCGAATGCGCGGGTGGACAGGTACCAGGCGAAGATCGCCATGGTGGTGGTGACGATCAACGCGTCCAGCAGGAACCGGACGATCCGCTGCCGGTCGCTGCTAGTGCCGATCGGCAGCCGCAGCAGCGCCCACAGCAGCATCACCATGGACAGCGAGTAGAGGACCGCGGTGACCGGGTCGTGCTGGGTGCCGTCGAACCCGGCCGGATCGAGGAACGCCTGCCGGGTGTCACCGGCCAGCCCGGCGGCGACCAGGCCGGCCACCACGGCCAGCTGCCGCCAGAGCCGGGCGACGAACCGGTTCAGGCCGGGTGACGCCGCGGTTCGCCAGCAGCCGGTCGCGGCGACGAGCGTGCTGATCATCGCGGGCAGCCAGACCGCGGCCGGCGGAAGGTGCCGGTCCGCGGCGTTGACCAGGAACACCACCACGCCGGCCAGGTGCACGGCGACGGCGGCGATCAGCAGGGGAGTGGCCCGCAGCCGCTCCACCAGCCGTACCTCGTCCATCTCGCCCTCGTTCCGGGTAGCCGGTCCTCGTCCCTATCGGTCGCACCGATGCCGGCCTGAGCGATCCGTCACGTGCGGCTCCCCGGCCGCGTGCTGCCCGTGCATCCGCCCGGCACAATGGGATGAAGATCCCGCCCGCCGCCCCTCGGAGTGACCGGTGACCGACTACGTGGACCCCGCCACCACCGCGCCTGCCGGCCCCTTCGCCAGCGCCGGCGACGACCCGGGCGCCGCACCCCCCGAATTGCTCTGGGCCCGGATGAAGGCCGACCCGCAGTACGCACCGGAGCACCTCGCCCTGGAGGCGGTCCGCCGCCTCGGCCCGGAGGCACAGCGGTGGGCCGATCAGGTGCGCGCCACCCGGCCCGGCATCGCCCCGGACGCGCTGGCCCAGATGGCCGAGAAACGCTTCCTCGGCCACGCCCGCCTCTCCGGTGCGGTGTCCGGCGCCGTCGGTCTGCCCGGCGCGATGGTCGACGTCGGGGTGCTGGCCTGGACTCAGTGCCGGATGGTGCTGCACATGGCGGCGGCGTACGGCATCGATCCGGCCGACCCCGAGCGGGCCACCGACCTGCTGGTGTTGCAGCGGGTGCACAAGGTCGCCGAGACCGCCCGGATGGCCCTCGACGTCGCGGCCGGGCGGGAGCAGGCCGGCCGGTTGTTCGCCGGCGCGGCCGACCGGCCGCTCACTCCGGTGATGATGAAGCTCGGCGTCCGGCTGACCCAGATGGCCGGCGTCCGGGCCGCCAAGAAGATGTTCGCCAAGGTGATCCCGGGCGCGGCGGTGGTGCTCGGCACGTGGGCGAACTCGGCGGCGACCAAGGATCTGGCCCAGCGCACCCGGGACTACTACGGCCGGAGCTAAGGATCGGCCGGGCCGCACCGATCGATAGCGGCATGACCCGGCGGAGCTTCCTGGTGGTGCTGGCCCTCGTGCCCGCGCTGCTGTCCGGCTGCGACCTGGCGCCCGGCGGGTCGTCCACGGGAGAGACCGGCGCCGCCGCGTCGGCCGGCGATGAGGCCGTCGGCCCCGGCTGGATCGTCGCCGCGCAGGGCAGCGCCACTCCGACGCCGCGACCCCGCTACGCCGCACCCAGCCCGACGCCCACCGCACACGCCGGCCTGCCGCCCCGCGCGCCGGCCGCGACCCGGACGCCCAGTTCCACCTGCTCGCCGAACACCTTCAAGTTCTCCCGCATCGACGGCCTGACCGTCACACCCGGCCCGACCAGCGCCGTGCTGACCTGGTACAACGTCGGTGGCGACAATCTGGTGGAGTTCCGGCTGTACGCGATCAGCCAGGACCTGAAGGTCGGCAGCCAGCGCGATGTCGGCTACGTCACGGTGGAGCCGAAGCGACCGTGCGGCCGGATGAGCGCCACGATCGGCAACCTGGACCGCCGGACCGCGTACGTCTTCTCGGTCGATGCCGTCGTGGTCCGCCCCAGCGGGGACGGCACGCACGCCGCGACGGTGGCCCGGTCGCACCCGGTAGCCACGCGGTAGGCCCGCCCGGCCCGGCCGGCGTGGGCGCCGTCACGTCCGGCGGCGGCCGGGCCGGCTCTAAGCTTCCGGCATGGAAGGCATCGTCGACGCGGTCGTCCTGATCGTCATCGCTGTCGTCGGTGCGGCGCTGGCCCAGCGGCTGGGCTTCGTCGCGCCGCTGGTCCTGCTGGTCGCCGGGCTGGGACTGTCGTTCGTGCCGGGCATCCCGGTGATCCACATCGAACCGGAACTGGTGTGGGTCGGCATTCTGCCGCCGTTGCTCTACGTGGCCGCATTGCAGACCTCGGTGCCGGCGTTCCGCCGCGCGCTGCGCCCGATCCTGCTGCTCGCCGTGGGCCTGGTGATCGTCACCGCGCTGGCCGTGGGCTTCGCGGTGCACCTGATGCTGCCGGACGTACCGCTGGCCGCCTGCATCGCGCTGGGTGCCGTGGTGGCGCCGCCGGACGCGGTGTCGGCCACCGCGATCGCGCGGCGGATCGGACTGCCGCGGCGGATCGTCACCCTCCTGGAGGGCGAGAGCCTGCTCAACGACGCGACCGCCCTGGTCATGGTGCGGGTCTCGGTGGGCGCGCTGACGGGTACGGCGGTGGGCTTCTGGGAGATCAGCCGGAGCGTCGCGGTGACGGCCGGCGGTGGCCTGCTGATCGGGGTGGCGGCCGCGGTGACCGCCGCCTGGCTGCATCGGAAGATCATCGACCCGCTGCTCGACGATGCGTTGTCCCTGCTCACTCCATTCGTGGTGGTGATCGTCGCGGAGGAGCTCGGTACGTCGAGCATCGTCGCGGTGGTGGTGACCGGCCTCTATCTCGGGCACCGCATCCCATACCTGCTGTCAGCCACCTCCCGGCTGCAGATGGAGGCGGTCTGGCGCCTGGTCATCTTCCTCCTCGAGGGTGTGGTCTTCCTGCTGGTCGGCCTGCAGTTGCGCGGGTTGGCCGGCGATCTGGAGACCGGTCTGGCGACGACGGTGCAGGTCACCGCAGTGGTGTTCGCGGTCCTGGTGGTGGTCCGGTTCGCCTGGCTCTATCCGGCGACGTACCTGGCCCGGCTGGTGCCGCGGATCCGGGCCCGGGAACCGCGGCCGCCGCTGACCTGGCCCACCGTGGTGGCCTGGGCCGGCATGCGCGGTGTGGTGACCTTGGCCGCGGTGCTCACCTTCCCGCCGAGCACCGCCGTGGCCGGTGGTTATCCGCGTGACCTGTTCGTCTTCGTGGCCTTCGCGATCATCGTGCTCACCCTGCTGGTGCAGGGCGCCACGCTGCCGCTGGTGGCCGGCCGGCTGGGCGTACGGGAGGACACCACCACCACGGACGCGCTGGCCGAGGCCGGGGTGCAGAACCAGGCCAGCCGGGCGGCGCTGGCGGCGCTCGAGGCCCATGCCGACGGTGCCCCGGCGTCGGTGGTGGACCGGCTGCGGGCGATCGCGGAAAGCCGCAACAACGTGGCCTGGGAACGGCTCGGCAGCCAGGAACAGGAGACGCCTTCGGCGGCGTACCGCCGGCTGCGCCACGAGATGATTCAAGCCGAGCGCCACGTCTTCAAGGTCGCCCGCAACGAGGGGCGGATCCCGGAAGAGGTGCTCACCCGCGCCCAGCGCGTTCTGGACCTGGAAGAATCCCAACTGAACCGGAGTGACGAGTGATCTGCCAGCATCTCAAGGAAGCCGGTGACCCGGCGCCGCGGACGCCGTATGCCGAGGGCTGCCCGGACTGCGTCGCGGTCGGCGCGACCGACTGGGTGCATCTGCGTGAGTGCCTCGACTGCGGATACGTCGGGTGCTGCGACAGCTCGCCGCGGCGGCACATGTCGAAGCACCACGATGCCGAGGATCATCCGGCGATGCGGTCGTACGAACCGGGGGAGAGCTGGCGCTGGTGTTTCGTGGACGAACTGCTGGGATAGGCGGCCGGCGATGAGGACGCTGTTCGTGGGCGCCGGCGCCACCGGGGGGTACTTCGGCGGCCGGCTGGCCGAGGCGGGCCGGGACGTCACCTTCCTGGTCCGGCCCGGACGGGCCGCCGACCTGGCCGCGCGTGGCCTCACCATCAAGCGCCCGGACGGCGGTGCCACCACGCTGATGCCGCGCACGGTCACCGCGGACGCCGTGGACGGGCCGTACGACCTGGTGGTGCTGGCGGTCAAGGCGTACGCCCTCGAACCGGCGATGGCCGATCTGGCCCCCGCGGTGGGACCGGAGACCGTGATCGTGCCGCTGCTCAACGGTATGCGGCACATCGACGCGCTGGTCGGCGCGTTCGGGGAGGAGCGGGTCTACGGCGGCGTCTGCATGATCCACGCGACCCTGGACGACGCCGGTGACGTGGTGCAGCTGACCGGCCTGCACCGGCTCGGTTACGGGCCGCTGGACGGCGACGACGCCGACCGGCTGGCCGCGGTGACCGCGGCGCTGTCCGGCGGCGGGTTCGACTCGGCCGGCTCCGCCACGATCGTCCAGGACATGTGGGAGAAGTGGATGTTCCTGGCCGCGCTCGGCGCCGCCACCACACTGATGCGGGCGACGGTCGGCGACATCAACGCCGCGCCCGGTGGCCCCGCCTTCACCGCGGGCATCGCCGCCGAGGCCGCGGCGGTGGCCACCGGGGCCGGGCATCCGCCGCGCGAGGGCGCGGTGGCGTTCCTGCGGGCCGGTGTCTCGTCCACCGCTCCGATGACCTCCTCCCTGTTCCGCGACATGATCCGGGGCGCGCCGGTCGAGGCGGATGCCATTCTGGGCGACTTCGTGGCGCGGGCCGAGCGCGACGGCGTACCGGTGCCCCTGCTGTCCGCCGCCTACACCGCGCTGTCCCGGTACGCCGCCACGCGTCAGTCCTGAGCCCAGACCTCCGCCACGGCCGCGGCCACCGTCCCGGCCTGCGCTCGGCCGGCGGCCAGCGCGGGACCGCGGCGGCCGGGGTCCAGCAGGTGGCCGCCGATCGCGGCGCGAGCCGTGTCGTCCGGCGTGAGCACCAGCCCCCGGGACACGCCCAGGGCGGCCAGTTCGGCGCGCGGTGAGCTGCGGAACAGCCCGGCGCTGGGCGCCAGGATCACCACCGCGTCAGCACCCCTCGCCAGGTCAGCGTTGGTGACCGAGCGAACCCCGCCGTCCATGAACCGGCCGTCGCCGACCCGGACCGGCGGGAACACCCCGGGCAGCGCGCAGCTGGCCGCCACCGCGGCAGGCAACGGCACCCCGGCGGCGGCGTCCCAGGCGGTGGCCGCACCGGTCGCGGCGTCCACCGCGGTGATGATCAGCCGTGGCTCGACCGGCCAGTTGTGCACCGGCAGGTTGCCGGCGAACCGGGCCACGTGCGCCGCGTCGTCGCCCACCGGCGCCCGCCGGGCCAGCGCGCCGATCCGGGCGCGGATCTGCTGCGGACCCAGCGTCCGGTCGCTGAGCACGGCGAACCCCTGGGCGATCAGCGCCGGGTCGATCCGCGGCGACAGCTCCACCTCGACCCGGACGGCGTCGGCCATCGCCTCGTCCAGGTCCACGCCGGTGGCGATCAGCGCGCCCACGTACGCACCGGCCGAGGTCCCGACGATCAGGCCGGCGCCGGTGAGGTCCACGCCCAGCCGGCGCAACCCGGCGATCAGGCCCAGCTCCCAGGCGATCCCGGTGATGCCGCCACCTCCCAGCACCAGTGCTCTCATCGGTCAGCGGTCGCCGTCCGCGGGTCCGGGACACGGGCGGCGGCCAGCGGGGTCTGTGGTCCGAAAACGATCGGAGCGGTGTGCGGCACACTCGCCTCTATGCTCAATTCGGATCACCCCAAACCTCGCCGGTCGGACAGCATCTGTGGGTAACCGGACAGTGGCGCCGACCGTAGCAGCCGGATCGGTGAGAATGGCCGGTGACGCGGCTCGCAAGGTTAGGGATGTGCCGGTCCGGGCACACGAACCGACGGCCGTCGTCCGCGGTAGACGAACAGGAGCGCGCACATGCAGGTTTGGCCTGGTCATCGGTACCCGCTGGGGGCCACGTACGACGGCACGGGCACGAACTTCGCGATCTTTTCCGAGGTGGCCGAAGCGGTCGAACTGTGCTTGTTCGATCCGTCCGGCAACGAGCGCAAGGTGCAGCTGCACGAGCAGGACGCCTTCGTCTGGCACGCCTACCTGCCCGGCGTCGAGCCCGGCCAGCGGTACGGCTACCGGGTGTACGGACCGTACGACCCGCACCGCGGGCTCCGGTGCAACCCGCACAAACTGCTCCTGGACCCGTACGCCCGCGCGGTCGACTCGGACATCGAGTGGCACCCGGCGCTGTACGCGTACGACTTCGACAACCCGGACCAGATGTCCGATCTGGACTCTGCGCCGTACATGGCCAAGGGCGTCGTGGTGAACCCGTACTTCGACTGGGGCAACGACCGCCGGCCGGACATCCCCTACCACCACTCGGTGATCTATGAGACGCACGTCAAGGGCCTCACCGAGCGGCATCCCGAGGTGCCCAGGGACATGCGCGGTACGTACGCCGCGATCGGCCACCCGGCGATCATCGAGCACCTCAAGAGCCTCGGCGTCACCGCGGTCGAGCTCATGCCGGTGCACCAGTTCGTGCACGACAACCGGCTGGTCGATCTGGGCCTGCGCAACTACTGGGGCTACAACACGCTGGGCTTCTTCGCGCCGTACCACGGTTATTCCGCGATGGGTTCGCTGGGCCAGCAGACCCAGGAGGTCCGCGGCATGGTCAAGGCGCTGCACGCTGCCGGCATGGAGGTCATCCTCGACGTGGTCTACAACCACACCGCGGAGGGCAACCACCTCGGCCCGACGATGAGCCTCAAGGGCATCGACAACCGCACCTACTACCGGCTCGTCGACGACCAGCCGCAGTTCTACATGGACTACACCGGCACCGGGAACAGCCTGAACGTGCGCAGCCCGCAGAGCCTGCAGCTGATCATGGACTCGCTGCGCTACTGGGTGCAGGAGATGCACGTCGACGGGTTCCGGTTCGACCTGGCGTCCACGCTGGCCCGGGAGTTCTACGACGTGGACCGGCTCTCCACGTTCTTCGAGGTGGTCCAGCAGGACCCGATCGTCGGTCAGGTGAAGCTGATCGCCGAGCCGTGGGACGTCGGGCCGGGTGGATACCAGGTGGGCAACTTCCCACCCAACTGGACCGAGTGGAACGGCAAGTACCGGGACACCGTCCGCGACTTCTGGCGCGGTGAGCCGGCCACGCTGGCCGAGTTCGCCAGCCGGATCACCGGATCCGCCGACCTCTACCAGGACGACGGCCGCAAGCCGTTCCACTCGATCAACTTCGTCACCGCGCACGACGGGTTCACGCTCACCGACCTGGTCTCGTACAACGACAAGCACAACGAGGCCAACGGCGAGGAGAACCGGGACGGCGAGAGCCACAACCGGTCCTGGAACTGTGGTGTGGAGGGGCCGACCGACGACAAGGCGGTGCTCGCCCTCCGGGCCCGGCAGCGCCGCAACTTCCTGGCCACGCTGCTGCTGTCTCAGGGCGTACCGATGATCTCGCACGGCGACGAGCTGGGCCGCACCCAGGGCGGCAACAACAACGCGTACTGCCAGGACAACGAGATCAGCTGGATCGACTGGGACAACGCCGACGAGACGCTGCTCGACTTCACCCGCAAGCTGACCGCCTTCCGGCACCGGCACCAGGTGTTCCAGCGCCGCCGGTTCTTCACCGGCCTGCCGGTGACCGCGCGCGGCGGCGGCGACCCGCTGCCCGACCTGGAGTGGTTCACCCCGGACGGCCGGCAGATGACCGGCGACGACTGGGGCAACGACTTCGGCCGGGCGGTGATGCTGTTCGTCAACGGCGAAGGCATCCGCGAACGCGGGCAATACGGCCAGCGGCACGTCGACTCGTCGTTCCTGCTGTGCTTCAACGCCCACGACGCGCCCATCGATTTCGCCACGCCACCGGCTGAATATGGTGAAAAGTGGGAAAGAGTGATCGAGACGGCCGAGCCGTCGGCGGACCGACCCGCCGTCGTCGAGGCCGGCAGCAAGATCATCGTTCCGGACCGCTCGCTCATCGTCTTGGACAGGACGGTTTAATGCCGACTGGTACCTATCGCGTACAGGTACGTCCCGACTTCCCGCTTCCCGCCACCGCCGAACTGGCCGACTACCTGGCCGACCTCGGGGTCAGTCACCTCTACACGGCACCGCTGCTCACCGCCGCACCCGGCTCCGAGCACGGCTACGACGTGGTCGACCACACCAAGGTCAACCCCGCGCTCGGCGGCGAAGAGGGCCGGCTGGCGCTGAAGAAGGCGCTGGACGCGGCCGGCCTCGGCCTGGTCGTCGACATCGTGCCCAACCACGCCGGGGTGGCCGACGCGGCCGCCAACCCGACCTGGTGGGACGTGCTCAAGAACGGGCGCGACTCCCGGTACGCGTCGTTCTACGACATCGACTGGGACCGCGGTCGCCTGCTCATCCCGGTCCTCGCCGACGACCCGGACGCGCTGGACGACCTGCGCCTCGAAGACGGCGCGCTCCGCTACTTCGACAAGCGGTTCCCGATCGCCGACGGCACCGGCGACGGCACGCCCCGCGAGGTGCACGACCGGCAGCACTACGAGCTGGTCAACTGGACCCGCGGTGACCGCGAGCTGACCTACCGCCGGTTCTTCGCCATCACCGACCTGGCCGGCCTGCGGGTCGAGGACCCGGCGGTGTTCGAGGCCACCCACGCCGAGCTGCTCCGCTGGTACCGCGAGGGCGCGGTACAGGGCATCCGCGTCGACCACCCGGACGGTTTGCGTGACCCGGCCGGCTACCTGCAGCGGCTGCACGAGGCCGCGCCGGACGCCTGGCTGGTGGTGGAGAAGATCCTCGAGCCGGGGGAGGAGCTGCCGGACTGGCCGGTGGCCGGCACCACCGGGTACGACGCCTTGGCCGAGGTGTGCGGGGTGCTCGTCGACCCGACCACCGAGGCCTTCTTCGACACCCTCGACCACCACCTGACCGGCGCCGTCATCTCCTGGCAGAACCTGGTGCACCAGACCAAATACACGGTGGCCACCACCCAGCTGGCCGCCGAACTGGCCCGGATGGCGCGGCTGGCGCCGGACCCGGAGAACGCGCCGCGGGCGCTGGCCGAGCTGGCCGCCTGCTTCCCGGTCTACCGCTCGTACCTGCCGTTCGGCGCCCGCCACCTGGCCAAGGCGCGATCCGAGGCGGGCCGCCGCCGGCCCGAGCTGATCGGGGTGCTGGACCGGCTCACCGCCCGGCTGCGCCGCCCGGACGACGAGCTGGCCATCCGGTTCCAGCAGTTCACCGGCTCGGTGATGGCCAAGGGCGTGGAGGACACCGCGTTCTATCGGTGGACCCGGTTCACCGCCCGCAACGAGGTGGGCAACGACCCGGCCAAGTTCGGCGTCAGCGCCGACGAGTTCCACGACTTCGCCGACGTCCGGCAGCGCCGGTGGCCGGCCAGCATGACCACGCTGACGACCCACGACACCAAGCGCAGCGAGGACGTGCGTGCCCGGCTCGCCGTGCTGTCCGAGCTGCCCGGTGACTGGACCGAGGTGGTCCGCCGGTGGGTGCGCGTCAACCCGCTGGCGGACCCGTCGCTGGCCCACCTCATCTGGCAGGCAGCGGTGGGTGCGTGGCCGATCGAGCGGGACCGGCTGCAGGCGTACGCCGTCAAGGCCGCGCGCGAGGCCGCGTCCGCCACCACCTGGACGAAACCAGACGCGGAATTCGAGGCGGCGCTGCGGGCGATGGTCGACCGGATCTACGACGACTCCGCCCTGCAGGCCGAGGTCGCCGACTTCGCCGCCGCCATCACGCCGCCCGGCTGGTCCAACTCGCTGGGCCAGAAGCTGGTGCAGCTCACCATGCCCGGGGTGCCGGACGTCTACCAGGGCACCGAACTCTGGGACTACTCGCTGGTCGACCCGGACAACCGCCGGCCGGTGGACTTCGCCGCGCGCCGCGCGCTGCTGGCCCGGATCGACGACGGGTGGGTGCCGCCGGTGGACGACACCGGCGCGGCCAAGCTGCTGGTGACCAGCCGCACGCTGCGCCTGCGCCGGCAGCGGCCGGAGCTGTTCAGCGGCTACCGGCCGGTCTACGCCGAGGGCCGGGTCGGTGACCACGTGCTGGGCTTCGACCGCGGCGGCGTGGTCACCGTGGCCACCCGGCTGCCGGTCGGCCTGGCCCGCCACGGCGGCTGGCACGACACCACGCTGCCGCTGGACGGCCACAGCTTCACCGACGTCCTGACCGGCACCGGCTACGGCGGGAGCCGCCTGGCGGTGGCCGACCTGCTGCACACGTACCCCGTCGCCCTGCTGGTGAAGGAGTCATGACCGCCGGCACCGTGCTGCCCGCACCGCTGGCGTCGCACCGCGGTGACGGCGAGGGCCGCAAGGGCATGACAGAGAAAGGCCCAGCATGACGCGATTTGCGGTGTGGGCGCCGGAGAAGACCGTCAAGCTCCACCTCTACGGCACCGATCGCGACATGGAGCGTGGAGCGGACGGCTGGTGGCGGTTGGACGTGCCGGCTGCGGGACCCGGCACCGACTACGGCTTCGTGCTGCCGGACGGCGACCGGCCGCTGCCGGACCCCCGGTCGATGTGGCAGCCGGACGGCGTGCACGGCCTCAGCCGGGTGTACGACCATGCCGCCTTCCGGTGGTCGGACGGCGGCTGGACCGGTCGCCAGTTGCCCGGCTCGGTCCTCTACGAGATGCACGTCGGCACCTTCACCACCGAGGGCACCTTCGACGCCGCCATCGAGCGTCTGGACCACCTGGCCGACCTCGGCATCGACATGGTGGAACTGCTGCCGGTCGGGTCCTTCAACGGCGAGTACAACTGGGGGTACGACGGGGTCTGCTGGTACGCGCCGCACGAGGCGTACGGCGGCCCGGACGGCCTGAAGCGGTTCGTCGACGCCGCGCACCGCAAGGGCCTGGGCGTGATCCTCGACGTGGTCTACAACCACTTCGGCCCGAGCGGCGCGTACGCCCCGATGTTCGCCCCCTACCTCGACGCCTCGGGCAGCAACCCGTGGGGCTCCGCGGTCAACCTCGACGGCCCGCTCGCCGACGAGGTGCGCCGCTACATCCTCGACAGCATGCTGATGTGGTTGCGCGACTACCACGTCGACGGGCTGCGGCTGGACGCCGTCCACGCGTTCGCCGACGAGACGGCGGTGCACCTGCTGGAGCAGATGGCCGTCGAGGTGGAGACGTTGTCGGCGCACCTGAACCGGCCGCTGTCGCTGATCGCCGAGTCGGACCTCAACGACCCGACGCTGATCACCCCGCGCGAGGCCGGCGGATACGGGCTGCACGCCCAGTGGGACGACGACGTGCACCACGTGCTGCACGCGATGCTGACCGGCGAACGGCAGGGTTACTACAGCGACTTCGGCTCGCTGGAGAGCCTGGCCACCGTGCTCACCGGCGCGTTCTTCCACGCCGGCACCTGGTCCAGCTTCCGGCAGCGGCGGCACGGACGCCCGGTGGACCGGCACCGGACCGCCGGGCACCGCTTCGTGGCGTACCTGCAGAACCACGACCAGATCGGCAACCGGGCGACCGGCGAACGGCTGTCCGCCACGCTCTCCGAGGGCCGGCTCAAGGTGGGCGCCGTGCTGCTGCTCACCGCACCGTTCACGCCGATGCTCTTCATGGGCGAGGAGTGGGCGGCCGGCAACCCGTGGCAGTTCTTCACCAGCCACCCGGAAGCCGACCTGGCGGAGGCGGTGCGGACCGGCCGGCGGCGCGAGTTCGCCAGCCACGGCTGGGCCGGGACCGAGGTGCCGGACCCGCAGGACCCGGCCACCTTCGCCCGGTCCAAACTGGACTGGTCGGAGCTCGGCAAGCCCGGCCACGCCGAGATCCTGGACCTCTACCAGCGGCTGATCGCGTTGCGCCGCAGCCGGAGCGACCTGACCGATCCCTGGCTGGACCGGGTCGAGGTCTGCCACGGCGACCAGTACGTGGTGATCCGGCGCGGCGGCACCCTGGTGGCGGCCAACCTGGCGGCGGGGCCGCAGACGGTGGGCCTGCGGGTGGGTTCGGGTGAGGTGCTGCTGGCGACCGAGCCCGGTGTGGTTCTTCGGGGGGACCGGATCGAGTTGCCGGGCGAATCGGCTGTGGTGGTTGCCTGCCGCTGATCGGCACCTGTGGATGACGGGACCGGAATGTCGTACCCGGGTGCCACGGTGAGGCCCACCCACAACGGGTGGGGGAGGTGGCGGCGCGGGCGGATGCGGCTTTTCGCCGAGATTGCCGGCATCGGCGACGGCTCGGATTGTGCGTGAGTCGGCTGGGACAAGCGGCGGGCGGATCCGGGTCCTTGTGCGCCGGGCCGCTGGGGACGAGCGGTGGGCGGATCCCGGTCCTTGTGCGCCAGGCCGCTGGGGACAAGCGGCGGGCGGATCCGGCCTTGTACGCGAGGCCGCTGGGGCAAGCGGCGGCGCGGCGTCAGCGGTGCGCGGCGGTCCGCCCGATCGCACGCGGATCGGCCGCCGCCGGGTCGGCGCCCCGCCACCGCTGGCTCAGCCGGTACGCGAACGCCCGCGACGCATGGATGAGCCCGGTCGGGTGCAGGTCCGGCGTCGTGTTCCGGACCGGGTCGAACGCCAGCGCCGCGTCGGTCTCGGCGGGTAGCGGCGTTCCGAAGATCACCGTGCCGAACCGCTGCCCGTCGGCGGTCAGGTCC
>DASSAL010000404.1:0-26608 GCA_035685405.1 Actinoplanes sp. | reverse complement strand
GGGTCACCGGAGCGGCCGGCCGGATCCGGCTGGGCCTGCACGCGACCGGGGAGGACGGGCCGCACACCGTGACGATCCTGCTGAACCGGGCGGTGCGCTGGGACATCCGGCTCCCGGCCGGGGGCGGGGAGCAGCGGCTTCATCTCGCCGAGGGTTCGGTCACCCGGCTGGACCTGGGCTCGTCCGGGCTCCTCGACATCACGCTGCCCCGGCCGGTCGGCACCGTGCCGGTCACCCTGCGCGGCGGGGTGGGCAGCGTGTCGGTGCTGGCACCGCGGGACGCGCCGGTGCGCTTCCGGCTGCTCGGTGGCGCCGGCTCGGTGGACACGCCGTGGACCGCCAACAACGGGACGCTGGTGGGCGGGGTGCTGGCCGATCCGCGCTGGCCGGCGGTGACCGATCGGTACGCCGTCTACGCCCGGGCCGGCCTGGGTAGCCTGACGCTGCGCTGACGCCCCGACCACCGACCCGGCCGGCACCCGGAGTGATCTGCTGGACCACCGGCCCCCGACCACCGGCCCCGACCACCGACCCGGCCGGCGCCCGGGGTGACCGGCTGGACCACCGGCCACCGGCCCGGCCGGGGCGGGACCGGCCGTTCCCCCGTACGTCGAAAGCTCTTAATGCGGACCGCTGCGGCCGGTCGTGCTCGGGCGGTACTCGCGGTCCGGGTCGGTCGCGCCCGTGTCGTCCTGGTCCGGCACCTGCGCGTCGTGGCCGAACGCCTGCTCGCCGCCGGCGTCGTTGTCGGTGGGGTCGCCCTGCCCGTCCAGATCCCAGCTCGCCATCGCCTGGCTGAGCTCGGACACCGGCAGCTTCTCCTCGTCGCGCCACACGCCGTCGTTCGCTGAATCGGTCATGATCCTGGCGTACCCACGAACGGGCCGCCGGAAAACCGGCGGCCCGGTGCAGAACGTCCGTTACGGCTGCGGACGGTCGACCTCGCCCCGCCACGCGCCGGTCTCGACGCCGCCGCGGCCCTCGATGAACTCCTTGAACCGCTTCATGTCGCCCTTCACCTGGCGGTCCAGGAAGCCGAGCTTGTCCCCGGCCTTCTCCACCACGCCGTCCGGCTGGAAGTCCATCTGGCAGGTGACCCGGGTGCGGTTCTCGTCCAGCCGGTGGAACGTCACGACGCCGGCCTGCTTGCTGCCGTCGATCGACGTCCAGGCCACCCGCTCGTCCGGGAGCTGCTCGGTGATCTTGGCGTCGAACTCGCGCTTCACCCCGTCGACGTTGGTCTTCCAGTGGGTCGTCGTCGGGTCCAGCTGGCGGATCTCCTCGACCCCGCTCATGAACTGAGGGAACTCCTCGAACTGGGTCCACTGGTTGTACGCGGTGCGCACCGGCACGTTGACGTCAACGGACTCGGTAACGGTACTCACGGTGTCTCCCTCTCTGTGTTCCCCGCCTGACTGGCCTCCCATGCCGCCTTGGTGTTCTGGAAGGTGGTGCCCTGTGGGAGCCGGCTGATCCGCTCGAGCACGTCGTCCGGCGCCTCGAGGTCGCGCGCGCTCTTTTCGATGGCGTCGCGGTCACCCGGGAAGACCCGGCCGATGTAGCTGCCGAACCGGCTCAGGTCCGTGTCGGCGTCCGGATTCAAGGTCGCGTCTGGCTGGTCCTCACCCGGGGGCTCGGCCATCTTCCACTCCTCGGCCCGGCCGCCGACCGTGCCCTGCACGGTCCCGCGCACCTCGCCGGCCAATTGCTCGTCCACGCGGGGACTGTGTTTGCTGCTCCCACGATCCATGACTCAAGCTGTGCCCTGGTCGTCGGCGGGCAAACCCGTTCGCGGCCGCAGCGGCGGATCGGGGTCCGGGTCGCCGGCCTGCAGCAGGCGGCCCCGCTGCACCTGGGCGTTCACTTCCACACCGAGCAGCACGGCCAGGTTCGACAGGAACAACCACACCAGGAACGCCATGATCGCGCCGAGGCTGCCGTAGGTGCGGTCGTACGAGCCGAAGTTGGCCACGTACAGGCCGAACCCGAAGGACACCACCGCCCAGACCGCCAGCGCCACCGCGCCGCCTACGGTGAGCCAACGGAAGCGCGGCTGCTTGACGTTGGGGGCGATCCAGAACAGCAGGCTCAGCAGCAGGGTGGCGATCGCGATCAGCACCGGCCAGCGGCCGACCGAGTACACCGTGCGGGCGGTCTCACCCACGCCGAGCGCGTTGCCCACCGCGTCCACCAGCGGCCCGCTGATCACCAGGCCGGCGGCGGCCACCGACAGCAGCACCAGCGCCACGGCGGCGAGCAGGATCTGCAGCAGCTGCAGCTTCCACCAGTTCCGGCCCTCCTGGACCCCGTAGATGCGGTTGGACGCCCGGGTGAACGTGGACACGTACCCGGAGGCCGTCCACACCGCGATCACCAGGCCGAAACTGAGCAGCACCTTGGCGGTGTGCTCCTTGTTCAGCAACGAATCCAGCACGGCGGTCAGGCTGGCGTTGCCGACGATCGAGCCCATGCCGAGGTCCTGCAGCATGCCGAGCACCGTGTTGACCGCCGCCTGGCCGTCGGACACCAGGTTGACCAGCCCGACGATCACCGCCAGGGAGGGGATCAGTGCGGTGACCGTGCTGTACGTCATGGCGGCGGCGAAGTCGGTGCAATCGTCGTCGATCATGCCGACCAGGCTGCGCCACCACACGCCGCGCCAGGTCGACCAACTCAACTGCCGGAGCTTCAGCGGCACCGGGTCGGGGGTGAGCAGGTCGGCGACGCCCTCGTCGGTGGCATTGACGGTGGGCTTCGTCGCCATGACGCGGTGCTACCCCCGCAGGGTTTGCGCAAAACGCTCGGGGGTACCGCGTGCCTGTGGAAGCTGCGGACGCCGTTGTCATCGGGGCCGGCCACAATGGTCTGGTCGCCGCGAACCTGCTCGTCGACGCCGGCTGGTCGGTCCAGGTGCTGGAGGCCACCCCGCATCCCGGCGGTGCGGTGCGGTCCGGGTACGTCACCGCACCCGGTTATCTCAGCGACCTGTTCAGTTCGTTCTACCCGCTCGGATACGCGTCGCCGGTGCTGCGGTCGCTCGGCCTGGACGGGTACGGGCTGGAGTGGACACACGCGCCCGACGTGCTGACCCATCTGCTGCCGGACGGGCGGGCCGCCACGGTCAACCGCGACCTCGAGACGACCATGGCGTCGATGGAACAGTTCGCCGCCGGCGACGGGCAGCGGTGGAAGAACGCGTACGACGACTGGCTCGCGGTGTCGGACCGCATGCAGGCCACGCTGTTCACGCCGTTCCCGCCGGTACGCCCGGGCATCGGGCTGGTCCGCGACTTGAAGGTCACCGGCGCGCTGCGGCTGGCCCGGCGCCTGCTGCTCTCGGTCCGCGAGCTCGGCGCCGAACTGTTCTCCGGTGAGGGCGCCCAGTTGGCGCTGGCCGGCTGCGCGCTGCACACCGACCTGTCCCCAGAGGAGGCGGGCGGCGGCGTGTACGGCTGGCTGCTGGCCATGCTGGGCCAGGAGGTCGGCTGGCCGCTGCCGGTCGGCGGTGCCCAGCGGCTCACCACGGCGCTGGTCGACCGGCTGCTCGCGCGGGGCGGCACCATCACGTACCAGGCGCCGGTGTCCCGCATCCTGGTGGCCCGCGGCCGGGCGATGGGCGTCCGGACCGCCGACGGGCGCGACTTCCGGGCCCGCCGCGCGGTCCTCGCCGACGTGCCGGCACCGGCGCTGTACGGCGACCTGGTCGCCGCCCGCTGGCTGCCCCCGCGGCTGGTGGAGGACATGGAGTTCTTCCGCTGGGACGGCGCCACGGTCAAGGTCGACTGGGCGGTCTCGGCGAAGATGCCGTGGAAGAACCCGGCCGCGGCCGGCTCCGGCACCGTGCACCTGGGCGCCGACCTCAACGGCCTGACCCGGTACGCCGCCGACCTGGCCACGAACACGCTGCCCCGGCATCCGTTCCTGCTGCTGGGCCAGATGACCACGGCGGACCCGACGCACTCCCCGGAGGGCACCGAATCGCTGTGGGCGTACACCCATCTGCCGCACCGCCGATCCTGGAACGACGACGACATCGCCGCCCACGTCGAGCGCATGGAGGCGGTGGTCGAGGAGCACGCCCCCGGTTTCTCGCGGCTGGTGGTGGGCCGCAACGTGTTCTCACCCGCGGACCTGGAGCGGGAGAACCCGTCGCTGGTGGGCGGCGCGCTGGGCGGCGGCACGGCGGCCGCGTTCCAGCAGTTGTTCCTGCGCCCGGTGCCGGGTCTGGGCCGCGCCGACACCCCGGTCGACCGGCTGTACCTGGCGTCGGCCTCGGCGCATCCGGGCGGGGGAGTGCACGGCGCGCCCGGCGCGAATGCGGCGCGGGCGGCGCTGGCCCGGGATCGGGGGGTCAGCGGGGCGCTCTATCGGGCGACGATCAGCGCGGCGCACCGGACGATCTACCGCTGACCGGCGGCCGGTCGGCCTCGGGATGGTACGGCCGAGGTGCGTTTACCTCGGCGTCCCGGGCGCGGTTGAAGGCCGCCTCCCGATCCCGATCAGAGCTGACGGTGCGGTTCCGCCGCGCCCGCCGGGCCTTCACCGCGACCCTCAGCGCTGTCCAGATCCGCAGCTTGCGGGAGCTGTCGCAGGCGGCCAGCACGTCGGCCAGGCTTTGACGCTGCTCCGGTGCGACCAGCGTCAGAACGATGATCAGCGGCAATACGGCGGCGGCGATCTCGGCGAGGACGAAGAGCATCACCAGGGCGGTGACGGCGGCCAATACGGCGAACTCATTCATGGAGGCCTCCTGCCCGGTGTCCGTAGACGTTCCAGCCGCGCCGCCCGACCACCGGGCGGCGCATCACTCTTCCGGGGGTGCGGTCTTCGACTTCGGTGGCGAAGCCGCGAAGCGGTGGCGGCGTCAGCCGGCGCTGAATGCCGCGCCGGTCACCAGAATCAGCGCTAGGCCGATGGAGACGGCCACGACGGCAGCGGCGGCGACCGCCCGCGCGAGGACGCCGACCGGGGCGAACGCCGGCTTCATGAACCGCAGCGCGATGAGCAGGAACAGCCCGGCGAGCACCAGGTAGAGGAGCGGCTGGTCGGTCCGCGGAACGACGAAGACATCGAGATTCGCCGGTGCGATGGGGATGTGGGGGCGCATGGACGACCTCCGATCACCGCGGAGTCGCATCGGTTGTGCGACTCGATCCCTGCGAGGTATGTCACAGTCGACGACCGCTTCTCCCTCTCCCTCAGAATCGTTCCCTCACCGGTGAATAGCAAGCAAGAATATTCAGCTATGTGAAAGGATCATCCGCTGCTAGGCTGCCCCCGCGCAACGATCTAGCTCGATATTCGCCACCGGTTGCAATTTTTCAGTTACGTTCTGTGTTGTCGAGAACATCCAGGTAAGGATCGAATAGTGCCGAACCCGTATGCCGGTGAGCCTCTCGTGGCCAAGCCCGTCGCTTCGTCTTGTAGTGTGGGATCGTGCCCTACGATCTATCAGACGAATCGGGGGACGTTGATTATTCAGGGCTATGCGGTCTCCGCGTCGGATGCGGGTGTGGATCTGCCGGCGGGCGAGCTTCTCGTTGAGATCCCGATGGACCTGATGGGCATGCCGGGCGAATAACCCCTCCTCCGGTTTGCCGGCCGGGAAGGGGGTGTGGCGATGACGGGAGACGCCCCGGCGGATCCGTACGGTTTGCCCGCCCCTTCCCTCGGCGAAGCGCTGCGCCATTTGCGACGGAACGCGCGGGTCACCGGTCAGCAGCTGGCCCAGCGGGTGGGCATGAGCCAAGCGAGGATCTCCCGCTTGGAGAACGAGGTCATCCGTCCGACGCCGCACGACGTGGAAACGCTTGCTCGGGCTCTCAACGCTCCGGATGAGGTGATCGCGCGTCTGGTCAGGCGGGCGGCCGAGGCCGAGAACCGGATGACGGATTGGCGTTCGAGCACCGGTGCAGTCGCAGATCTGCAGCGAGAGGTCGAGGAGCTCGAGAGCGTCACCCAGATCTTCCGCGTTTTCCAGCCGACGGTCATCCCGGGGCTGTTGCAGACTAGTGAGTATGCAAGGGCGGTGCTCAGCGCCAACCATCAAGTTCGGACCGGCGTGCTGGAGGAGGCCGGCGCCGTCAACGTCCTGGAGGCCGTGTCCGCCCGCATGCACCGTCAGATCGCGCTGAGCGATCGCCGGAAGCACTTCTTCTTCCTCATCGCCGAGGCGGTCCTGAGCAACCGGTTCGGCCAGCCCGATCACATGCCCGGCCAGATCGAGAGGCTGCGTGAGGTCGCCGACCACGAGAACGTTCGCCTGGCGATCATCCCGGCGGACGCGCCGTTGTACATCCCTCCGATGCACGGGTTCATTCTGCTCGACGAGCGACGCGTGACCGTCGACATCTACAACACCATGCTCCGCAGCGATGGTGCGGCCGACGTCGAGATATACAAGCGTACGTTCGACATCCTTGCCCGAAGCGCCACTGAGGACATCGACGACATCCTCGATCGCCACTACGATTACTTCTTGAAGCTGTCCGGAAGCCGTCGCCGGCGTGCGGCCAAGGCACCCTGAGCTTCTCCCGATTGCATCGCTCAGCGTCTCTGCGTCGCGGACGATCCGATCAGGTGGTCCGGGTCTTCTCGCGGGTGGCGATGTCGGACAGGCGGCGCAGCGACTCGATGTTGCGGCGGTGCAGCACCAGGTCGTTGATCTTGTTGCGCAGTGCCAGCAACGGCCCGGCCTCGAAGTCCTCCTCGATCCTCACCGTGGTCGCCGATGCGCTCACCGGCTCCAGGGTGATCCGCACGCACGCCTGCCCCAGCGGCCACAGCCCGGCCTGCAGCGTCAGCTCGCGGTTCGGGACCATCGACACCACGGTGGACGAGTCCTGCAGGGAGAACGGCCAGGGTCCGGCCTTGTGGTGCAGCCGGGAGCCGGGCTGCGGCCAGGAGTCGTCGACGTCGCGGATGTGGACGGTGCCGACCACCCAGTCGCTGTAGGTCCAGCCGTCGGCGAGGACGGCGAACACCCGTTCGGCCGGGGCGGGCACGGTACGCTGCACGATAGCCACGGCAGGTGACATACCCGCTCGGCGCGCGGCCTAACAGCACCATGTTTACGGTTTCCGGCGTCGGGCAAGCACCACGCGTACATCAGCCTTCACCGGCTTACCCCGGACTCGAGCTGGAGGAGGACACGGGCACATGCGCATCGCGATGATCTCGGAGCACGCCAGCCCGCTCGCCGACGGCGGTGACGCCACCGGCGGCGCCCAGCAGCGGCACGTGGCAGACCTGTCCACGGCCCTGGCCGAGCTGGGCCATGACGTCCGGGTCTACACTCGCCGCGACAATCCCGACCTGGCCGACGCCGTACCGGTCTCGGACGGCGTCCTGGTGGTGCACGTGCCCGCCGGCCCGGCCCAGCAGCTGCCCGCCGACCTGCTGCTGCCGCACATGGGCGACTTCGCGCAGTGGCTGGACGCTCAATGGCGTTCCGGTGACTGGTCGCCGGAGGTCGCGCACGCCCACTTCTGGACCAGCGGGCTCGCCGCGGTGACCGCCGCCCGCCGGTTCGGCATCCCGGTGGTCCAGTCGTTCCACGAGCTCGCCGACGTGGAGGGCACGATCCAGGGCGCTTCGCGGGCGGGGTACGAACGTGCGCTCGGTCGCGCCGTCGACCGGGTGGTCGTGCAGAGCCAGGACGAGGTCCGCGGGCTGGTCCGCATCGGTGTGCCGCGGGCCCGGCTGACGCTGGTCCCGGCCGGCGTGGACAGCGACCGGTTCACCCCGGACGGCCCGGCCGCCGAGCGCGACCCGGAACGCCCCCGCATCCTGTCCGTCGGGCGGCTGGTCGAGCGCAAGGGCTTCGGCGACGTCATCCAGGCGATGCGATATGTGCCCGGTGCCGAGTGCGTCGTGGTCGGCGGGCCGCCGGCCGATCAGCTGACCGCCGACCCGCAGGCCCGCAAGCTGCGCGCGATCGCCGAGAAGTTCCAGGTCGCCGACCGGGTCCGGCTGGTCGGCGGGGTGCCGGCGCGGGACATGCCGAAGTGGTACCGGTCCGCCGACGTGCTGGTCGCCGCCCCCTGGCACGAGCAGTTCGAGCTGGCCCCGCTGGAGGCGATGGCGTGCGGCGTACCGGTGGTCGGCACCGCCGTGGGCGGGCTCACCGAGACCGTGGTGGACGGCCTGACCGGCGACCTCGTCCAGGCCCGCGACCCGCGTGTGCTGGGCAGCGCGCTACGCCGCCTGGTCAACGACAAGGTGCGCCGGTTCGCGTACGCCACCGCCGCCCTCGACCGCGCCCGCCAGGCGTACTCCTGGAGACGCGTCGCCGCCCAGGTCGGCTCGGTCTATTCGGCGCTCACCGGGGTGCGCAAGCCCACCCCCCAGGAGGAAGCCGTGGCGTAGCTTCCCATCCACCAACCGGTGGATGGGAAGAGCCAGCGGCCGGTCGATGAGGTGACCCCGGTCCGCGCGTGACCATCGATGCATGGCGATCATCAAGGTCAGCAACCTCACCAAGCGGTACCGCGACACCGTTGCCGTGGACGGGGTGTCGTTCGCCGTGGACCGCGGCGAGATCTTCGGCATCCTCGGCCCGAACGGGGCCGGCAAGACCACCACCGTCGAGGCCGTCGCCGGTCTGCGGCAGCCGGACAGCGGCACCATCGAGGTGCTCGGCCGGACGCCCGGCGACCCGGAGCTGCTCCGCCAGGTCGGCGTGCAGCTGCAGGAGAGCGAACTGCCGGAGAAGATGACGGTACGGGAGGCGCTCGAGCTCTACTCCGCCTTCTATCCGGAGCCGCTCGACTGGCGCCGGCTCGCCGCCGAGCTCGGCCTGGAAGATCGGCACCACGCCCGGTACGCGACCCTGTCCGGCGGCCAGAAGCAGCGTCTCTCGATCGCGCTGGCGCTGATCGGTGATCCGTCGATCGCGATCCTGGACGAGCTCACCACCGGCCTCGACCCGCAGGCCCGCCGGGACACCTGGGACCTGATCGAGTCGATCCGCGACCGCGGCGTCACCGTCCTGCTGGTCACCCACTTCATGGCCGAGGCCGAACGGCTGTGCGACCGGATCGCCGTGATCGACCACGGCCGGGTGGTCGCGCTGGACACCCCGGCCGGCCTGGTCGCCCGGGTCGCCACCGAGCAGCGCATCCGGCTCCGGCCGTCGGCCGAGCTGGACGACGCGCTGCTCACCGCCCTGCCGGAGGTGCGCGAGGTACGCCGGCACGGGTCCACCGTCGAGGTGATCGGCGCCGACAACCTGCTGCACGCGGTCAGCAGCGTGCTCGCCGCCCACCAGATCATCGCCGCCGACCTGCGCCTGGAGCAGGCCAGCCTGGACGACGCGTTCGTCGGGCTGACCGGCCGGGGCGCCGAGAACTGAACGGGTGTGTCATGCGGATCTTCGTCAAGCTGACCGGCTCGGAGCTGAGGCTGTTCCTGCGGGAGCCGATGGCCGCTTTCTTCGGCATCGCCTTCCCGGTCGTCCTGGTGGTCATCCTGGGCAGCATCCCGGCGTTCCGGGTGCCGTCGCCGGACCTGGGCGGCCTCCGGGTGATCGACCTGTACGTCCCGATCGCGGTGGCCCTGATCATCGCGATGCTGGGTCTGCAGGCCGCGCCGGCGGTGCTGGCCACCTACCGGGAGAAGGGGGTGCTGCGCCGGCTGGCCACCACCCCGGCCCGTCCGGCCGCCCTGCTCGGTGCCCAGCTGGCCATGAGCGTGCTGATCGCCGTCGTCTCCGCCGCGCTGGTGCTGCTGGTCGGCCGGTACGTTTTCGGCGTGCCGTTCCCCGCCCGGTTCCCGGCCTTCGCGCTCAGCTTCCTGCTGGGTATGGCCGCAGTGTTGGCGGTCGGGCTGCTGATCGCCGCGTCGGCGCCCAGCGGCAAGGCGGCCAACGCCGCCGGGACGTTCCTGTTCTTCCCGTTGATGTTCTTCGCCGGGCTGTGGACGCCGCGCGAGGTGATGCCCGCGGTGATCCAGCGGATCGGCGACTTCACCCCGCTCGGTGCCGCTGAACGCGCCATGCACGAGGCGGCCACCGGCAGTTGGCCGGCGCTGATCGCGGTTGCCGTGATGACCGGGTACGTGGTGGTCTTCGGACTGGCGGCAGCGAGACTGTTCCGATGGGAGTGAGTGGGTGAGCGGCGTGGTGACGGCCGAGACGACCCGGCGTTGGCGGGCCACCTTCGAGAGCAGCGTCCGGTGGCTGCCGCACGCGGTGCTGACCGCGTCGTTGGTGCTGGTGGTGGTCAGCGCGGGCGCCGACCTGCCACGCGCGCCGCTGCCGGTGACCCTGTCCGCCGTCGCCGCCACCGCCGCCTGGTTGTTCTGGTTCGTCAACTGGCGCCGCCGCACCAGCCCGCTGTTCTTCCTGGGCCTGCTGGCGCTGATCGCGCTGCTGATCGCGTGCAGCCCGCTGTTCGGCTTCTTCGTGTGGAGTGCCTACCTGTTCACCGCCGATGCGTTGCCCGGGCGGTGGGCACTGGTCGGCGCCGCCGCGGTAGGGGCGTTCGTCGCGACCACCCAGGTGGGCGGCTACCCCGCCCTGGCCGACACCGACGCATGGCCGATCTTCGGGCTGGTGCTGCTGTTCAACGTCGCGATCGGCACGCTGATGACGTTCCTGGCCATGGTCAGCGACGCCCAGGCCGAGCGCCGCAAGCAGATGGTGCGGCAACTGGAGGAGGCCAACGCCAAGCTGGCCGCGGCCATGCGGGAGAACGCCGGCCTGCACGCCCAACTGCTGGTGCAGGCACGCGAGGCCGGGGTGCTGGACGAGCGCCAGCGGATGGCCGGCGAGATCCACGACATCCTGGCGCAGGGCCTGACCGGGATCGTCACCCAACTGGAGGCGGCCGACCAGGCGGCCGGGCGGCCGGCGGCCCAGCGCCGGCACCTGGACCAGGCGAGACAACTGGCCCGGGACTCGCTGACCGAGGCCCGCCGGTCGGTGCAGGCGCTCAGCCCGCAACCGCTGGCCGAGGCGGCCCTGCCGCAGGCGCTGGCCGAGGTGGTGGGCGGCTGGTCCGGCATCACGGGGGTGCCGGCCCGGCTGATCACCACCGGGACCGCCCAGCCGCTGCTACCGGAGATCGAGACCACGCTGTTGCGGACGGCACAGGAGGCGCTGGCCAACGTGGCCCGGCATGCGCGGGCGAGCCGGGTGGCACTGACGTTGTCCTACATGGAGGATCTGGTGTCGCTGGACGTCCGCGACGACGGCGCCGGCTTCGACCCGGCCGCGCCGCGGACCGCCGGTGCGGGCGGCGGCTTCGGGCTGGCCGCGATGCGGGAGCGGTTGCACCGGATCGCCGGCACGCTGGAGGTCGAGTCCGAACCGGGCGCCGGCACCGCGGTTTCGGCGTCCGCGCCGGCCATCACGCTGCGGGAGGCCGCGGCGTGATCCGGCTGCTGATCGTCGACGACCATCCGGTGGTCCGCGACGGGCTCCGTGGCATGTTCGCCGGCGACGACCGCTTCGAGGTGGTCGGTGAGGCGGCCACCGGCGACGAGGCGCTGGCGGTGGCCCGGTCGGCGGCACCCGACGTGGTGTTGATGGACCTGCGGATGCCCGGCATGGACGGGGTGACCACGATCGGCGCGCTGCGGCGGCAGGGCTCGGCGGCCCGGGTGCTGGTGCTGACGACGTACGACACCGACAGCGACGTGCTGCCCGCGGTCAAGGCCGGCGCCACCGGATACCTGCTGAAGGACACCCCCCGCGAGGAGCTGTTCCGGGCGGTGGCGGCGGCGTACCGGGGCGAGTCGGTGCTCTCCCCGGCGGTGGCCGGCCGGCTGATGGGGCAGCTGCGGTCACCCGCCCGCGAGCCGCTCAGCCAGCGCGAGCTGGAGGTGCTGCGGCTGATCGCCCGCGGCCGCACCAACCGGGAGACCGCCGGGCAACTCTTCATCAGCGAGGCCACGGTGAAGACGCACCTGCTGCACGTGTACGCGAAGCTGGGCGTCCGCGACCGGGCGGCCGCGGTCGCCACCGCCTTCGAACGCGGGCTACTGGGCGGGGACTGACCGGGGTTCGCCGCGGTAGGTGCCGAAGGACCAGAGGTTGCCCTCCGGGTCGCGGGCGGCGAACTCGCGTGCGCCGTAGTCCGTGTCGGAGGGCTCCCGGATGATGTCCGCGCCGGCGGCCACCGCCCGCTCGTACAGCTTGTCCGGGTCGTCGGTGACCACATAGCAGCCGAAAGTGCCCGGCCGCAGCGCCCAGGGGTCGTTGTCGCCGCGGTTGCCCGAGCCGAGCATGATGCCGCCGCCCGGCGGCCAGCTCAGCTCCGCGTGGTCGACCCGGTCGCCGTCGCCGTGGACGGCGGTCTCCTCGAATCCGAACGCCTCGACCAGGAACCGGATCAGCGCGCGGGCGTCGTCGGCCCGTAGCGTCGGCCACACCTGTGGCGGCGGGGTCTGCATCTCAGTCATGCCACCCATCCTGGCCACCGGCGGCCCGGGCGGCTTGGACAAAACCGATCTCGTCCGCGAGCCAGGTCGAGGGCGCAACCCCGGCCAGGACCCGGAACTCCCGGTTCAGGTGAGCCTGGTCGAAGTAGCCGGTCCGGGCGGCCGCGTCGCTCAGCCGGACGCCGGCGTACAGCTGCCACCGGACCCGGTCGAACCGGGCGACCCGGGCTGCCTCCTTGGGCCGCAGCCCGATCTCCGCGCGGAACCGGTTGCCCAGGTGCCGGGCGCTCCAGCCCACCTCCGCCGCCAGGTCACCCACGGTGACCCGGCCGCCCGAGCCGACCACCCGGTGGTACGCGTACGCCACGTCCGGGTGCACGTCGCCGCCGTCGCGCACCAGGGTGCTGAACGCCTCGTCCAGCGCGGCGAACCGCTGCGGCCAGGTGGTCAACGCGCGCAGCCGCTCCCGCAGCCGGTCGACGAACGGTGCCGGGAGCACGTCGGCCAGGTCGGTGTCCACGCCGGCCAGCTCCGCCGCGGGCCGGCCGAACAGCGCCCGGCAGCCGAGCGGGTTGACCGCCAGCTGCACGCCGGACTGGGCGCCGTCGTGCTCGATCACCGCGTGCGTCAGGTGCAGGCCGCCGATCAGCGCATCGTACCGGCCGGGCGTCTGCCGGCGGTCCGGATGGGCGGCGACGACCAGCGGCTCGTCGATGGTCAGGATGAGCGTGAGGTACGGCGACGGCAGCCCGCGGTGCAGCGCCGGCGCGAGGCCGCGTTGCCGGTATCCGCTGTAGCCGGCCAGGTACGGCCGCACGGCCGCCGACGGCCGGGCCCGCGCGTACTCGTTGACCTCCACCTACGCCAGATTAGCCGCGCAGCGCCGCGGCCAGCCGATCGCGGAACGCCCGCTCGTTGTCGGTGACCGGTTCGCCACCGAGGCCGAGCACCCCACCGGTCGAGGCGGCGCCCACCACGGTGTCGGCGATATCCACCAGCCAGTGTTTGTACGTCTCCGCGTCCGCCTCGCTCACCCGGCCGGACAGCAGCACGGCGGCCTGCTGGGCGCGGTCCACCACGTCGTCGACGTACGCCGCCGGATCGGGCGGCTCGATCACCGGCGCCTCCTCGCCCAACTCCGGGTCGCCGGTGAGATCCAGCACCGCGCCGGCCACCGCGGCGACCAGGCCGCTGGCCGAGGCCCGCGCGTCGGAGATCTTGTCCTGACCGGCCTCGTTCTCGGCGCGCGTCTTGCGGGCGCTGTCCGGGGTGGCCGCGCTGGCTGCGGTGAGCACCGCCTGGGGCAGCCCGACGAGCAGGCCCCATTCGCCGTCGGTGAAGCCCCACGTCGCGTACATCGGCTGTTCGAGCGTCACGAGGAAAGTCCTTCCAGGAGCGCGTTTTCCTTGACCACGGGTACCGACAACGTCTTGTACCCGACGTCGTCGAAGAGGACGGTCATGCGATCCTCCTCGTACCCCATCACCATGCCCTTGCCCCACTCGCCATGCCGGACGTGGCTGTGCACCGGGAACATCTCAGCCGACTGGGGGACCGGCTCCTCGGCGGTGCCCGCGACGCAGTTGTCGCAGTGCCCGCAGCGCTTGGCCGTCTCCTCGCCGAAGTACGCCAGCAGCGTCTGGGTGCGGCACGAACGGGTCTCGGCGAACGCGCGCATCATGTCCGTCCGGGACCGCTGGATGGCCTGCTGCCGCTCGTGTTCGGCGAGCGCCGTCGCGGCCGCCGCGGCCGGCAACGGGGCGAAGACCGGCACCGTCCACGTGCTCCGGTCGCCGGCCCGGGCCGCGCCGACCTGCTCCAGCAACGCCAGCATCGAGCCCAGCTTGCGCGGGCCGAAGCGGGTGGTCTCCTTCAGTGCGGTCCTGGTCTGCGGCCCGGCCCGCAGCGCCGCCGCCAGGTCGCGTAGCTCGTTCTCGTCCGGCGCGCCGCCGGAGAAGTACCGCTGAATGCCCTCGTCCTCGGCGCGCCAGAGCAGCAGCGCGCGGGCCGGCTCGTCGTCCCGCCCGGCCCGGCCGATCTCCTGGAAGTAACTGTCCGGCGAGTCGGGCAGCGCGACGTGCGCCACCCAGCGGATGTTCGGCTTGTCGATGCCCATGCCGAACGCGGAGGTGGCCACCATGATGTCGATCTTGTCGGCGAGGAAGTCCTCGTGCCGCTGCTCGCGGGCGCCGGCCGCCATCCCGCCGTGGTAGAAGTCGGCGGCGTAGCCCGCCTCGCTGAGCCGGCCGGCCAGCTCTTCGGCCGCTCGCCGGGTGGCCACGTAGACGATCCCCGGCCGCTGCCCCTCATCGAGCAGCGCCGTCAGGTTGCGCCACCGGTAGTCCTCGTCCGGGCAGTACGCCACCTCGAGGAACAGGTTGCGCCGGTCCAGCCCGGAGACGTGGATCTCGGGCTTGCGCAACTGGAGCCGGGCGATGATGTCGTCCCGGACCGGCGGTGACGCGGTGGCGGTGAGGGCCAGCACCGGCGGCCGCCCGATCGCCTTGATCAGTTGCGCGAGCGCCAGGTAGTCGGGCCGGAAGTCGTGACCCCACGCCGAGA
Organism: Actinoplanes sp.; assembly: GCA_035685405.1. Lineage (GTDB taxonomy): Bacteria > Actinomycetota > Actinomycetes > Mycobacteriales > Micromonosporaceae > Actinoplanes. Next base: position 11,665 of record DASSAL010000404.1, on the reverse strand, counting down.
TGCAGTGCGCCTCGTCCACCGCGACCAGGCCCGGCTTGAGCGCGCGGACCTCGGCTATCCGGTCCGGGTCGCTGAGCTGCTCCGGCGTGATGAACAGGAACTCGGCCCGGCCCTCCCGGATGTCCCGGATCGCCTCGCGCTGCTGTGCCGGTGTCTCGGCGGAGCTGACCCGGACCGCCCGGGTCTTCGGGTCGTCGCGCTCGTTGAGGGCGGCGATCTGGTCCTGCTGGAGCGCCAGCAGCGGCGAGATCACCACGGTCGGCCCGGGCAGCAGCACCGCCGGGATCTGGTAGATCGCCGACTTGCCGGCGCCGGTGGGCAGCACCACGAGGGCGTCCTTGCGGCGCAGCACGGCCCGCATCGGCTGGAACTGACCGGGACGCAGCGAGGGCCACCCGAAGTGCTGGCGGGCGACCCTGCGCAGACGTGGTCCGTAGACGGGTAGTTTCATCGAGCGGCCACACTTCCCATCCGGGCCGCGGGGCAAACGCTCACAGAATCTCGTTGGCATAAAGGTCCTGCAGGGCCGCCCAGTGCGGGCCGGTGTTGGCGACGTACACCTCGTCGAAGCCGGCCGCCCGGTACTGCTCGATCATGTCGCGGTGCCCCTGCGGGTCGCTGCCGCAGACGAAGGCCTCCTTGACCATGTCCTGGGTGACCAGCTGGGACGCCTGCTCGAAGTGCTTCGGCGAGGGCAGCACCTGGGACAGCTCGCCGGGCACGCCGGCGTTCGGCCATTTCTCGTACGCCAGCCGCGCGCCCTCCTCCTCGGTGTCGGCGAAGGCCGCCTTGAACCCGGCCTGGCACACCCGCTCGCCGCCGCCCTTCGCGCGGAACTGCTGGACCAGGTCGCCGTCCGGCATCGTGCTGATGTATCCCTCGCCGATCCGCGCGGCCACCTCGACTGCCTTCGGCCCGAACGCCGACACCAGGATCTCCACCGGCTTCTCCGGCAGCGTGTAGACCCGGGCGTTCTCCACGGTGTAGTGCTTCCCGCGGTACGAGACGACGCCGCCCTTCCACAGCTCCCGCATGATCTCGACGGCCTCTTCCAGCATCTCCAGCCGGACCTCGGCCTCCGGCCAGGCGTCGCCGAAGATGTGCTCGTTGAGCGCCTCGCCGGTACCCACGCCGAGCCGGAACCGGCCGCCGGTGAGCACCGCGCTGGTGGCCGCCGCCTGGGCGATCACCGCCGGGTGGATGCGCACCGTCGGGCAGGTCACCGCGGTGGTGATGGGCAGCGTGGTGACCTGGCTGAGCGCGCCGATGGTGGACCAGACGAAGGCGCTCTGGCCCTGCGCGTCCACCCACGGGTGGTAGTGGTCGGAGATCCACAGGGCGGAGAATCCCGCCCGCTCGGCGCCCTTGGCCTGCTCGATCAGCTCGGCCGGCGGGTACTCCTCGCTGGACAGGAAGTATCCGATTCGCATGATTTAGCAGCTTCCGTTCCGGTTAAGGGCGGTGGTGGGGTGGCGGAGGTGTACCCCTATTTGCGGCCGCCGAACATCCGGCGGATCGCCCACAGCAGGATCAGCGCGGCCAGCGCCACGCCGAGCAGCCGTACCGCGTGTATCTCGGACCAGTCGATGCCGGAGCCTTCCACGAAGCCAACTCTATCGACGGCGGTAATAGAAAGGTTTGTTGACTGAAAGCGCAACTGATGTGACCATGGCGTCGGAAGGTGTCGACCGCACTCGGATACGGGGGCCCATGTCTACCAACGGCGATGTGCCGGAACTCGCCGCTGCGGTGCTGCAGCCCGGCTTTGTCGGAACCACGGCACCGGATTGGGTCCGCCGGTGGGTCGGCGACGGGCTGGGCGGCGTCGCGCTGTTCGCCCGCAACGTCGAGTCCCCGGCCCAGGTGGCCGCGCTGACCGCCCAGCTCCGGGCGGAACGGCCCGACGTGGTGGTGGCGATCGACGAGGAGGCCGGTGACGTCACCCGGTTCGAGTCGCGGCACGGCAGCTCCCGCCCCGGCAACCTGGCCCTGGGCGCGATCGACGACCCGGCGCTGACCGAGTCGGTGGCCCACGACCTCGGCTGCGACCTCGCCCACGCGGGCATCACCCTGAACTACGCCCCGGACACCGACGTCAACAGCAACCCGGACAACCCGATCATCGGGGTACGCGCGTTCGGCGCCGAACCCGGCCTGGTGGCCCGGCAGGGCGCCGCGTTCGTCCGGGGCCTGCAGAGCGCCGGAGTGGCCGCGTGCGCCAAGCACTTCCCCGGCCACGGCGACACCGCGATCGACTCGCACCACGCGGTGCCGGTGATCGACCGCGGCCGCGCCGAGCTGGACGCCTGCGAGCTGGTGCCGTTTCGGGCGGCGATCGCGGCCGGTGCGCAGGCGGTGATGACCGGCCACCTGCTGGTCCCGGCGTACGACGAGACGCTGCCGGCCACGGTGAGCCGGCGCATCCTGACCGGACTGCTGCGCGAGGAACTCGGCTTCGACGGGCTGATCGTCACCGACGGCATCGAGATGCAGGGCATCCGCCGCATGTACGGGCTGGCCGGTACCGCCGTTCGTGCCTTGGCCGCGGGCGCCGACGCGATCTGTGTGGGTGGCGACCACGCCGACGAGCAGACCGCGGTGCGGCTGCGGGACGCGATCGTCGCCGCGGTACGCCGGGGTGACCTGCGCGAGGAGCAGCTGCGCGCCGCCGCCGCCCGGGTCCGCCGGCTGGCCGCCTGGACCCTGCGCACGCAGATCGAGACCGGCGCCCGCGCCGTGGCCGACGCGGTCCGGCCGGCCACCCCGGACGTGTCGGTGCGGCCCGGGTCCGAGGTCGGCCTGGCCGCCGCCCGGCGCGCGGTGAAGGTGACCGTGGCCGACGGCGTGGCCGGCACGCTGCCGCTGACCGGTCCGGCGCACGTGGTGGAGTTCGCGCCGCCGCGTAACATCGCGATCGGCGCCGAGACGCCGTGGGGAGTAGGCGCGCCGCTGGACGGGTTGCGCCCGGGCACCACGTCGGTCCGGCTGTCCGCCGACGATCTGGCCGGCGTGCCCGACCCGTCCGCACCGGTGCTGGCCGGCGCCGCCGGCCGGGCGCTCGTGCTGGTGGTCCGCGACCTGCACCGGCACCCGTGGGTCGCCGACACGGTGGCGGCCACGCTGGCCATCCGCCCGGACGCGGTGGTCGTGGAGATGGGCCTGCCCGAGGTCGTCGTCGGCGCGGTGCACCTGGCCACCTACGGCGCCACCCGCGCCTGCGGCCTGGCCGCGGCCGAGGTGCTGGCCGGCACCGGCGTCCCGGCCCCCGCCCCGCAGCCGGTGGCCGCCTAACGTTCTTCCAGGATGTCGTCGTAGTCCCGGTGCTCGGCCACGTACTTGGCGAAGAACGGGCACGCGGTGATCACCCGGGCCTGCTGGGACTTCAACAGGTCCAGGGTCTGCCGGGCCAGTTCGCTGCCCAGGCCCCGGCCGCGGAAGGCCGGCTCGACCTCGCTGTGGGTGATCACCGTGACGCCGTCGCGCACCCGGTACGCGGCGATGCCGGCCACCTCGCCGTCGAGCAGCAGTTCGTAGCGACGCCGGTCGGGATTGTCGCGTACCGAGGTGTCCATGCCCCCAGCCTACGGTGGCGCCGGCCGAGTACCGTTGATCGAGTGTTGAAGCCCACCGCATCGCGACTGGCCGCCCTGATCGCCTCGGTCCTGCTCGGCCTGGCCGTGCTCACCGGATGCAGCAGCGACAACGTCGACTGCGGCCTGGACTCCTGCACGGTGACCATCGCCCGGGAGACCAATGCCAGCGCCAGCGTCTTCGGGGTGGAGGCGAAGTTCATCAGCGCCGATGCCGACACCGTCACCCTCGAGGTGGCCGGTGAGCAGATCCAGCTCACCAAGGGCCAGCAGGCGGTCGACGTGGGCGGCCTCCAGGTGACCCTGGACAGCGTGACCTCGGACCAGGTCACGCTTCAGGTGACCCGCTCCGGCGGCTAGCACACATTCGGCACGTCCGCCGACGTTTGAGCAAAGATGCTGGTGGGGCAAGACATCAGCATGTCCGCCACCCAGCATGTACAGAGCACAGCGTCGCGCGCCGCCAACAGCAAACCGTTGGAGTACCTGGCCCGCGGCGGCTTCATCGGCTACGGCGTCATCCACCTGCTCTTCGCGTGGCTGGCGCTGCAGGTCGCCTTCGGCAGCTCGTCCGGCGAGACCGACCAGTCCGGCGCCCTGCAGGCCATCGCCGCCCAGCCGGCCGGCACGTTCATCGTCGTCCTGATCATCATCGGCATGGTGGCGATGGCGATCTGGCAGGCGTTCGAGGCCGCCATCGGGGAGAGCGGACCCCGCGACCGCACGGCCATGGCGGAGCGGATCATCTCCGGCTGCCGCGCGGTGCTGTACCTGTACCTCGCGTACATCGGCTACAAGGTGGTCAGCGGCGCCAAGGCGTCGCAGGGTGACAGCCAGCAGGCCAGCGCATCCTCGATGATGGACAGCTCCGGCGGGCGGTTCCTGGTCGGGCTGATCGGCCTGGTGGTGCTGGGCGTCGGCGTCGGGCTGACCGTGTACGGGCTGACGAAGAAGTTCGAGAAGCACCTGAACACCCAGCAGATGACCGCTTCGGTGCGGCAGACCGTGCGCCGGCTCGGCATGGCCGGCTACACGTCCAAGGGCGTGGCGTACGGCATCGCCGGCGGCTTGATCATCGCGGCCGCGGTGATGTACGACCCGGAAAAGGCCCGGGGCCTGGACGCCGCGCTGAAGACCCTGGCGTCGCAGAGCTACGGCCCGTGGCTGCTCGCGCTGATCGCCCTCGGCATCGCCGCCTTCGGCATCTACTGCTTCTTCCAGGCCAAGTACCGCAAGGTCTGAGGACGGACCTGCGCCGGCACAGCCCGTGGAGGAGGTCGACGCAGTGAACGACGTGCTGACCGCTCTGCTTGCCGTCGTCGTAGGTGCGGGCGCCGCCCTGGTGCTGGTCGAGGCCATCCACATGGTCGTGGTCCGGCTCGGGCGGCGTTCCCCGTTGCTGTCCGAGCTGGCCCGGACGGCGCACCGGCCGTTCCAGGCCGTCGTCGTGGTGTACGCGATCCAGCAGGCGCTGCGCAGCGGGGTGGGCGACTTCCCGGGCCGGGACGCCGTCCTGCACCTTCTGGTGCTCGGCATCATCGCGGCCGCGGCCTGGCTGGTCGGCGCGCTGCTGCTGGTGCTGGAGGACGTGGCGTTGTCCAGGTGGCGCACCGACGTCCAGGACAACCTCAAGGCGCGCCGGGTCAAGACCCAGGTGGTGATGCTGCGCCGGGTGACGGTGGCGGCGATCGTGGTGGTCACCATCGCGGTCATGCTGATGACCTTCCCGGCGGTCCGGGCGCTCGGTGCGGGCGTGCTCGCATCGGCCGGCATCGTCAGCGTCGTGGTGGCGCTGGCCGCGCAGAGCACGCTGGGCAACGTGTTCGCCGGGCTGCAGCTGGCCTTCAACGACGCCATCCGGGTGGACGACGTGGTCGTGGTGGAGAACGAGTGGGGCCGCATCGAGGAACTCACGCTGACCTATGTCGCGGTGCAGATCTGGGACGACCGGCGACTGATTCTGCCCACCTCGTACTTCACCACCAAGCCGTTCCAGAACTGGACCCGGACCGGCTCGGCGGTGCTCGGCACGGCCGAGGTGGACGTGGACTGGTCGGCGCCGGTGGAGGACCTGCGGGCCGAGCTGCGCCGGGTGTGTGAGGGCTCCGAGCTGTGGAACGGCAACGTGTGCGTGTTGCAGGTGACCGAGGCGATCGGCGGCATGGTGCGGCTGCGGGCGCTGGTCAGCGCGGACGACGCCGGCGCCCTGTGGGACCTGCGCTGCCTGGTGCGGGAGCGGCTGGTCACCTGGGTGTGGGAGAACCGGCCGGACGCGCTGCCGCGGCACCGTGCCGACACCACCCCGCCCGGCGCCGCGCGGGCCGCCGGCCACGCCGCGACCGGCCGGTCCGGCGCCGGATCGGACGCGACCGTGTTCTCCGGTGGGGTCGACGGGAACGCGCGCGGGGAAACGTTCGGCGGCCCGGACCAGGAGGTGTCCGTTGCTACTCACCGTGAGGATTGAGTTCTCCCAGTCCAGGGCATACATCGGACACGAGAGGAGGAGACCATGGCCGATGTCCTGAAGGGTGGTCCGGCCCGCCCGGTCACCGACCAGTCCGTTTCCGAGTTGGTGCAGCGCGCGAGCGAGCAGGTCTCCGCGCTGGTCCGCGACGAAATCACGCTGGCCAAGGCGGAACTCGCGGAAAAGGGCAAGCGGGCCGGCATCGGTGTGGGATTGTTCGGCGGCGGGGGTGTGCTCGCCGTGTACGGGACCGGCGCCCTCATCGCGACGCTCATCATCGTGCTGGAGCTGTTCCTGCCGCTGTGGCTGTCGGCGCTGATCGTCACCGTCGTCCTGTTCCTGGTCGCCGCAATCCTCGCGCTGCTCGGCAAGAAGCAGGTGTCCCGGATCGGGTCGCCGGAGCCGAAGACGGCGATCGAGAGCGTCAAAGCCGACGTCGACGAAGTGAAGTCCGCAGTGCGGGACAGGAGCCGGGCATGAGTGAGAAGAACGGGGCCCAGCAGAACGGGGCCCAGAGTAAGCCCGACTTGGCTGCTCTGCGTGCCGAGATCGTGCAGGCCCGCGCCGAGCTCGGCGAGACGGTGCAGGCCCTGGTCGCCAAGGTGGACGTCAAGGCCCGCGCCAAGGAACAGGTCGAGCAGACCCGGGCGAAGGTCAGGGCGCAGGCCATTGAGGCCACCGAATGGATGCGGGAGGCGGCGCAGCTGGCGTCCGGTAAGGTCCGGGACGCTACGGTGCAGGCCACCGACAAGGCCCGGGGTACAGCCGCGCAGGCCACCGATAAGGTGAAGGAATCGGGCGCGCTGGACCGGGCCGAGGTGGCCCGTCAGCAGGTCCGCAACAACCCGATCCCGCTCGCGGCGGTGCTGGCCGGTCTGGCCGCCGTGGTGGGCGTGATCCTGATCGTGAGAGGACGGCGCCGGTGAGCCCGAAGCTGCAGAAGGTCGCGTACAAACCGGTCGGGCTGCTGCTCGGCATCGGAGCGGGCGCGATCGCCGGTTTCGTGTTCAAGGAGGTGTGGAAGATCGCGTCGGGTGACGACGACGCGCCGAACGCCACCGACGAGGACCGCGGCTGGGTCGAGATCATCGCGGCGGCCGCGGTGCAGGGCGCGATCTTCGCGGTCGTGAAGGCGCTCGTCGACCGGGGCGGGGCCACCGGCGTGCGGAAGCTGACCGGCGAGTGGCCGGACTGAAACCGGCACAACAACGCCCGTAAGCGGATCAGACCCCCGGCACGGCCGGGGGTCTTTTCCCGTATCTGGACGGGTTCATTCGGTTCTCCCAAGGGGGAGCTTTGTGACCCCGTTTTCAGGTACAGTGTGCCCAGTTTTTGCGTACGTGGTCTGCTGCTTCACGGCGCCGCTGCTCAAAAACGGTCATCGGCCTCGCCCGGCGGGGCCAACGGTCCAGCACCAGTGGGCCGGCATTTTCAGAAGGAGAGTTCAGCATGGCGCAAGGAACCGTGAAGTGGTTCAACGCAGACAAGGGCTTCGGCTTCATCACCGTCGACGGCGGGGGTGCTGACGTGTTCGTCCACTTCTCGGCCATCCAGTCGAGCGGTTACCGCACGCTGGAAGAGAACCAGCGGGTCGAGTTCGAGATCGCCCAGGGCCAGAAGGGCCCGCAGGCGGAGCAGGTTCGCCCGCTCTGAGACCAAAGCGCCGGTGGTGACACCGGCTGTCGACCGCCTGGCGGAGGTCGGCCGTGAGCAAGAGCCCCGCATCCCGGCCGCGGATGCGGGGCCTTTTCTGTCCCCGCTAGGACTGCTGCCGATGCTTGAAGCGGGCCCGCCGGCGCACGCCGAGCACGATCAGGATCAGACCGACCAGCACCACCACGGGACCGATCACCGACCACAGCCGGACACCGCTCATCACGCTCCCGCCGACCAGATCGAGGCCCTGCAGGGTCCACAGCCCGCCGAGCACCACGGCCAGCAGACCGAAGACCATCAATGTCCAGCCGCGCAGCACCGGCGGCTCACCACCGGTCATGGACCTGGCTCCGGATCAGCTCGTCGTACACCGCGCGCACCTCGTCGAGGGTGGACGCCGGCAGCGGCGCCAGGTCGGCCGCGGCCGCGTTGGCCACCGCCTGCGCCGGGTTGCGGGCACCCGGGATGACCGCCGTGACACCCTGGTCGATCACCCAGCGCAGAGCGAACTGGGCCATGCTCGCGCCCGGCGGCACCAGCGGGCGCAGCCGGCGCACCGCCTCGAGTCCGGTCGCGAAATCCACGCCGGAGAACGTCTCACCGACGTCGAACGCCTCGCCGTGCCGGTTGTAGTTGCGGTGGTCGTTCTCGGCGAACGAGGTGTGCTCGTCGTACCGGCCGGAGAGCAGCCCGCTGGCCAGTGGGACGCGGGCGATGATGCCGACACCGGCCTCGGCGGCGGCCGGCAGCACCCGTTCGAGCGGCTTGAGCCGGAACGCGTTGAGGATGATCTGCACGCTCGCGGTGCCCGGCCGGGCGATCGCGGCCAGCGCCTCGTCCACCTTCTCGACGCTCACCCCGTACGCCGCGATCCGGTTCTCCTGCACCAGCGTGTCGAGCGCGTCGTAGACCGCGTCGGAGGAGAACACCGGCGTGGGCGGGCAGTGCAGCTGCACCAGGTCGAGGGTGTCCACGCCGAGGTTGGCGCGCGAGCGGTCGGTCCAGGCGCGGAAGTTGTCCAGCGTGTAGTGGGCCGGATCCTGGTCCACCCGGCGGCCCATCTTGGTGGCCACGGTCAGGCCGGGCCGGTCCTTGACGAAGCTGCCGATGGTCTGTTCGCTGCGGCCGTCGCCGTACACGTCGGCGGTGTCGATGAAGGTGACGCCGGCGTCCACCGCCGCGCTCAGCGTGGCGTGCGCGTCGTCCTCGCTGACCTCGCCCCAGTCGGCGCCGAGCTGCCATGCGCCCAGGCCGACCACGCCGACGCTGCGGTTCATCCTGCCAAAGCTGCGATTCTCCACCACCTGAGCCTACTGTCATTCCCCATGTGGGACCCGGCGGTGTACCACCGATTCGGCGCCGAGCGCTCGCGGCCGTTCGTCGACCTGATCGGGCGGATCGGCGCGGGCGCACCGCGACGGGTGGTGGACCTCGGCTGCGGGCCGGGCGACCTGACCGCCACGCTGGCGTTGCGCTGGCCGGGCGCGGAGGTCGCCGGGATCGACTCCTCGCCCGAGATGATCGCCCGGGCGCGGACGCTGGACACCGCCGTGACGTTCCGGGTCGGCGACGTCCGCGACTGGGTGCCGGACGCCGATGTGCTGGTGTCCAACGCCACGCTGCAATGGGTGCCCGGGCATCCGGACCTGCTGACCCGATGGGCCGCGGAGTTGCCACGCGGGGCATGGATCGCGATGCAGGTGCCGGGGAACTTCGCCGCGCCGTCGCACCGCGCGCTGCGCGAGGTGGCGCGCGATCCACGCTTCGCCGCCGCGGTCGGCGAGGTGGTGCGGGAGGCGCCGGTGGACGACCCGGCGGGGTACGCGGAACGCCTCATCGCGGCCGGCGCCCGGGTCGACGCCTGGGAGACGACGTACCTGCACCTGCTGCCGAACGACGGCCCGGAGCATCCGGTGCTGCGCTGGATGGAGGGCACCGCGCTACGGCCGGTGCGGGTGGCGCTGGACGAGGCGGCCTGGACGGAGTTCCGTCGTGTTCTGGGCGCGCGACTGGCCGACGCCTACCCGGTGCGGAATGCGGTCGTGGCGTTCCCGTTCCGGCGTATCTTCGTGGTGGCACAGACCGCCTCACCCCGGGGAGCGCCGTGACCGACCTGACCGCGTTCATCGCCGGACTGCCCAAGACCGAACTGCACGTGCACCACGTCGGCTCGGCGTCACCGCGGATCGTGGCCGAGCTGGCCGCCCGGCATGAGGGCCGGTCTCCCGTGCCGGCCGACCCCGCAGCGCTGGCCGACTTCTTCGCGTTCCGGGACTTCGCCCACTTCATCGAGGTCTACCTGAGCGTGGTGGACCTGATCCGGGACGACGACGACGTCCGGATGCTGACCTACGAGATCGCCCGGGAACTGGCCCGGGGGCAGGTGCGGTACGCGGAGCTCACGGTCACGCCGTACTCACACATCCGCCGCGGCATCCCGGCGCCGGCCTTCTGCGCGGCGATCGAGGACGCCCGGGCCGGTGCGCGCCGCGACTTCGACCTGGAGCTGCGCTGGATCTTCGACATCCCGGGGGAGGCGGGACTGCCGGCCGCCGAGGAGACGCTGCGGGTGGCCCTCGGGGAACGGCCGGACGGGCTGATCGCCTTCGGCCTGGGCGGGCCGGAGATCGGGGTGCCGCGTCCACAGTTCAAGCCGTACTTCGACAAGGCGCGGGCGGCCGGCCTGCACAGCGTGCCGCACGCCGGGGAGACCACCGGGCCGGAGACCGTCTGGGACGCGTTGCGCGACCTCGGCGCCCACCGGATCGGCCACGGCATAACCGCGGCGCAGGACCCGCAGCTGATGGCCCACCTGGCGGAGCACGGCATTCCGCTGGAGGTGTGCCCGACCTCCAACGTCCGGACCCGGGCGGTCGGCACCATGGACGAGCATCCGCTTCCGGCGCTGGTCGCGGCCGGCGTTCCGGTGACCGTCAACTCCGACGACCCGCCGATGTTCGGCACCACCCTCGAGCAGGAGTACGCGGTGGCCGCCCGGCTGCTCGACCTGGACGAGTCCGGGGTGGCCGAGCTGGCCCGGGCTGCCGTGCGGGCGTCGTTCCGGCCGGCCGAGGGCAAGGCCGCGTTGCTCGCCGAGATCGACGCGTACGCGGCCGGCGGTCAGAACAGATCCGCGTAGAGCGGCTCCTGCCACAGCGCCAGCACCGCGAGGACCCCCACCGTCAGGACCGTCACCCAGCGGATCACTCGGCGTCCGGTCCATCGGGCCGGCTCGTCCTCCTCGACGGCCGGCTCCGGCCGCACATCGGTCTTCACGTTCGTTCCCCCTCCACCCGGCCGGCCGCCGGGACGTCGCTTCCGGCGGCGGTCAGCCCGGCACAGCGGTCCAGCTCTGGTGCCGGGATTCGTTGCCGTTCTGCAGCACCAGCAACCGGTGTGCGCCGAACCGCTGCTCGCCGATGCCGGCCACCAGGTCACCGACCGTGGTCCGCAGGGTGAACCCGTGGGGCGACGGGCGAAGCGACCAGAGCTGCCGGTCGTCCGCCGTGCAGTCGCCCTGCACCAACGGGGTGCCGGCCACCGGATTGCCGCCCAGCGGCACCACGCACTTGCCGCTGGCCTTGGACCTCAGCGCGAACGCGCCGTTGCCGGCCGGCACCAGCTTCCATTGCTGCTGCGCGTCCCCGTCGGCGCCGGCCAGCACCACCGCGGTGCCGTTCGCGGTCCGGGCCGCGTACAGGTCGGCGGCGCCGCCGGTGAGCGAGTTCGCCAGCACGAACCAGGAGTCCGGCGCCGGACGGGCGGCCGGAACGGTCTGCGCCGCGGCGACCGCGCGGTATCCGGCTCGGCTGCGGATCACCACCTGATAGCGGGTGTCCGGCCGGAGCCCGATCAGCCGGGCCCGGGTGGCCACCGTGGTGGCGATCGGCGTGCCGTCGACGAGCACTTCGTACCGTGCGCCGCGGCCGGCGGCGCTCCACATCAGCCGGACCGA
>DASSAL010000403.1:0-16370 GCA_035685405.1 Actinoplanes sp. | reverse complement strand
GACGTCGAAACGGTCGGCCAGGGCGGGGATTTCGCCGGTTCGGTAGAGGGTGGCGAACAGGTCGAGTTGGTCGGCCAGCTCGCGTACCGTGCGGCGCACCGTGGGGTGCGCGTCGGCGGTGCCGAGCATGATGGCGGCGGCGTCGGTGGCGTGCATCAGCTCGAGTTCGCGGTCGCCGCTCACCTCGGGGGTGCCGCCGTCGGCGAGGACCCGGCAGAAGGTCGCGATGACCGAGTTGTAGTGCGGCCGGCCGTGTTCGCCGAAGAGGTTGGGCAGCCGTACGTCGGTGAAGTCGGAGCCGGACCAGCGGGTGGTTTCGGCCAGCAGGGCCGCGGCGGTGGCCTTGCCGTCGCCGTACGGGGTGCCGTTGCCGGCCTGGACCGAGTTGGCGAACGCCACCGTTTTCGGTGGTGTGCCGCAGGCCCGGATGCCGGCGGCGAGCTGCCGGGCCAGAGCGATGTTGCCGGCGGCGACATCGCCGGGTTCGCCGCGGTTGATACCGGCCAGGTGCACCACGCGGTCAGCGCCGTGCAGGGCGTCGGCCAGGCGGTGCGGCTCGGCGAGTACCGAACGGTCCACCACGATCGGCTCCGGCAGGCCGAGGGCGCGGGCCAGCACCCGGACGTGCCAGCCGAGGAAACCACCGGCGCCGGTCAGAACCACGGGGGCGGTCATGCTGCCGCCGGCTCGGGCAGGCGGTCGGCGACGGCGAGCTGGGCGCGGACCTCGGGCAGGGTGAGCAGCAGCGCCTCCACCTCCGGCACGGTCAGCCGGGTGGCGTTCGAGGAATTGAAGTCGAAGAACTGTTCGCGGTCGGTCTCACCCTCCTCAAAGTAGAGCGAGTAATTCAGGTCGCGAGTGTCGACCGGTACGCGGAAGAACTGGCCGAAGTCCTCGGCGTGTTCCAATTCTTCGCGGCTGGCCAGCGTCTCGGCCATTTTCTCACCGTGCCGGACGCCGAGAATGTTCATCTTGAACGGCACCCCGAAAAGGTTGCACAGCGCTTCACCGAGATCGGCGATGGTGGAAGCGGCCGCCTTGCGGATGAAGATGTCGCCAGCGGCGGCGTGCGTGAAGGCGTGCTCGACCAGCTCGACGGAATCAGCGAGCGACATCAGGAACCGAGTCATCTTCGGATCGGTTACGGTGATCGGCTGGCCGGCGCGGATCTGTTCGATGAACAGCGGAATCACCGAGCCGCGCGAATACATGACGTTGCCGTACCGCACGCAGGACACGTTGGTCTCCGCGCGGGGGTTGTTGCGGGCGTGCGCCTGAGCGACCTTCTCCATCAGCGCCTTGCTCATGCCCATCGCGTTGATCGGCTGCACGGCCTTGTCGGTGGAGAGGAAAACCGCCGACCGGACGCCGTTGCGCTCGCAGGCATCGATCACGTTCGCGCTGCCCAGCACGTTGGTCCGGATCGCCTCGAGCGGGAAGAACTCGCAGCTCGGCACCTGTTTGAGGGCGGCCGCGTGGAAGACATAGCCCACGCCGCGCGTCGCTTTGATGACCGAATCGGCGTCGCGGACGTCGCCGACGTAGAAGCGGATCCGATCGTCGCCCAGCCGGCGGCGCATGTCGTCCTGTTTGGCCTCGTCACGGCTCAGCACCCGCACCTCAGCGGCTCCGGCGGCCAGCAGGCGGGCCACCATGGTCTGCCCGAACGAGCCGGTGCCGCCGGTGATGAGAAAGCGTTGGTCCTTGAGCGAGGGCAACAAGGGATCCTCCGAGCATCGCTGGGGAACGATCGATTCACCCGGAACCAACGACGGGTCCGAGGCCCGGGTGTCGGCCTGACACCAAGGATTCGGCCTAAACCTGATTTCACTACAAAGGGGTAAGCCGAACATCCCCCGAGGGCTTATGCCGTTAGCTATAGATGGCCGAACTTCGGACACACCGGGCCGAATCGCCTTGCGTTCGCGCGGGTCACCCCGTAATTACATTCCTGCCGCCTTTCTTAGGGATTCGTCTGTGCCGAACGAAAATCAATCACCGCCGCCGAGCGGTCCGGACCGATACGCCTTTACGCCGCCGGAACCGGCCGACGGCGGGCCGCCGTCGCACATCGAATTCAAGAAGGTTCGCCGCACGGTGGAGGGCACCGGCGAGGCCAAGCGCCCGCCGAAGCGCAGCCGCCGCAAGTGGCAGGCGCTGACCGCGGCCGGTCTGGCCGTCGCCCTGCTCGGCGGCACCGGCGTGGTCGGCGTGCAAGGCATGCGGGCCAAAGGCCACCTGGAGACCGCGGCCGGCCTGTTCGTGCAGCTGCAGCAGCAGATCAGCGCGGGCAACGTCAGCGCGGCCAAGGGCACCCTGGCCGCGTTGCAGCTGGAGACCCGCGCGGCGCACGACGATACCGATGGGGCCGGCTGGGCGGTCGGCAGCAAGCTGCCGCTGGTCGGCGACGACCTGCGGGCGGTACGGACGGTGTCGGCGGTGCTGGACGAGCTGGCCGTCGACGGCTTGCCGGCGCTGCTGGATGTGGCGTCGGGGCTGGACCCGGCGTCGCTGTCGCCGCGCGACGGCCGCGTGGATCTGACCGCGCTGAACACCGCGGCGCCGCGCATCTCGCAGGGCCTGACGGTGATCCGGAAGGCGCAGCAGGACGTTGCGGGTATCCGTACCGATGGCCTGATGGACCAGGTCGGGACGGCAGTGGCGCACCTGACGGACGGCCTGTCCCGGGCGGAGCGGCTCACCGCGACCGCGGATCGGGCGGCACGGCTGCTGCCCGACATGCTGGGGGCCGGTGGGCCGCGCACCTACCTGGTGCTGTTCCAGAACAACGCGGAGATCCGGGCGACCGGCGGCATGCCGGGTGCGTACATCGTGGTGCATGCCGATGCCGGCGCCGTGACGATCACCGACCAGGGCACCGCGGCCAGTGACATCAAGACGTTCGATCCGCCGGTGCGGGAGCTGGACGCCGATGCGGTGGCGCTCTACACCGACCGGCCGGCGGTGTTCCCGGCGGACGTGAACCTGACGCCGGATTTTCCCACCGCCGCCGGCCTGATGCGGGAGATGTACCGCAAGCGCTCGGGTGTGACGGTCGACGGTGTGCTGGCCACCGATCCGGTGGCGCTGTCCTACCTGTTGCGGGCGACCGGGCCGGTGCCGATGCCGGAGGGTGAGCCGCTGAGCGCGGACAACGCCGTACGGCTGCTGTTGTCGGAGGCGTACGCGAAGTATCCGAATCCGGCCGACCAGGACGCCTACTTCGCCAAGGCGGCGCGGGCCACTTTCGAGGCGCTGATCAAGGGCCGGGGCGACGCCAAGGGCATTATCGCGGGGCTGGCCCGGGCGGCCGGCGAGCGGCGCCTGCTGATGTGGAGCGCCGACGCCGACGAGGAGGCCGGCCTGGCCGGCACGGTGCTCGAGGGGCGGCTGCCGGCCGACGGGCCGAGCAACCCGACGGTCGGCGTGTTCCTCAACGACGGCAGCGGCGGCAAGCTCAGCTACTACCTTTCCCACGCGGCGCAGCTCGCCGTCGGCAGCTGCGACAGCGACGGCAACCGCGAGCTGCATCTGAAGCTCACGCTCGCGTCCAGCGCGCCGACCGCGAACCTGCCCGACTACGTGACCGGTCTCGCGCTGTCGGGTGACAAGTACACCTCGCGGACCAACGTCATGATCTTCAGCCCCACCGGTGGCGGCGTGGTGGGGGCCACGCTCAACGGCAAGGAGGTGGAGTTCGGCACCGGACTCGAACGGGACCGGGGGGTTGCGGTTCTCACCGTCGACCTGCCGCCCGGCACCAGCCAGACGTACGACGTGACGATCCAACCCGGGGAGTCGTCCGAGGGTGCGGAGTCCCTGCACCCCCGGCTGTGGACCACACCGGGCGTTCGTCCGTGGCAGACGTCCGTCCAGGCTGGGCCCCGGTGCACCACGACCTAGACCCACTCGTTCCGCACCACATTGAGAAGAGAGAGGCACCATGAGCCGTTCCCGTGCCCTAGCTGTCTTGTCCTCCCTCGTCGCCGCCGTGGCGATGACGGTGGGCCTGCTGGCGTTCACGTCAGGGGCAGCGTCGGCCGAACCGCGCGGCCACAACAACGGATTCCACAACCACTACCCGCCGCCGCCGCCGTCGCTGGTGGTCAACAAGGGCGTCGTCAAGTACGGCGTGACGGTCAAGGCGACCGGCCGCAAGTACGCCACGAAGGAGACGGTGTACGTCACCGTCTACTTCAAGGCCAAGGGTTCCAAGAAGGTGAAGGTCGTCAAGATCGCCACCGTGCGGACCGACAAGAACGGCAAGTTCGTCGTCAACATCAAGATGTCGAAGCCGGGCACGGTCCTGATCAGTGCCACGGGCAAGACGTCGCACAAGACGGCGATGGCCGCGGTGTACGTCATCGACAAGAAGAAGGGTGCGGGCAACTGGAGCATCCGGCCGGTGGCCCACACCACGACGCTCGCCTCGGCGGAGCAGTCCACCACGTCGGGCGGGGCCGGTCTGGCCGCCGCCGGGCTGGGTGTGCTGGCCCTGGCGGGTAGCGCGGCCCTCACGCGGCAGACGATCCGTCGCCGCCGCGGGTCCGCCGCCGCCTGATCCGCAACACCGAGCTGCCCCATCGCCCACAGCGGCGGTGGGGCAGTTCGCTTTGCGGCACCCGTTCGGGTTAATCCGGTCAGGCCCAAGTGGATGTTGAAGATTCAGGTAGTGCCGCACCGGCGGCGGATTCGGAAGATCGCCATCTGCGGGAGACTTGAGCTGCAGAAAGGTGGGAACAGCTTGCGGGTTTCCGGCATTGGGCGATGCCGGGGACCCGCTAGCTGCATTCTGGGCGATCTCGGCTTCACCCGTTCGGGCTCATCCGATCAGCGCATTTCTTGGATCAAGGCGCCCGATGCCGATGTCGGTGGCTTGCGCGTTTTCCCCTACGAAGCCGTCGGTGATCGGTATCTGCCGCCGCACCGATGGCCACGGCTCCGCCGTTCCCTTTCCCGGCGTGCAACCGGCGGACGGCGGAACTGCCGCTACCGATGGGCAGCGGTGGGGGATCCGCCGGCCCGCCAGCCGGCGGCTCCCTTTGCCAAATGCCTTGTCACTCGACGGAGTTCATCCGTCCAGGTGGGAAGGTCAGATGTTCCCGAGTACATCGTGCACGGTCACCTGATCACAAATGTGCCGGTCCCGAGGAAATGTGGAGTCATGCGTAAGCTCACCAATCGGTCCACCGCCATTCTCGCGTCCACGGTGGTGGCACTCGGCGCGGCCGGTGCGGCCTGGGCGGCATGGACTCTCAACGGATCGGGCAGCGCCCAGGCCCGGGCCGGGTCGGTGCTGCCGCTGGAGGTGACCGGCGCCGGTCTGCCGGCCGGCGGGCTCAGTCCCGGCAACTCCACGGCCGTGCTGCTGACCGTGCAGAACCGCAACAAGTTCCCGGTCCGCATCACCCGCATCGAGCTGACCGCGTTGAAATCCACGAAGGCGGGCTGCGAAGCCGGCGACAACGTCGACGTGGTGGAGGCGGCGCCGCTGCCGACCGGTACGGCGGCGACCGTGCCGGCCGGCGATGAACAGGCGCCCGCCACGGCGAAGATCACGTGGGACGGTCCGTTGCGCATGATCGCGGACCCGGCGGACGCCTGTCAGGGTGCGCCGTTCACGTTCAACGTCCGCCTCGACGCCGTGAGCGCGGCCTCGTGATGCCGGCCCAGCAGCGTGAGCGCGCCGGCGTCTACTCGTCGAGCGCCCTGCCCGACCCGGCGCGACCGAAAGCGAGGGGCATGTTCTGGCAACGGCTGGATCGCCGCGGCAAGGTGATCCTCAGCGTGGCCGCCGCGGCGGCGGTGCTGGTGAACGCCGGCGCCGCGTGGGCCTACTGGACCCTCAACGGCGGCGGCACCGGTGTCGCGGTGGCCGGCACCGCCATCGAGCTGGAGCTGACCGGCAAGTCCGACGGCAGCGTGCCGCTCTACCCCGGCGGGACCAGCCCGCTCACCGTCACGGTGACCAACCAGAACGACTTTCCGGTCAAGGTGACGTCGATCGCGCCCGGCGACGGCGCGGTCACCGCGGACGCCGCGCACCGCGAGGCCGGTTGCCGCACCACGGGTGTCGTCGTTGCACAGGACGTGCTGACCGTCTCGTGGGAGGTGCCGAAGAACACCATCGGCGTCTTCACCGTGCCGGACGGCCTGCGCATGACCAACAGCTCCGACTCGGCCTGCCAGGGCGCCACGTTCACCATTCCGGTGCGCGCGACGGCGGTCAGCAACGCTTCCTGAGGTCGGTCCAGCCGTCGCAGCGAAGGCAGAGAAGCAGGAGGATCCGTGCCACGCGGTCGCCGCCGCCAGTCCCTGCAGCCGTCCATGCTCGCCAGCGGGGTGACCGCGGCGCTCGTCGCGACCGGCGGTGTGGTCACCGTGGTCAGCTGGAACACCGGCTCGGAACCCGAGACGTTCACCGTCCGCGCCGCCCGGATCCCCAAGATGGCGCCGCCGTCGGTGCAGTTGCGCAGCAAACCCCGCATCACCTGGCAGCCGGTGACGATCAGCGAGGACGTCGGGGTGCATCGGTACGTCGTCACCCGCCATCTCGGCGAAGTGAACCAGGTGGCGTGCGACGTGCCGGCCGGCCGGCGGCCGCACTGCGTCGACGCGTTCGCCCCGGCCGGATACGAGACGACGTACACGGTCGCCGCCACCCACGGCGCGCATTGGACCGGGCCGGACAGCGGGCCCAGCGAACCGGTCACGACGCCCGGCGTCGCCGTACCCATCTCGGTCAACGGTGTGCTCATCGTTCCCGGCCCCGCCGGTACGGCCGTGGTCGCGGGTTCTGCGCCCAGCGGCGGCAGCGCGAGCGCCGGACCGGGCGGCGGCGAAGAGCGGGAATCGGCGCCGGTCACCGAACCCGGCACCCCGCCGGACGACGCCGCGCCACCGCCGGCCGCGGTCGTGACCGATCCGGTCGTCGTCCCGCCGGCCCCGCCGGAAACCGAGAGCAAGGACCCGGGCGAACCGCCGACCGAGCCGAGCCGGACGCCGAGCACCGAATCGCTGGACCCGGCCGGCGCGGCAGCGGACCCGGCACCGGCTGCTGAGTAAGACAAGAATCGCCGGCCACCCGCGGGTGGCCGGCGATGGCGTTGACCGCTCAGGCGGCGTGCTTCCGGCGCTTCCCGGCGGCCGGGTGCGTCGGGTGCACCATGATGCGCTGGCGCGTCATCCCGACCGCGGACGCCGCCCGGGCAACGCGCGGCGCCGAGTCGACGTTCACCGTGTCGTAGCGCGACGGCCGCTGCTCGTTGACGGCATGCCCCTTGGCGGTGGCGGGGGGACGGGCGCCGACCCGCAACACCATGTCGAACATGGACCGGGACGCTTCGTTGTACCCCTCGCGGAACGCGTCGTCACGCTCCAAACCGTGCTTGTACCACTGGTGGATGCGTCCCGAGGCATACCCGCTGGCAATGACGAAAGCCAGGGCCAATACGAGCTGAATGAAGCTGTTACCAGGTGCGATCATGCTCTTGTTTCAGTCCTTGTCTCGTACAACCGCAGCGTTTCCTGCCTGCGGGTGCGGTCCGCTTCGGCCCCGTGCCGGTCGTTCGACGGGTCGGCGCCGGAGGTCTTCCCCGGCAGGCTGCGCGTCGCCAGGTGGAACAGGGAATGCGAGGCCTGGTTGTAGCCCTCCCGGAACGCTTCTTCCCGTTCGAAGCCGTGCCGATACCACTGGTGCACCCGGCCGGCGGCGTAGGCCGTGAAGATGACGATGGCTACGGCGAGAATGACCTGCAGTGCCGAACTGCTGGGTAACGACATGACCACAGAGTAATTGTGGAGTGATCACCATGGCACCGCCTGTAGCGGCAGGTGTGCCCTGCAACAGTTGTCTGGTTTTTGGCCGTTAGTTCAGTGGTTGCGAGGTGACAACTGTTGCGAAATGTGCAATGCGAGAACGGGTCTCCTCGCGGAGACCCGTCAGCGCGGCGCACATCACCAGGGCGGCCCCGGCCGGGACGGTTGGGCCGCCGCTTCAACAGAGCGTGGGCAGGCGGTGCGCCGGAGCACATGGTAACGCCGAGATGCAAGTTGCGTTAAGAGCGCCAGGTCGGGTAAGTGCCGGGTCATGGTTCCCCACATCACTCTCCACCACGGCCGGACCATCCCGCAGCTGGGCTTCGGGGTGTTCCAGGTGCCGCCGCCGGAGACCAGGGCGGCCACCCGGACCGCCATCGAGATCGGCTACCGGCACATCGACACCGCGCAGATGTACGGCAACGAGGAGGGTGTCGGGCAGGCCGTCGCCGACTCCGGCATCGACCGCGGCGAGTTCTTCCTGACCAGCAAGCTCAGCAACGCCGCGCACCGGCCGGACGACGCCCGCCGCGCGTTTGATCGGACCATCGAACGGCTGGGCGGCGACTACGTCGACCTGTTCCTGATCCACTGGCCGCTGCCCACCCGGTACGACGGCGACTTCGTGCAGACCTGGCGCGCGCTGGAGGAGTTCCACCGCGACGGCCGCGCCCGGTCGATCGGCGTCTCCAACTTCACCCCGGCCCACCTGCAGCGGCTGTTCGACGAGACCGGCACGGTGCCGGCGGTGAACCAGATCGAGATCCACCCGTACTTCACCAACGACGAGTTCCGCGCGTTCAACGCCGAGCACGGGATCGCCAACGAGGCGTACTCCCCGATCGCCCAGGGCGCGGTGCTCACCGACCCGGTCATCGAGAAGATCGCCGGCCAGGCCGGCAAGACCCCGGCGCAGGTGGTGCTGCGCTGGCACATCCAGCGCGGCGACATCGTCTTCCCCAAATCCACGAGCGAGGCGCGGGTACGGGAGAACTTCGAGATCTTCGATTTCGACCTCAGCGAGGAGTCGATGGCCGCCATCACCGCCCTGGACCGGGGCGAGGCGGGCCGCACCGGCGGCAACCCGGACACCCTGGACTGGGTGCCGCGTTCCTAACCGGCCGACAGGTCCGGCTCGGTGATCCCGACCCGCAGGATCACCGACGCCTGGACGGTCTGCAGTTGGGCGTCGAGTTGCAGGCTGCTGTCGGATTCCACACCGGCCACCATGGCCCGGGCCATCGGGTGCACGCCGCCGACGCCGTCGTCGTGGATCTCCAGCAACCGGTCCACCCGCGCACCGACCGCCTCCGCGTAGTCCCGGGCCCGCTGCAACGCGTCCGCAATCGCCTCCTTGCGGACGTCGGCGCCCGCGCGGCTGCCCGGCCGCAGCCGCCACCACGGCCCGGACACCGAGACGTCGTCCAGGGCGCCCAACCGCAGCAGCAGGTCGCCGAGGACGGTGAAGTCGGTCACCGTCACGGTGGTGGTGACCGCGGCGGTGTAGGTGGCGACGTGGTCACTGCCGCGCCGGACGTACGGGCTCACGTGCACGCCCTCGGTCTCCCGCCGCTCGATCGCGCCGGCCTGCTCGTCCAGGACGGACTGCACCTGGGCGGCCCGCTCGGTGAGCCGGGACAGCGCGACCGGCCGCTCCTTGTGCACCGCCGACACCGTCACGGAGAACACCGCCTGCTCCGGCGGAACCTCGCGGAGCGCTTCCCCGCGGACGACGACGATCGGCCGATCAACCATGGGTGCTCCCTCCGTCGAGCCGGTGCACCGCCTGCGCGACGCGCTCGTCCGCCGCGGTCAGCGCCACCCGGACGTACTGCTGGCCGGCCGGCCCGTAGAACGCCCCGGGCGCGACCAGGATCCCGTACGACGCCAGCCACTCCACCGTGGCCCAGCAGTCCTCGCCGCGGGTGGCCCACAGGTAGAGCCCGGCGGCCGAGTGCTCGACGGTGAAACCGTCGGCCAGCAGCGCGGCCTTGAGCGCCGACCGCCGGCCCTCGTACCGCGCTCGCTGCTCCGCCACGTGGCTCTCGTCGCCCAGCGCGGCGATCATAGCGGCCTGCACCGGCGCCGGAACGATCATGCCGGCGTGTTTGCGGACCGCGAGCAGCTCGGCCACCAGGGCCGGATCACCCGTGACGTGACCGGCCCGGTAACCGGCCAGGTTGGACCGCTTGGACAGCGAGTGCACCGCCAGCAGGCCGGTGTAGTCGCCGTCGCAGACCGGGTCGGACAGGATCGACACCGGCGTCTCGTCCCAGCCCAGCGACAGATAACACTCGTCGCTGACCACCGTGACGCCGCGTTCGCGGGCCCAGCTCACCACCTTGCGCAGGTGTTCGGCGGGCAGCACCCGGCCGGTCGGGTTGGACGGGCTGTTCAGCCACAGCATCCGGATCCGCCGGCTCGGGCCCAGGGCGACGAGCGAGTCCGACCGTACGACCGAAGCGCCGGCCAGCTGGGCGCCCACCTCGTACGTCGGGTAACACACCGCCGGAATCGCGACCACGTCGCCGGGGCCGACGCCGAGCAGCGTGGGCAGCCAGGCGACCAGTTCCTTGGAGCCGATCGTGGGCAGCACGCCGAACGAACCGGAAGCGGCGCACTCCCGGGCCACCCAGGCGGTGATCGCCGAGCGCAGCGCCGGCGTGCCGGCGGTCGGCGGATAGCCGGGGGCATCCGACGCGGCCGCCAGCGCGTCGCGGATCAGCGCCGGCACCGGGTCGACGGGCGTGCCGATGGACAGGTCGACGATGCCGCCCGGGTGGGCGGCCGCCCGCTGCTTGGCCGGCTCGAGCAGATCCCAAGGGAAGTCCGGCAGCTTCGCCGACCGCGGCACCGGATTCAACGGCACCAGCGTCAGTGCTCGTTCAGGCCGGGCGGCTGGGCGGCGACGAACGAGGCATCCTTGTCGATCTTGCCCATCTTGGCGGCGCCACCGGGCGAACCGAGATCCTCGAAGAACTCGTAGTTCGCGTTGGTGTAGTCCTTCCACTGCTCCGGGACATCGTCCTCGTAGAAGATCGCCTCCACCGGGCAGACCGGCTCGCAGGCACCGCAGTCGACGCACTCATCGGGGTGGATGTAGAGCATCCGGTTGCCCTCGTAGATGCAGTCCACCGGGCACTCCTCGATGCACGCCCGGTCGAGCACATCGACGCATGGCTCGGCGATGATGTAGGTCACGGTCTTTCCCTTCCGGCAAGCCACGGCCGCGGAAACCACGGCGGCAAGTCCAAAGCCTAGTATCTCGCCGGGAGGAGGTCGCCACGTGCTCCGACGGCAGGACGTAGGACACCGGGTGGTCGTACGCCGGATTGTGGGTGTTTCGGGCGATCGGCCGCTTTTCTCGGACGCTCTCGGCGAACTGGTGGACCTCAGCGAGACCGAACTCACCATCGCCACCGCCCGGGGCACGGTCCGCGTACCGCTGCGCGACGTGCACCGCGCCAAACGCGTGCCCCCGGCCCGCCGCCCGCCGGCCGCCACCGTGATCGCGCTCGAGCTGGCCGCGAACGACGCCTGGCCGGCGCCGGTGCAGGCCCGGCTGGGTTCGTGGATCCTGCGGGCCGCGGCGAACTGGACCGGCCGGGCCAACTCGGCGCTGGCCGTCGGAGATCCGGACCGGACGCTGGAGGCGGCCATCGACGGCGTCGTCGACTGGTACGCGAGGCAGGGCCAGCCCGCACTGATCAACGCGCCGATGCCGCTGGCCGCACCGGTGAACTCGGCGCTGGACGAGCGCGGCTGGACCGCCCGGCCGCTCACCCTGGTGCAGACCGCACCGCTGGCCGCGATGACGGCCGACCCTGCGGACCGCGCCGACCTGCCGCCGGTCCAGCTGCCCGGCACTCCGGCCGACGACTGGCTGACCATGGTGGCCGACCACAAGGGCACGCTGCCGGAGGCCGCGGTGCGCGTGCTCACTGGCGTACCGGAAACGGTGTTCGCCGAGGTCCGCGACGCCGGCGGCGGGCTGCTGGCGGTGGCCCGGGGCACGGTCACCGGCCCGGACCGTTGGCACGGGATCTCGCTGGTGCAGTCGGCGCCCTCGGTGCGCCGGCAGGGGCTGGCCCAGCACGTGGTGCGGGCGATGGCCCGGTGGGCACAGCAGCGCGGCGCGACGCGGGCCTATCTGCAGGTAGAGGAGCGGAACACCGCGGCGGTGGCCCTGTACGGCGGGATCGGCTTCGCCACCCACCACACCTACCTGACGCGCGTGCAGCCGGTTTAGCGTCACTGCTGCTAATCTAGCTGCATGACGGTAGCCATCACGATCCGGAACGTGCCGGATGAGGTGCGCGACGAGCTCGCGGCGCGGGCCGCCCGATCCGGCCGCTCGCTGCAGGAATACCTCCTTCGTCAGCTTGCCGACCTCGCCGCCCGGCCCTCGGTGGACGAGGTCATCGCCCGCGCCCGGAGCCGCGTACGGGCAACCGGAAGCACCCTCAGCCCGCACCAGATCCTCGCTGACCGCGACGCAGATCGCCGATGACGCCCGAGTCCTCCGGCGTGGTCCTCGACGCCTCGGCCGCTGTCGCACTGCTCGCCGACGCCGGCCATGCCGGACAGTGGGTGGCGGCCACGATCAAGGACGCAATCCTGTACGCACCGGAACTCATGCCGTTCGAGGTGAGCAACATCCTGCGGCGTCAGACGCTCGCGGGACTCCTGGACTCCAGTGAGGCCACGCTGGCGCACAGCGATCTGATCGCCCTGCCCGTCGATCTCCACCCCTACGTCGGGTTGGCGGACCGGGTCTGGCAGCTCCGGAAGAACCTGACGGTGTACGACGCGTCCTACGTCGCGCTTGCCGAACTGCTCGGCACCGCGCTGATCACGCTCGACCGGCGCATGGCGCGGGCCACCGGCCCGCGGTGTTCGATCGTCGCTTACCCGGGCAGCGCCGACACACCGTGAGCGACGTCAGCGGCGGACCGGGCGGTGTGGCTTCGAGGCCCGCGCCCGGGTGTAGGCGATAAGGGACTTCGAGCGGTAGTCCCGGCCAAGCGCGGTGGCGATCCAATAGCCCAGAGCGGTACCGACGACGGCGAACCCGCCGTACAGCCACACCTGCGCGAAGAACGTGCCGGGGCCGTTGGCGAACGGGCCGGCCCCGCTGATGAACGGGCCCACCAGAATTGACAGCAGCATGCCGCCCAGCGCCCCGCCACCGATCTCGGGCATCCACTCGGTGAGCCGCTTCCGCTGGCAGCGCAGGAACGTGACGACCGCCAGCGTCAGCCCGACGGCGGCGAACATGGCGATCAGCACCCGGCTCTCGGTGGCTTGCTGGTCGGTGCCGAACCGGACGATCAGGCGTGCCACCACGTTGATCGCGAACAGCGCGACCGCCAGGATCGCGACCGGCACCCATCGCTGCTTCACTACGTCCTCCCTGGTTCCTTGCCGCAGATGAACCTCGGCTCGGGATCGTACTTCCAGGTGAACTTCTCTCGCTTCACCTCCTTACCATCCTTGCGGATGACCCGCCAGGCATCCTGGGCGAAACCTGGGAGTCCGCTGGTGGCGATGCAATTCGGCCCCGGTTCGCGATAGACCGTAGGCGGCGACGTGTGGTTGCGGCGCTTGCTGTACTCGGTCTTGACGCTGTCGTAGTACTTCGTGCTCCACATCGACACGGTCACCGAGCGACCGGTGGTGGAGGTGTCGATCAGCACCCCGTACGGCGTGGTGTTCTTGAACTTCAGATCCAGCGTGGGATAGAAGATCGTCGACTCGATCACGCTCGGGTAGCGGGAGAAGTAGAACGAGTGCGGCTTGTGCTCGACATCCTGCAGGCCGGCGTAGTAGGCCGCGTTGAACAGTGTGGTGGTGAACTGCGAGGCGCCGCCGCCGACACCGGGCTCCAGCTTGCCGTCGACGATCACCGGCGCGTCCTGGTACCCCTTGGCGTACGTCCGCTCGCCGGTGTGCCGGTTCAGCGAGAACGTCTCCCCCGGCTTGACGATCGCGCCGTCCACCTGCTTGGCGATGGTGATGATGTTCTGGCTGCGCGGTGAGCTGCGCCCGCCGGTGAAGTAGGTGGTGAAGGTCGACACCTTCTCTTTGATGCCGAGGTCGGCCACGTCCGCGTCGGTGGTCTTCGCCGGGCGCTCGACCAGGTCGGCGGTCACCTGCCGCGGGCCCGGGTTCGGCAGCACGGCCAGTAGTGCCCCGGCCAGCTTCTTGAGATCAACCGACCGGCCCGGGCTGCTAGCGATGATCTTGGGCTTGCCGCCGGCCAGCGTGATCGACGCCTCCTCCGCCTCCACCTCGACCGTGGCGAACTCCTTCGCCGCCGCGGCCCGCAGCTTCTTGGTGTCGATCGCCGGGGTGAGCTGCCCGTCGTCGGACGAGCGGAACACCACGCCCCGGGCCAGCGCGTCCGGGCCGAGCGTGAAGGTCTTCCCCGCCGCCGTGACGGTCACCGGCGCGGCCACGGCCGGCGCGGCGAACGTCCGGATCAGCTCGTCCACCTGCTCCCTGCCGGTCACCGGCGGCAGCTCGACCAGTTTGACCTCGGCGGTGCCGGCGGTCAGCCAGGCGGCGCGGACGTTGGTGGCGGCCTGTGCCGGGTCGAGGGTGCGGCCGGGCCGGGGGTACGTCGGCTTCGGCGTGCGCCCGGCGTACGTGATGCCGGGCTTCTTCAGCGTGATGTCGGCGGGATCCAGCCGGCCGCGCAGTTCCTTCTCCAGCTTCGCCTGGTCCAGCCGGATCACCGGGTCGACGGTCCGCTCGCCGAACAGCGTGGCGCCGCCCTCGCCGGCCGCCGCGACGGTGGCCGGGACGTCCAGCGACATCCCGATCGCGGCCGGCTCCACCTCGGGGAGCTTGCCGTCCAGCGACACCTTGACCGGCTCGCCGGCGCGCGGCCCGAACGTATCGGTGAGCACCTTCTCGGCCTCGGCCCGGGACTTGCCGCCGAGGTCGACGCCGAGCACCGAGGTGCCGCGCGGGACGTCGCCGTTCAGCGCGTACGCCAGCACGCCGCTGCCGGCCAGCACCAGCGCGGCGGCCGCCCCCGCGATGATCGCCCGGGTCCGGGTGCGGACCGGCGCGGTCTCCTCGACCGGCGGCGGCTCGACCGGCGCGGCCTGCTTCGGGATGGCGACCGTAGGGGTCTGGTCAGCGGACTGCTCGGACACGGACGTCAAGGCGATCACCTATCGGCGGGGGGACGGTCGCGCAATTCTGCAGGTCGCGCGGCAGGGCTGACAATGTTCCGGCGTAGAATGGCCCGGTACGCGTAGACCGCGAAGGACAGGCTGCCGACCAAGATCATCACGAGCGCCACCCAGTCGTCGCCGGCCAACAGATAGTCACCTTCGGTAGTACGGACGCCGGCCGCGAAGAGCATCAACAGCGTCCACAACAGCCACGGCAGCGCGATCGCCCAACGCCGCCCGGTGGTGTGCTCGGCGAACCAGGCCAGGGCCCAGTTGGCCACCGCGGCGAACGGGACGGCCACCCCGATCGGGACGCCGCCGATGCGCAGCGGGGTGAGATAGAGCTCGACGACCGCGGTCACCACGGTGGCCACCACCGCGATCAGCGCCCCGGCCACCCGCCCGGCCAGAGTCACCCCACCGTCTCCTGGAGGCCGCTGAACAGATCGCTCTCCCAGCCGTGCGGCCCGCGGGTCGCGCCACGTTCGCCCTTGGCCAGCGTGAAGTATTCGATGCCCATGAACTCGCCGCCGAAGTCCCCGGCGATGCCGTACAGCCACGAGTTCTCCGGGATCTGGGTGGCGTGCGCACGCATCGCGGCGACCTTGTGCTCGTACCGGTCGGTGCCGTCGATCTGCGCCGCGATCTCCGCGTCCGAGTGGCCGAACGGCAGGTCCTCGACCTGCTCCACGTCGGCGAACGGGTTGTTCTCCAGGCCGCGGAACGCCTCCATGCCGCCCTCCAGGACGCTGCGCGGCATGGCGGTGAAATAGATCTTGCGCGGACCGTCGTCACCGGCCAGCTCGGCCGCCCGCATCGCGACCCGGTGCGCCTGGATGTGGTCCGGGTGGCCGTAGAAGCCGTTCTCGTCGTACGTGATCATCACCTGCGGCCGGATCTCGTCGATGATCTTGAGCAGCAGGCCGGCCGCCTCGTCCACGTCCGCCCGCCAGAAGCAGCGTGGGTGATCGTTCGACTTCAGCCCCATCATCCCGGAGTCGCGGTAGTGCCCGGCCCCGCCGAGGAACCGGTGGTCGGTGACGCCGAGCGCCGCGCAGGCCCGCGCCAGCTCGCCGATCCGGTAGCCACCCAGCTGGTCGGCCTGCGCCGCCTCGAGCTGGGCCAGCTCCGGCACGTGGATCTCGCCCTCCTCACCGAGGGTGCAGGTGACCAGCGTGACGTGGGCGCCGGCCGCCACGTAGTGCGCCATGGTGGCGCCGGTGCCGGTGACCTCGTCGTCCGGATGGGCGTGAACCAGCAGGAGGCGGCGGTTTTTCACGGCGCAACTCTACGTCTTTGTCACACTGTTGCCGGGCGCGGCGGGGCCTTGATCAGCGATGCTGGTCGTCGTGGACTTTCCCGAACTCG
>DASSAL010000402.1:0-23027 GCA_035685405.1 Actinoplanes sp. | reverse complement strand
AGCGCGCCGGGCAGCTGCTGCGGCAGCGCTGGCGGGCCGGCGCGGTCGCGGTCACGGTCGGCGCCGACGGCGCGATCCTCTGCCACGCCGGTCCGACCCCGCTGGTGGTGCCGGCCGAGTCGCGCGAGGACGGTGACACCTGCGGCGCGGGTGACCGGTTCGCCGCCGCCGCCGCGCTCGCCCTGGCCTCCGGCGCGCTGGTCTCCGAGGCGGTGCAGGAGGCGGTCGCGGCGGCCACCGGGTACGTGGCGGCCGGTGGGGTCACCGCCGCGCTGGCCGAAGAGACGCCCGCCCCGGATGCCCACCGCGACGCCGCCCGGGTGATCGCCGAGACCCGGGCCCGCGGTGGCGTCGTGGTGGCCACCGGCGGCTGCTTCGACCTGCTCCACATCGGCCATCTGGCCACCCTGCGGGCGGCCCGCAAACAGGGCGACTGCCTGATCGTCTGCCTCAACTCCGACCGCAGCGTCGCCGAGCTCAAGGGCCCGGACCGGCCGCTGAACCGGCAGGAGGACCGGGCCCGGCTGCTCGCGGCGCTCGACTGCGTGGACGCCGTCGTGATCTTCGACGAGCCCACCCCGGAGGCGGTGCTCACCTGGATCCGCCCGGACGTCTGGGTCAAGGGCGGCGACTACGCCGACGGTGGCCCGGAGATGCCGGAGGCGGAACTGGTCCGGCGCTGGGGCGGGCAGACGGTGATCGTGCCCTATCTGGACGGACGGTCCACCACCAAGACCATCGCGGCCGCACGGGCGGCCACCACCAGGAGGTAGCGAACATGGACGCAGTACTGGTCACCGGCGGCTCCAGCGGGCTGGGCGCCGCGGTGGTGGAGGCGGTGGGGAAAGCCGGCGGCCGCCCCTTCGTGATCGACCGGCAGCAGCCCGGCGACGGCGTTCCGTGGGTGGAGTGCGACCTGGCCGACACCCGGGCCGCGGAGGCTGCCACCCGGCGGGTGATCGAGATGGCCGGCGGCCTCGACGGTGTGGTCACCGCGGCCGGCATGGACGTGCCCGGCGCGCTGGCCGACATCCCGGGGGAGACCTGGGACCGGATCGTCACCATCGACCTGCTGGCCACCGCCGCGGTGATCCGGGCGGCGGTCCCGGCACTCAGGGAGTCGCACGGCGGTGTGGTCACCATCGCCTCCACGCTGGGCGTCAAGGCGGTCAGCGACGCCACCGCGTACTGCGCCGCGAAGTTCGGCGTGGTCGGCTTCACCCGGGCGCTGTCCGCGGAACTGGCCGGGCAGGTCAACGTCACGCTGGTGATCCCGGGCGGGATGCGGACCAGGTTCTTCGACGACCGCGACGAGCAGTACAAGCCGGGACCCGACGCGATCCTCAACGACCCGGCCAACGTGGCCAACGCGGTGATGTTCGCGCTCGGCCAACCGGCCGGGTGCGCCATCCGGGAGCTGGTCATCGCCGCCGAGACGGAGAGTTCGTACCCGTGATCCTGGTGCTGCGGGCGCTGGGGGTCGGCGATCTGGCCGCGTCGGTCCCCGCGCTGCGCGCCGTCCGGGCCGCCTTCGGGACCCGGCCGCTGGCGCTCGCCGCACCCACCTGGCTCACCCCGCTGATCGAGCTGGTCGGCGGCGTCGACGAGATCGTGCCGGTCGACGGTCTGGCCACCGCGCCCCGGCTGAGCCGGGCCCCGGAGGTGGCCGTCAACCTGCACGGCCGCGGCCCCGAGTCGCACCGGCTGCTGCAGGCGCTGGAACCGGCGAAGCTGTGGGCGTTTGCGAACCCCGATGCCGGGCATCCCGACGGTCCGGGCTGGGCCGAGGAGGAGCACGAGGTGCATCGCTGGTGCCGGATGCTGGCGTACTACGGGTTGGACACCGACGCGTCCGACCTGTCGCTGGCCGTGCCCGCGGTCAGCGTGCCGCACCGGGTGACGATCGTGCACCCCGGGGCCAAGTCGCCGTCGCGCCGCTGGCCGCATTTTGCCGAGCTGGCCCGCCGGCTGGCGGCGGCCGGGCACGACGTGGTGGTGACCGGCACCGAGGCCGACCTGGCGGCCTCCGTGGCCGGCGACGCCGGCGTGCCGCAGCTGACCACGTCGCTGGCCGAGCTGGCCGGGCTGGTCGCACACGCCCGGCTGGTGGTCAGCGGGGACACCGGCATCGCGCACCTGGCCACCGCGTACCGGACGCCCTCGGTGGTGTTGTTCGGCCCGGTGCCGCCGCGACGCTGGGGACCGCCGGCCGACCGTCCCTGGCACCGGGCGATCTGGCACGGCACCCGCGCCGAGCGCGGCGACCACCCGGGCCCGGACGTGCATCCCGCGCTGCTGCGGATCGGGGTGGACGAAGTGCTGGCCGAGGCGGAGCGGGCGGGACACCATGCGGCTGCGGCGTAGCAACCTGACCAAGCCGGGGTACGGCCGGCGCCGGGCCGGCCGGGGTTTCGTCTACCTCGACACCGACCGGCGGCCGCTCGAGGACACCGCCGCGGTCGAGCGGATCAAGGCACTGGTCATCCCGCCGGCCTGGACCGACGTGTGGATCAGCCCGGACGAGCGCGGCCACATCCAGGCCACCGGATACGACGCGGCCGGCCGCAAGCAGTACCTCTACCACCCGGTCTGGCGGACCAGCCGGGACGAGGAGAAGTTCGAGCACGCGCTGGAGGTCGCCGAGAAACTGCCGGAGATCCGCGAGCGGCTGTGCGGCGACCTGTCCGCGCGCGGCCTGACCAAGTCCCGGGTGCTGGCGGCCATCGTGCGGCTGCTCGACATGGGCATGTTCCGGGTGGGCAGCGCCCAGTACGCCGACCGCGAGCAGGACCCGTCGTTCGGGCTGTCCACGCTGCGGCCGGAGCACGTCCGGACCGCGGGCCGCTGCGTGATCCTGGAGTTCACCGGCAAGAGCGGGGTGGAGCACAGCCACCGCGTCGGCGACGGCGAGGTGTGCCAGGTGCTGCGCGACCTCAAGCGGCGCCGCAAGGGCGAGCGGCGGCTGTTCGGCTATTGGGACAGCGGGCTGCGGCGCTGGCGCACGGTGGCCGCCGATGAGATCAACGAGTACCTGCGCGAGATCAGCGGCGAGGAGATGACGGCCAAGGACTTCCGCACCTGGCACGGCACCGTCAAGGCGGCCGAGGAACTGGCCGAGATCGGCCCGCAGCCGACCAGGGCCAAACGCAAGAAGGCCGTGTCGAAGGCCATGAAGGAAGTGGCCGACATGCTCGGCAACACCCCGACGGTAGCCCGCAACTCGTACGTCGATCCGCGGGTGGTCGAACTCTACGAGGAGGGCAAGGTCGCCGACGTCGCCGAGGCGGAGACCAAGGAGGAGACCGAGGAGGAAGTGCTCGAGCTGCTCAGCGAGGATTGACCGGCCCGGTGGCCGGGCATCGAGTCGGTATGCCCGCGAGAGAGAACCTGCCGAGCACCATCCGGCGGTCGCCGCAGAAGGCGCAGGACACCTACGCCGAGACCCTGGACAGCGCGACCGCCCAGTACGGCGACGGCGAACGCGCGCACCGGACCGCGCTGTCGGCCCTGAAGCACTCGTTCGAGAAGGTCGGCGACCACTGGGAACCCAAGGAGCAGCGCGGACCCAGCGACGCCCAGGCCGAGGGCGGAGTGGACACCGACCGTCCCACCGCCGGCGGCGTCGACGCCCATGCCAGCAAGGCGCACCTGCTGCAGGTGGCCAGGCGGCTGGAGATCAGCGGCCGGTCCCGGATGACCAAGGATGACCTGGTCGAGGCGATCCAGAAGGCGAACGCGCGAGCCAGCCGCAAGGCGCTGGCGGAGGAGCGCGGCGACCAGTAGGGCCTGTCCTGATCGCGCGCCGATCGCCGGCTACCGCCGGCCGGCCGGACCGCCGGCCACCGGCAGCGCGGGGCGGGTGGCCGGCACCACCCGCCGGCGCCGATCAGCAGTTGCGCAGCTCGGGGGACTGGTTGAGCAGCTGTCCGCGGGGCGAGACGAAGGCCTGATAACGCTCGTTGCCCACGGCGTCGAAGGCGAAGGCCGCCACCCGGTGGCAGTTCTGGAACGCCAGCTTCGCGCCGAAGTGCCGCTCCAGACCGCCCCGGATGGCGTCGCTGGCGAGCGCGCGCAGCAGCTGCCCGCGCTCGGCCTCCGCCGGCGGCGGCACCTCGTGGTCGGCGAAGTCGCCGCCGCCGGCGGACAGGTCGGTCATCACCTGGCTGACCACCGCCCAGGCGTACGGCAGCGAGGTGCGGACGCAGTCGACGAACTCTGCGTCGGTGACCTCACCGCGCTCGGCGGTGGCGAGCAGATCCGGGGAGACGTTCAGGGACATGCGGTTTCCTTTCGACGGGCCGGGGTGGCAGACCCATCTTGTTGGAAACGGTTTTCATTGTAAAGCGCGACACGCCCCCGCATCACCCCTTGACGCTGCCGGCCAGCAGACCGCGGACGAAGTACCGCTGCGCCAACAGGAACACCGTCACCGGCACGATGATCGAGACGAACGCACCGGCGGACAGCAGGTGCCACGCGTTGCCCCGGGTGCCGCTGAGGTTCGCCAGCGCCACCGTGATCGGCGCGACCGCGTTGCCGCCGCCGGCGAAGGTGAGCGCCACCAGCAGGTCGTTCCAGACCCAGAGGAACTGGAAGATGCCGAACGCGGCGAGCGCCGGTCGCAGCAGTGGCAGCAGCACCCGGAAGAAGATCGCCACGTGCCCGGCGCCGTCGATCCGGGCCGCCTCCAGCAGCGTGGCCGGCACGTCCTTCATGAAGTTGTGCAGCAGGAAGACGGCCAGCGGCAGCGCGAAGATGGAGTGCGACAGCCAGATCGGCCAGAAGGTGCCGGAGATGCCGGTGTCCACGTACAGCGTGAGCAGCGGGAGCAGGGTCACCTGGATCGGCACGATCTGCAGCGCGAAGATCGCGACGAACAGGACGTCCCGTCCGGGGAACCTGATCCAGGCGAACGCGTACGCCGCCAGCGCCGCCAGCGTCACCGGGATGATCACCGAGGGGATGGTGACGATGAACGAGTTGACGAAGAAGTCGCCGAGCCCGCTGGAGCTGTCCGTGCTCAGCACCGTCCGGTAGTTCTCCAGCGTGAAGTCGGGTTCGGCGAACGCGGTCCACCAGCCGCTGGACCGGATGTCCCGCTGCGACCGGAAGGAGGTGACCAGCAGCCCGAACGTGGGCAGCGTCCACAACACGGCGAGGATCAGCGCGGCCAGCGACGCCCACGGCCTGGTCAGGCCCTTGCGAGCCTTGGCAGCGGCGCCGACCGCCGGTGGCGTGACCGGCGGGGTGGTGGTGACCGGCGCACTAGTCGTGCTCATCGTGCCTCCGCGGCTCGCAGTTGCCGGACGTTGTAGACGACGATCGGGATGACCAGGATGAACAGCAGCACGGCGAGCGCCGCGCCCAGGCCCTGGTTGTCGCTGCGGAAGCTCTGGCTGTAGAACTCGTTGGCGACGACGCTGGTGTTGAAGTTGCCGCCGGTCATCGTGCGGACGATGTCGAAGACCTTCAGCGTCGCGATGGCGATGGTGGTTAGCACCACCACGACCGCGGGCCGGATGCTCGGCAGGGTGATGAACCGGAACATGCCGAGCGCCGAGACGCCGTCCAGCCGGGCGGCCTCCACCACGTCGTCCGGGATGGCCTTGATCGCCGCCGACAGCACGGTCATCGCGAAGCCGGCCTGGATCCAGATCATCACCACGATCAGCAGGAAGGTGTTCAGCGGCGACTCGATCAGCCACTGCTGCGGCGTGCCGCCGAGCCAGACCAGCACCTGGTTGAGCAGGCCGATCTGCTGCACGTTGCCCTGGTCGGGGCGGTACTCGTAGACGAACCGCCAGATGATGCCGGCACCGACGAACGAGATCGCCATCGGCAGGAAGATCAGCGCCTTGGCAAACGACTCCATCCGGGCCCGGTCGATCAGCACCGCGTAGACCAGCCCGATGCCGGTGGCCAGGAACGGGGTGACCAGTACCCAGAACACCGTGTTGCGCAGCACGGTGAGCTGGTCGGCGTCGGTGAAGATGGTCTGGTAGTTGCCCAGGCCGATGAACGCGTCGCCGGCGGCGTCGAAGAAGGACTGGTAGACGGTCCGCAGGCCGGGATAGATCAGGCCGAGGAGCACCATCAGCAGGGTCGGCGCCAGGTACGCGAAGGCGACGATCCGGTCGCTGCGACGGCCCTTGGCCCGCCCGGCGAGGAACAGGATGATGCCCATGACGGCGACGAAGAGCAGGATCGCCAGAAGCATCTGAGTGATCTTCGCGGGTGTGGTTTCCGCGACCGAGAACACGGGGCCTCTCACCTCCTCGAGAGACGGCAGACCGGCCGGAGCCCGGGATGTCCCGCTCCGGCCGGTCCGCGATGGATCAGATCACTTCGGCCATGCCTTCTCGATGTTGTCCACGGTGGTCTTGGTGTCCTGTCCGGTGATCCACTGCGTCGCCTGCTTCCAGAACGCGTTCGAGCCGATCGCGGCCGGCATCTGGTCCGAGCCGTCGAAGCGGAAGACGGCCTTCTGGTCCTGCAGGATCGACGCCGACAGCTTGTCGATCGGGTTGGTCAGGTTGTTGACGTCCAGACCGTTGTTGGCGCTCACCCAGCCGGACGAGATCTTGGCCTTGGCGTTGGCCCAGGTGTCGGTCGACAGGTAGGTCTGGAACGCCTGCACCTCGGGCCGGTTGGCGAAGGCCAGCACGAACTCGCCACCGCCGAGCACCGGCTTGGTGTTGGCGTCCTGGCCCGGCAGGTAGAACGCGAAGACGTCGCCGTCCTCGGCCACCTTGGTCTCCTTGTCCCAGTTGGCCGCGTAGAAGTTGGCCTGGCGGTGCAGCGAGCAGGCGCCGTCGACGATCGGCAGGCCGCCGTCCTGGAAGGTGGTGGTCGCGATGCTCTTCACGTCGCCGTAGCCGCCGTTGACGTACTGCGGGTTCTTCAGGTATGTGCCGACCGCGTCCAGGGCGGCGGTGCCCTCCGGCCCGTTGAACGGGATCTCATGGTTGACCCACTTGTCGTACGTCTCCGGCCCGGACAGCCGCAGCATCATGTCTTCCATCCAGTCGGTGACCGGCCAGCCGGTGGCCTCACCGCTGCTGATGCCGGCGCACCACGGCTTCTTGCCGTCCTGCACCATCTTGTCGGTCAGCGCCTTGAGCTCGTCGAGCGTGGTCGGCACCTGGTAGCCCGACTCGGTGAACTCCGACGGCGAGTACCAGACCAGCGACTTGACGTTGGCGCCCAGCGGCGCGGCGTAGAACTTGCCGTCGACCGTGCCGTACGCCTTCCAGTCCTCGCCGAAGAACTTGTCCACGTTCGCGGCGGTCTGCTGGGGCGCCTCGACCGCGTTGCCGGTGGCCACCAGCTGCTTGAGCAGGCCCGGCTGCGGCACGTACGCGATGTCCGGCGGGTTGCCGGCCTTCGCGCGGACCAGCACCTGTTCCTCGAACAGTTTGTCACCCTCGTACTTGACCGTCGCACCGGTGCAGTCCTCGAACGGCTTGTACGAGTCGATGTGCGGCTTGTCCTCGGGCGTGATGATGCTGGTGTAGATCGTGACCGTCTTGCCCTTGAGGTCGCCGAAGCTGGTGAACTGCGCGCAGTCGATCGCGGCGGCGGACGCCGGGGCGCCGCCACCCTCCGAGTCGTCGTCGCCGTCGCCGCTGCCGCACGCGGCCAGGCCGAGGGCCAGCCCCACGCTGACGCTACCGGCGAGCGCGGTGCGCCAGCGCGGTCTCGTTGGTTGAACAGACATGCCGCTCCCGTTTCCTGATATGCGTCGGCCGGGTCGGGCCCCGGCCGGGAGGTGAACGCGTCTCTACCGCGGCCAGTCAAGAGGGTTCTTGCAGTTCGCGCAACGGTTTCCAGGCATAGAGCAGATAACGATTGGGAGCGTGACCAGAACGCGACATCGACGCGTGTCGACGTACGTCAGGCGGCCGGGACCGGCGGCGGCACGTTGTGTGCCGAGGTGGCGGAGGTCGTGGCGTACCCCTCGGCGGCGATCGCGGTCGAGCCGCGGACCACCAGTTCCGGGGTGAAGAGATATTCCGACCGGGGCGCGCCGAAGCCGTTGATCTCGTCGACCAGCGCCCGCACGGCGGCGAATCCGATCGCCGAGACCGGCTGGCGCAGGGTGGTCAGCGGTGGATCGGTGAACGCGATCACCGGCGAGTCGTCGAAACCCACCACGCTGACGTCCCGGGGCACGGCCAGGCCGCGCCGGCGCACCGCCCGGATCGCGCCCAGCGCCATCAGGTCGGAACCGCAGACGATGCCGGTGACACCCCGGTCCAGCAGCCGGCCGGCCGCCGCCTCGCCGCCCTCGACGCCGAACAGGGTCAGCGACACCAGGTCGTCCAGCCGGTCCGCGGGCACGTCCAGCTGGCTGCGCAGGGCCGCGTGGTAGCCCGCCAGCTTGCGCTGCACCGCGACGAACCGCAGCGGGCCGGAGATGAAGCCGATCCGGCGGTGCCCCAGTGCGACCAGGTGCGACACGGCGATCTGGCCGGCCAGCCGCTCGTCGCTGGACATGAACGGCGCGTCGATGCCGTCGGCGTACCCGTTGATCAGGACGATCGGCAGCGGTCGCTGCACCAGGCGCTCGTATCGGTCCCGAGACGCCGTGGTGTCGGCGTGCAACCCGGCCACGAAGACGATGCCGGACACCTGGCGGTCGAGCAGCATGTCGACGTACTCGTCCTCGGTCACCCCGCCCGGGGTCTGGGTGCACAGCACCGGGGTGTACCCGGTCTGGGCCAGCGCCGACTCGATCACCTGGGCGAACGCCGGGAAGATCGGGTTGTCCAACTCGGGCACGATCAGGCCGACCAGCCCGGCGCTGCGCTTGCGCAGCCGCTCGGGACGCTCGTAACCGAGCACGTCGAGCGCGGTCAGCACGGCCTGGCGGGTGTCCGGGGACACGCCGGGCCGGTCGTTGAGCACCCTCGAGACGGTCGCCTCACTGACGCCGGCCTGGCGGGCGATGTCGTAGAGGCGGGCGCGCATCGGCTCATGATAATGCCTTCGCAAGTTTTTGCAGCCGCCGATCGGCCGGGAAAACCGGCGCACATGTCCGCAAAGGCGGCGGGACCGCGTGTCGACCAGGAACGAGTGGTCGGAAGTATTGCCTACCACGGATTCGGTGGAAAAGATGGGCCCATGACGCCGAAAACCGTGCTGCACAACTTCATCGCCGGGTCCGCTGCGGAGCCCGCCGACGGCCGGTACGCGGATCTGGTCGATCCGTCCACCGGTGAGGTGTTCGCGTCCGCGCCGGTGTCCGGCGCCGAGGACGTGGACCGGGCCATGCGGGCCGCCGCGGACGCGTTCGAGACCTGGCGCGACACCACCCCCAGCGAGCGGCAGCGGGCGCTGCTGCGGTTCGCCGACGCGGTGGAGGCCCGCGCCGACGAGCTGGTCGCGGCCGAGTCGCGCAACACCGGCAAGCCGATCGGCCTGACCGCCAGCGAGGAACTGCCGCCGGCGATCGACCAGATCCGGTTCTTCGCCGGCGCCGCCCGGCTGCTCGAGGGCCGCTCGGCGGGGCAGTACCTGGCCGGGTACGAGAGCTACGTGCGGCGCGAGCCGGTCGGCGTGTGCGCCCAGGTCACCCCGTGGAACTACCCGCTGATGATGGCGGTGTGGAAGTTCGGCCCGGCGATCGCGGCGGGCAACACCGTGGTCCTCAAGCCGTCCGACACCACGCCGGTCACCACGGTGATGCTGGCCGAGATCGCCGCCGAGTTCCTGCCCGCCGGCGTCTTCAACGTGGTGGTCGGCGACCGGGACACCGGGCGGGAGCTGGTCGCGCACCCGACGCCGCAGATGGTGTCGATCACCGGGTCGGTGCGGGCCGGCATGGAGGTCGCCTCGGCCGCCGCGGCCGACCTCAAGCGCACCCACCTGGAGCTGGGCGGCAAGGCCCCGGTGGTGGTGTTCGACGACGCCGACGTCGAGGCGGCGTCCGCGGCGATCGCCGAGGCCGGCTACTTCAACGCCGGGCAGGACTGCACGGCGGCCACCCGGGTGCTGGCCTCGCCGCGGATCCACGGCGACTTCGTCGCCGCCCTGGCCGATCAGGCGAAGGGCACCCGCACCGGCGCGCCGGACGACGAGGACGTGCTCTACGGCCCGCTGAACAGCGCCCGCCAGTTGGACCGGGTGAGCGGCTTCCTGGACCGGCTGCCGGATCACGCCACGGTGAACGCGGGCGGTACCCGGCAGGGCGACCGGGGCTACTTCTACACGCCGACGGTGGTCAGCGGGCTGCGGCAGACCGACGAGATCATCCAGGACGAGGTGTTCGGCCCGGTGATCACCGTGCAGCAGTTCAGCGACGAGGACGAGGCGGTGCGCTGGGCCAACGGCGTCGAGTACGGCCTGGCCTCCTCGGTCTGGACCAAGGACCACGGCCGGGCGATGCGGATGACCCGGCGGCTGGACTTCGGCTGCGTGTGGGTGAACTGCCACATCCCGCTGGTGGCCGAGATGCCGCACGGCGGGTTCAAGCATTCCGGGCACGGCAAGGACCTCTCGGTGTACGGGCTGGAGGACTACACCCGGATCAAGCACGTCATGCACGCGCTGGGGGAGTGATGGGCTCGGAAGAGCTGCACAAGCGGCGGGCGGCGGCCGTCGCCCGCGGGGTCAGCTCGGTGGTGCCGTCCTACGTGGACAGCGCCGGTGGTGGCCGGCTGCGCGACGTGGACGGCGGGGAGTGGATCGACTTCGCCTCCGGCATCGCGGTCACCAACGTGGGCAACGCGGCGCCGCGGGTGGTGGCGGCGGTGCGGGAGCAGGTCGGGCGGTTCACCCACACCTGCTTCATGGTGGCGCCGTACGAGTCGTACGTCGCGGTCTGCGAGCAGTTGATCGACCTGACCCCGGGCGGCTTCGAGAAGCGGGCGGCGTTGTTCAACTCCGGCGCCGAAGCGGTGGAGAACGCGGTGAAGATCGCCCGGCACGCCACCGGCCGGCCCGCCGTGGTGGTGTTCGACCACGCCTACCACGGGCGGACCAACCTCACCATGGCGCTGACTGCCAAGGTGATGCCGTACAAGCACCGGTTCGGCCCGTTCGCGCCGGAGGTGTACCGGGTGCCGATGTCGTACCCGCTCCGCGACGGCGGGCTGTCCGGCGCCGAGGCGGCGACCCGGGCCATCGACATGATGGAGAAGCAGGTCGGCAACGGCAACGTGGCCGCTGTGCTGATCGAGCCGATCCAGGGCGAGGGCGGGTTCGTGGTGCCGGCCCCCGGCTTCCTGCCGGCGATCGCCGAGTGGGCGCGCGGCGCCGGCGCGGTGTTCATCGCCGACGAGATCCAGACCGGCTTCTGCCGCACCGGATCGTGGTTCGCCAGCGAGCACGAGAGCATCGAGCCCGACCTGGTCACCGCGGCCAAGGGCATGGGCGGCGGCCTGCCGATCGCCGGCGTGGTGGGCCGCGCCGACATCATGGACGCGGTGCACGCCGGCGGGCTCGGTGGCACGTACGGCGGCAACCCGGTCGCCTGCGCCGCCACCCTGGCGGCCATCGAGACGATGCGGGAGCTGGACCTCACCGCGGCCGCCCGGCGGATCGGCGACCGGCTGCTGCCGCGGCTGACCGAGCTGGCCACGGCCGATCCGGGCATCGCGGAGGCCCGCGGCCGCGGCGCCATGGTGGCGATCGAGCTGGTCCGGCCGGGCGGGATCGAGCCGGACCCGGCCCGGGCCGCCGCCGTGGCCCGCGCCTGCCACGAGGCCCGGCTGCTGGTGCTCGGCTGCGGCACGTACGCCAACGTGCTGCGCCTGCTGCCGCCGCTGGTGATCGGCGACGACGACCTGGACCGCGGGCTGGAGATCCTCGCCGAGTCGCTGCGGCGATGACCGCGGCCGACTCGTACTTCGTCTGTGCGGTACCCCGGACCGGCAGCT
Source organism: Actinoplanes sp. (assembly GCA_035685405.1). Taxonomy (GTDB): domain Bacteria; phylum Actinomycetota; class Actinomycetes; order Mycobacteriales; family Micromonosporaceae; genus Actinoplanes. The sequence goes on along the minus strand of DASSAL010000402.1, from coordinate 11,148 downwards.
CGCTGCTGCTCGGGCTGCTGGAGTCCACCGGCGTCGCCGGTCACCCGCAGGCCTACTTCCGCGAGCCCGACGAGCCGATGTGGGCACAGCGGTGGGAGCTGCCCCGCACCGCGGACGGCGGGTCCGACTACGCCGCGTACGTCCGGGCCGCGCTGGCCGAGGGCCGGACCGGCAACGGCGTGTTCGGCGCCAAGCTGATGTGGGGCACGCTCGAGGAGGTGGTGGCCAAGCTCGGCCGGGTCCATCCCGATCTGGCCGGCGACGACCGGGCGCTGCTGGAGCGGGCGTTCGGCCGCACCCGGTACATCCGGGTGCGCCGCGACGACGTGCTGGCCCAGGCGGTGTCCTGGCTGCGCGCCGAGCAGACCCAGGTCTGGTACGTCGGTGACGGCGACGAGACCGGCGGCGGCGCGGGCGGGCAGCCGCGGTTCGACCGGGACGGCATCGACGAGCTGCTGCGGACGATCGAGGAGCACAACGCCGGCTGGGACGCGTGGTTCGCCGCCAACGGCATCCAGCCGTATGCGGTGCGGTACGAGGACCTCGACGCCGACCCGGTGGGCGTGACCCGCGGCATCCTCGGCTTCCTCGGGCTGGACCTGCCGGCCGGGCGGGCGATCGTGGCGCAGCACCGCCGGCAGGGCGACGCCCTCAACGACGAGTGGATCCGCCGGTACCGGTCACTGCTCACGTAGGTGTGGGGGCGTAAACAGGCCCGGCGGGTGCGCAGTGCGCCATCGCCGCCGTGCCGCTGGACTACGACCGGCGCCAACCCGAACCCGTTCCGCTCGACGGCCGCCACCCGCGCCGCCCGCCAGGCTCCGCAGGCCGTGGCCCCGGCGACGTGGTCACTGCTCGCGCGGTGACCGCGGTGACCGCGGTGACCGCGGACGGTCAGCGCGTGGCGGCGGCCAGGAACAGCGGAACGGCCACCATCGCCCGGCCGCTCCCGGCACGCTGAGCCTGCTCGCGGACCCAGGCGTCGGCCTCGTCCGCACTGACCGCCCCGGTTTGGCGCGCGGCGTCGGCGTGACCGGCGAGCAGCAGGGGCACGGTGGCGTCGGTGAGGACGAGGGTGCGGACCTCGGTTTCGACGTCGTGGAAGCCGTGGTCCAGCAACCGGGTGCGGTAAGCGCGTGCGATGCGCGGGTGCGGGACCGTGTCGGCGCGGGCGTGCACGACGCGGCGGGTCAGGCCGGGCCGGTCCGAGTCGATGACGACCGTGTCCCAGTCCTGGCCGAGCAGCACGATCCGGCCGCCGGGAGCGAGGACGCGGCGGGCCTCGGCCAGGGCGGCGTCCGGGTCGGGCAGGACGTGGTAGACCTTGTCGGCCCGGTAGCCCTGCGCCTGCCCGTCGGTCAGCGGCAGGACGGCGGCATCCGCCGTCCGTACGTCGATGTCGCCGAACCGGCTGCGCGCGGCCGACACCATCGCCGGATCGAGGTCCACGCCGATGGCGCGGGCGCCCTGCCCGGCCAGTTCGGCGACGGCGCGGCCGGTGCCGCAGCCCACGTCGATCACCGTGGCGCCGGGGCGCAGCCGCAGCAGCTCGTAGCTGCGCGTGCGGACGGCGGTGGCATCAGGGCTGATCTCGGCCGCGTCGAGGACACGGATGAGCCGTTCGGTGTCGGTGTACCGGGTGTGCGTCTCGGGCATGGGCCGAGTGTGCGACTTAAGGTTGACCTGAAGTCAACCTCGGCGGTGATGGTCGATGGAGTACGCGATCGGGGACCTGGCGGCCCGGTTCGGGCTCGCCACGCACGTGTTGCGCCATTGGGAGGACGTGGGCCTGCTGACGCCGGCGCGGCGGGTGGCGGGCCGGCGGGTGTACGGCCCCGCGCACGTGACCCGGGTGGCGGAGATCCTGCTCGGCAAGGAAGCCGGGTTCAGCCTGGAGCAGATGCGGGAACTGTTCGCCGCCCCGGACCGGGAACGGCGGCGGGAGGTGCTGCGCGGCCGGTTGGCCGAGGTGCAGGAGCGCATCGCCCGGCTCGCCCTCTCGCAGACGATGCTGGAGCACGCGCTGCGCTGCCGGCACCGGGATTACCAGGCCTGCCCGCGGTACCAGGCGCTGGTCCTGGCCCGGCTGGACGGCGTCGACACGGCCGAGGCCATGGACCACTGATCAGGGCGTCACCGTCCTCATTGTTCGCGTAGCGACCAGGGCGTGCCGTACTCCATCAGCTTGTCCAGGAACGGCACCGCGTCGAACGCCTCCGGGCCCAGTACGCCGGCGCCCGACCAGGTGCCGGCGGCCAGCAGGTCCAGCGCGATGATCGGGTTGACCGCGGTCTGCCAGACCACCGCCTGAGCCCCGTACTCGCGCATCGACCACTCGTTGTCGACCAGGTGGTAGAGGTACACCGATCGCGGGTTGCCGTCCGTGCCCAGGCCGGTGACCACGGTGCCGGCGCAGGTCGTACCGGTCATCCGGTCGCCCAGCCCGGCCGGGTCGGGCAGCACCGCCGCCACCACGTCGCGCGGCGACACCGCCACGCCGCCCACCCGCACCGGCTGGGTCCGGTCCAGGCCCAGCTTGCGCAACGTCTTCAGGACGTCGATGAACTCCTTGCCCAGCCCGTACTTGAAGGTCACCTTGCCGGCCGCCACCCAGCGCGGGATCAGCAGCACCTCCTCGTGTTCCACGTGCACGCACTCGACCGGGCCGATGCCGCCGGGGAAGTCGAACGTCTCCGGCTCGCTCAGCGGCTCGGTGGTGTACCAGCCGCGGTCCCGCTCGTAGATCACCGGCGGGTTCAGGCACTCCTCGATGGTGGTCCAGATCGAGAACGAGGGCGCGAAGTCGTATCCCTCGACGACCAGGTTGCCGCCGTCGCGGATGCCGATCTCGTCGATCTGGGTGAACAGGTGGTCGGCGGCATATCGGGCGAAGACGTCCGACAGGCCCGGTTCCACGCCGATGCCGACCAGCGCCAGCCGGCCGGCTTCGGTCCACCGGTCGGCGGCGGCGAACTGCTGGTCGCCGAGCATCACGCCGGGGCCGGACAGGGACATGGCCATGTCCAGGTAGTCCGCTCCCGCGCCAAGTGTCCCGTCGAAGATCGGCATGACGTACCGGGGATCCACCGCGTTCAGCACGTGGGTGATGCCGTGGGCGCGGCACAATGCGGTGACCGCGTCCGCCGACGAGGCGTCGACCCGTGCAGCGACAAACCGGTCATCTTGGACAGTCGCCACGGCCGCGGCCGCCCGGGCCTCGTCGTAGTCGGCCACCACCAGCCGGTCGAAGAAGTCGCGGCGGGCCGCGATGCCGGTGGCCGCGGTGCCGACCCCGCCGGCACCGATGAGAAGGATGCGCATTTTTGCCTCGTTCTACCGCTGCCCAGAACCGAAACCGTGTCAGACGAGCCTTGTGGCCACGGAAACACTTGTCAAGAGGCGGCCGAGCTGCGATAAACGTATGTACATGAAGCGTCGCAACGGATTCGATCGGTTGACACAAACCCGACCACGGATTCCATTGCCCGAACGTGGGGCCACGGGCACAATCGCGACGTGACGGATCTGGCCCTGGACGACATCAACAAGCAGATCATCGAGCACCTGCAACGGGACGGGCGGATGTCCTATGCGGCACTGGCGAAGACCATCGGGTTGTCCGAGGCCGCCGTGCGGCAGCGGGTGCAGCGTCTGCTCGACGGTGGCCTGATGCAGATCGTCGCGGTCACCGATCCGCTCACGCTCGGGTTCGCCCGCCAGGCCATGGTCGGTCTCAAGGTCAACGGCGACCTGCGCACGGTCGCCGAGGACCTGGCGGCCATCCCGGAGGTCGACTACGTGGTGATCTGCGCGGGCGGGTACGACCTGCTCGTGGAGCTCGTCTGCACCGATGACGAGCACCTGCTCGACCTGTTGAACGACAAGGTGCGCGCCGTCAAGGGGGTCGCCGGCACCGAGACGTTCATGTACCTGAAGCTGGCAAAACAGACCTATGCCTGGGGAACGAGATGACGACGCAGGACCACCTCTGGATGCACTTCACTCGGCTGTCCGCCGGCGAGGCACCGGTCATCGTCCGCGGCTCCGGGCCGTACATCTGGGATCAGCACGGCAAACGCTACCTGGACGGGCTGTCCGGGTTGTTCGTGGTGCAGGCCGGTCACGGCCGCACCGAACTCGCCGAGGCGGCCGCCAAGCAGGCCGCCGAACTGGCCTACTTCCCGATCTGGTCGTACGCGCACCCGACCGCCGTGGAGCTCTCCGAGCGGCTGGCCGCGATGACCCCCGGCGACCTGAATCGGGTGTTCTTCACCACCGGCGGCTCGGAGGCCGTGGAGAGCGCCTGGAAGCTGGCCCGCAACTACTTCAAGCACACCGGCAAACCGCTGAAGACCAAGGCCGTCTCCCGCGCGGTGGCCTACCACGGCACCTCTATGGGCGCGCTGTCGATCACCGGACTGCCGTTGCTGAAGCAGCAGTTCGAGCCGCTGGTGCCGAGCACGATCCGGGTGCCGAACACCAACTACTACCGGCGGCCGGACGAGTCGATGACCGAGGAGCAGTTCGGTGTCTGGGCCGCCGACCGGATCGCCGAGGCGATCGAGTTCGAAGGACCGGACACGGTCGCCTGCGTGTTCCTGGAGCCGGTGCAGAACGCCGGCGGCTGCTTCCCGCCGCCGCCCGGGTACTTCGAGCGGGTGCGCGAGATCTGCGACCGGTACGACGTCCTGCTCGTCTCCGACGAGGTGATCTGCGCCTTCGGCCGGCTGGGCGAGTACTTCGGCTCCACCCGGTACGGCTACACCCCGGACATCATCACCTGCGCCAAGGGGCTGACCTCCGGGTATGTGCCGCTGGGCGCGATGATCGCGTCGGAGCGGCTGGTCGAGCCGTTCCTGACCGGCGACACGTCGTTCGCGCACGGGGTGACCTTCGGCGGCCACCCGGTGGCCTCGGCGGTGGCACTGACCAATCTGGACATCATCCAGCGCGAGGACCTGAACGGGCACGTCCGGGCCAACACCGGCATCTTCCGGTCGTACCTGGAGCGGCTGCGCGACCTGCCGATCGTCGGTGACGTCCGGGGCGACGGCTACTTCTTCGGCATCGAGCTGGTCAAGGACAAGGCGAGCAAGGAGACCTTCGACGACGCCGAGTCCGACCGGCTGCTGCGCGGTTTCCTGTCCCAGGCGCTGTTCGAGGCCGGGCTGTACTGCCGGGCCGACGACCGCGGCGACCCGGTGGTGCAGCTGGCGCCGCCGCTGGTCTGCGAGGAGGCACACTTCGCCGAGATCGAGCGGATCCTGCGGGCGGTGCTGACCGAGGCCTGGACCCGCATCTGAGCCGATGAGCCCGTCCTTCTGGCTGCACTCGCTGGGCCCGATCGACAAGCGGCCGGCGCTGCCCGGTGACACCGAGGTGGACGTCGCGATCGCCGGCGGCGGGTACACCGGGCTGTGGACCGCCTACTACCTGTCGGTGCTCGATCCGGGCCTGCGGATCGCGGTGCTGGAGAAGGAATTCTGCGGCTTCGGCGCGTCCGGCCGCAACGGCGGCTGGTGCTCGGCGCTGTTCCCGGCCAGGGTGTCCCCGGCGATGCAGGCGGCGCTCGACGACACCGTCGACGAGGTGGGCCGGGTGGCCGTGGCCGAGCGGATCGACTGCCACTACGCCAAGGGCGGGACGGTGTCGCTGGCCCGTACTCCGGCCCAGGTGCGCCGGGCCCGCCGGTCCCCGCACTTCATCGACGCCGCGGCGGCCCGGCGGATCTGCGGCGCCTCGCACGTGTCCGGTGGCATCTACCGCGCCGAGTGCGCGGCGGTCCATCCGGCCCGGCTGGTGCGCGGCCTCGCCGACGCCGTGCACCGGCGGGGTGTGGCGCTCTACGAGGGCACCACGGTCACCGGCCTGGCGGCCGGCCGCATCACCACCGACCGCGGTGTGGTGCGCGCGGACGTGGTGGTGCGGGCCCTGGAGGGGTACACCGCCACGCTGCCCGGGCACCGGCGCGCGCTGGTGCCGCTGTACTCGCTGATGCTGGCCACCGAGCCGCTGCCGGCGGCGGACTGGGAGCGGATCGGCCTGGCCCGGCGGGAGACGTTCAGCGACGAGCGCCACCTGATCGTGTACGGGCAGCGCACCGCCGACGACCGGCTGGCGTTCGGCGGGCGCGGGGCGCCGTACCACTTCGGATCCCGGATCGAGCCCGGATACGACCGGGTGCCACGGGTGTTCGACGCGCTGCGCCGCACGCTGACCGAGATGTTCGGCATCGACCCGCCGATCGCGTACCGCTGGGGTGGCCCGCTCGGCGTGCCCCGCGACTGGAAACCGTCGGTCGGGCTGCGCGACGGCATCGCCTGGGCCGGTGGCTACGTGGGCGACGGGGTGGCCGCGGCCAACCTGGCCGGCCGCACCCTGGCCGACCTGATCCTCGGGCGCGACACCGGGCGTAGCCGACTGCCCTGGGTCGGGCACCGGTCCCGGCGCTGGGAACCGGAACCGATCCGCTGGCTCGGCATCAACGCCGGCCTGCACGCCACCGCCGCCAAGGACGCCTGGGAGAGCCGGCGGCGTTCCGGCGCACGATAGGTTCTGACCATGGGCGATCAGGTCGTCGGCATCATCGGGGCGGGCATCGTCGGACTGGCGATCGGCCGGGAGATCACCCTGCGCCGCCCCGGCACCCGGGTCGTCGTGCTGGACAAGGAGGACCGGGTCGCGGCCCACCAGACCGGTCACAACTCCGGCGTCGTGCACGCCGGCATCTACTACACGCCGGGCAGCCTGAAGGCCCGGCTCTGCGCCCGGGGCGGGGCGATGCTGCGTGAGTACTGCGCCGAACGGCGGCTGCCCTACCAGGAATGCGGCAAGCTGGTCGTCGCGGTCACCGGCGACGACCTGCGGCGGCTGGACGCGCTGGCCGAGCGGGCCGGGCGGAACGCCGTACCGGGACTGCGGCGGATCGCGGCCGCGGAGATCCGGGAGATCGAGCCGCACGCCACCGGACTGGCCGCACTGCACTCGCCGCGCACCGCCATCACCGACTTCGCGCGCGTCGCCCGGTCGTTCGCCGACGACATCACCGCGGCCGGCGGCGAGGTGCGGCTCGGTTTCCGGGTCACCCGGGTCCGCCCGGACCGGTCGGGTCTCGCGGTGGCCGCGGGGGACGAGGTGGTGCCGGTGGACCGGCTGGTGGTCTGCGCCGGCATTCACGCCGACCGGGTGGCCGGGCTGGCCGGCGACACCCCCGGGCCGCGGATCGTGCCGTTCCGCGGGGAGTACATGACCGTGCGGCCCGCCAAGGCCGGGCTGGTGCGAGGCCTGATCTATCCGGTGCCCGACCCGCGGTACCCGTTCCTCGGCGTGCACTTCACCCGCCGGGTGTCCGGCGACCTCGAGGTGGGACCGAACGCGGTGCTGGCCGGCGCCCGCGAGGGCTACCGCTGGGCCGATGTGTCGCTGCGCGACCTCTACGGCATCGCCACCTGGCCGGGCACCTGGCGGATGGCGGCCCGGCACTGGCGCACCGGGGTGCGGGAGCTGTACGGCTCGGTGAGCGTACGGGCGTACATGGCGGCGGCCCGGCGGTACGTGCCGGAGATCGGTCCCGCCGACGTGCGCCGCACCGGGTCCGGGGTGCGCGCGCAGGCGCTGGACCGCGACGGCAGCCTGGTCGACGACTTCCGGATCCACCAGGTGGGCCCGGTGACCGCGGTCCGCAACGCGCCCTCGCCGGCCGCCACCAGCTCGCTGGCCATCGCCGAGCACGTGGTGGACGTGCTGGACGGCAAGGCGGCCGGCTGACGCGCCGGCCCGCCGGTCACCCCGGCGGGACGCGGGCCCGGTGGTCCCGGGCCAGGCCGTGCAGCGGGCACGGCTGCCGGGGCTCCCGCGGGCACAGCACCCACATGTCCGCCAGCGTCACCCGGTAGAGCCGGTACTCCGACGACCCGCTCACCTCGTCGCGGGTCACCTGCGTGGCGCCCCGGCCGTTCGGTCGCGGGTACCGGCGGAGCGCGTCGTCGAGGTCGGCGCCGGAGAGCTCCCGGGCCGCGCCGACCGCGTACACGGCGCGGCCGTGATAGGGCGCGACGGTGGAGTCGAAGACGACCAGGCTGACCTCCGGCCGCTCGGCGATGTTGCGGGAGTGCCGGGCGTCGCTGGTGGACACCCAGCAGAACTCCCGGTCGCCCGTCGGGGCGAAATAGACCGGCGTGAGCCACGGCCGGCCGTCCGGGTCGGTCGTGCCGAGGGTCAGATAGAGAGTGGCCTCGACGATGGCCCGGGCGTGGCCCGCCAGGTCGGCCGATGGGCCCATGACGGTGCTCCTGTCCTGTCGCTGCGGCAAGTGCCGGGCAAGCGCGCTGCAAGCCCGCCCGGCCATGATCTGACCATGGACACCACGATTCGCGACCTGGGCACGATCCTCGGGGTCTGGGCGCATCCGGACGACGAAGCCTATCTGTCCGGCGGTCTGATGGCGACGGCCCGCGACGCCGGTTCCCGGGTCGTGTGCGTGACCGCGACCCGCGGCGAGCACGGCACCGGCGATCCGCGGCGCTGGCCACCGGACCGGCTGGCCGCGGTCCGCACCACCGAGCTGGCCCGCTGCCTCGCCATCCTGGGGGTCACCGAGCATCACTGGCTGGGGTACACCGACGGCGGGTGCGCCGCGGTGCCGGCCGCCGAGGCGGTCGACCGGCTGGCAGCGATCATCGACGACGTGCGGCCGGACACGGTGCTGACCTTCGGCCCGGACGGCATCACCGGCCACCTCGACCACCGGACCGTCTCGGGCTGGGCGACCGCGGCCTTCGACCGGGCCGCCGCGCCCGGCGCGCGGCTGCTCTACGCCGCGGTACCCCAGCGGTGGGCGCAGCGGTGGAGCGCGGTCAACGACAAGTTCGACGTGTACCTGCCGGGCTTTCCGGTGCTGGTCCCGGACGGCCGGCTCGCCGTCGACCTGGTGCCGGACCCGCCGATCGCGGACCGCAAGATCCGCGCACTGGCCGCCCAGGAGACCCAGACGGCGGGGCTGATCGACGCGCTCGGCCTCGACGAGTACACCGCGTGGGCGAGCGATGAGGCGTTCATCGACCGGCGGTGATCAAGGACTTGCGCGTCGGCAAACCACGGGCCATCCCACCGGCGGCGATCACGAGTCGAAGCCGAGCCCCATCCGGTCCAGGGTGCGCAGCCACAGGTTGCGGCGGCCCCCGGTGCGGTCGGCCCGGGCGATCGACCACCGGGTCAGCTGGATCACCCCGGTGCGCACCGGCTCGGGCGGGAACGGCACCGGCCGGCTGCGCACCATCGACAGCGCGGTCAGCTCGGTGGGCCGGCCGTCCAGCAGGTCCAGCATCACGTTCGCGCCGAACCGGGTGGCGCCCACACCGAGGCCGGTGTAGCCGGCCGCGTACGCCAGCCGGCCCCGGTGGGCGGTGCCGAAGAACGCGCTGAACCGGCTGCACGCGTCGATCACCCCGCCCCACTTGTGGGTGAACCGGATGCCCCGGAGCTGCGGGAAGGTCTCCGCGAAGTGCTCGGCCAGCAGCCGGAACGTGGCCTCGCGCTGGTCCCGGGCGGCGGTGATCCGGCCGCCGGCGTAGTACACGGCGTCGTACCCACCCCACAGGATCCGGTTGTCCGCGGTCAGCCGGTAGTAGTGGAACTGGTTGGCGGCGTCACCCAGGCCCTGCCGGTTCCGCCAGCCGATCGACGCCAGCCGGGCCGGGGTGAGCGGCTCGGTCATCAGGGCGTAGTCGTACACCGGGACGACGTAGTGGCGCAGCCGGCGGAGAAGGGTGCCGTGCGCGCCGGTGGCCAGCGCGACCCGGCGCGCCGTCACCGAGCCGTGCGGGGTACGCAGCCGCAGCCCCTCCGGCCGCGACTCGATCTGCTGGACCGGCGTGTGCTCGTACAGCCGCACGCCCAGCTCGAGGCACACCCGCCGCAGTCCCCACACCAGCCGGGCCGGGTCCAGCATGGCGCAGCCGGTGCGGTCCCACACCCCGCCGAGGTACGTGGGCGAGTCCACCTCGGCCCGCACCCCGTCCCGGTCCAGCACGGTGAGATCCCGGCCCCGGGCCGCCGCGGTGAGCTCCGCCATCTGCCACGGCTCGGTAGCCACCACCAGCTCGCCGGTGCGTTCGAACGCGCAGTCGATGCGGTACCGGGCCACGGCGGCCTCGATCTCGTCCAGGTTGGCCCGGCCCAGCTTCTCCAGCACCGGCATCTCGTCCGGGAACCGGCTCAGCCCGTTCTCGAAGCCGTGGGTGAGGCTGGCCGAGCAGAACCCGCCGTTGCGCCCGGACGCGGCCCAGCCGGCCGTGCTCGCCTCGAGCACCACCACGTCGGCGTCCGGGTCGCGTTCCTTGGCCAGTACCGCGGTCCACAGCCCGCTGTAGCCGGCACCGATCACCGCGAGGCCGGCCGACTCGGCGCGGCGCAGCGGCTCGGCCGGTGCCGGCGCCCCCGGCCGGGCCAGCCAGTACGGTTCCGGGACCGCGCCGGCCAGCGGGTCAGTCACGCCGTGGCCGCGACCGGACGCTCGACAGCACGGCGAGCAGGACCCCGACCAGGAAGATCAGGGTGCCCATCACGTTCACCTGCGGGGGCAGGCCGACCCGGGTGGCACCCCAGATCCACAGCGGGAACGTGGTGGTGGTGCCGGCGGTGAAGTTGGTGACCACGAAGTCGTCGATGGACAGCGCGAAGGCCAGCATCATGCCGGACCCGACCGCGGGCAGGATGAGCGGGAAGGTGATCCGCCAGAACGTCGTCCACGGGTTGGCGCCCAGATCCCGGGCCGCCTCCTCGATGGACCGGTCCAGCGTGAGCACCCGGGACCGCACCACCACCGCGACGAACGAGATGGAGAACATGATGTGGGCGATGGTGATGGTGACCGGGCCCAGGCCGACGCCGATCGAGACGAACAGGGTGAGCAGCGACGCACCCATCACCAGTTCCGGCGCGGATATGGTGGCGAACAGCATCAGGTTGACCGAGCCGGAGCCGCGGAAGGCGTAGCGGCCCAGCGCGTACCCGACGCCGGTGCCGAGCGCGCCGGCCACCAGCATGGTGGCGATCGCCACCCCGAGCGAAACGATCAGCGCCTCGGTCAGCGCGTCGATGCTGAACACCTCGCGGTACCACTTGAGCGTGAAGCCCTCCCAGGTCTGG
>DASSAL010000401.1:0-25321 GCA_035685405.1 Actinoplanes sp. | reverse complement strand
TCGGTGACCACCCGGGCGGCGTACGAGTGGTACGTGGCCACCGTGGCCTCGCCGGCGAACTGGTCGTCCCGGCCCAGCCGCCGCACCAGCTGGCCCAGCCGGGTGCGGATGCGGTGGGCCAGCTCGCCGGACGCCTGGCGGGTGAAGGTCAGGCCGAGCACCTCGTCCGGGCGCACGTACCCGTTGGCCACCAGCCAGACCACCCGGGAGGCCATCGTCTCGGTCTTGCCGGAACCGGCGCCGGCCACCACCAGCAGCGGTTCCACCGGCGCCGCGATGATCGCGGCCTGTTCCGGGGTGGGCGGGTGCAGCCGCAGCAGCCGGGCCAGTTCCACCGGCGTGTACCGGGGACCGGAGTCGGCCCGGCGGCGCGGCGGTGCGGTCGGGTCGGCGAACAGGCTGGGCTGGGTCACGGCTCCACGACCTGCCGCCCCTGGCCGGAGACCGGGCAACTGGTCCGCACCGGACAGACCCGGCACCGGCTGTTGGCCACCGCCGAGAAGGTGGCCGCGGCCATGGTCTCGGCAGTGCGGCGGACCATGGCGTACGCCCACTCGGGGTCTTCCGCCTCGGCCAGCGGCACCTGCATCTGCTCCTTGGCGTCCTTGCCCGGTCCGAGCTGCACCAGGGCCGCGCCGCCGCTCTGCCGGCCGAAATCGGCGAATCCCCCGGCGTCCACCGCCACCTGATAACCGGCCAGCTGGGCGTGCTCGGACAGATCCGATGCGGTCACCGCGGTGGTCTTGCCGGTCTTCAGGTCGATCACCACCAGCCGGCCCTCGGCGTCCACCTCCAGCCGGTCCACCCGGCCGGTGAGCTGGATCGGCCGGATCGGGTCGTCCAGCCGCACGGTGAACTCGTGCTCGATGGCCAGCAGCCGGCGCGGATTCTGCGCCAGCCAGCGCAGCAGTTTGTCCACCATGGCCTGGGCGCGTTCCTGCTCCGGCCCGGCCAGCCAGCGGGCGGCCAGCTCGATCGCGTCGAACCGGGCGGAGACATACTCGACCAGCCGCTCCCGGTCGGCGTTGGCATCCTCGGCGAGCATCGCCGCGGCGTGCACCAGGTTGCCGACACCCTGCGCCGGGCCGGCCGGTGCCGCGCCGCCGTGCCGTTCCAGCAGCCAGCGCAGGCTGCACCGCAGCGCACTGTCCATCGCCGACGGAGTGACCTTGACCGGTTGGCCTTCGTCGGCCAGCGGCCGGTCGTCGGAGAGCGGCCGCAACCCCCACCACTCGTCCGGATGCGCGCCCGGCACGCCGGCCGCGGCCAGCCGGGCGAGTTCGGCCGCCGCGGCATGCCGCCGGGCGGGTGTGCTGGAGGTGGCCACCACAGCGGTACGCAGCTCCGCCACCAACGCGGCCAGGGTCAGCGCGCGGGGCGGCCGCTGTACCGGAATCGCCACGGCCGGTTCGTCGTCGGCATTCCCCGGCACCGCCACTGGGCCGGCACCGGGCGGCGGGCCCGAGTGCGGATGCGGGTCCGGGTCCGGGCGCGGACCCGGATCTGCATCTCGGTCCGGGTGGGGACCAGCGTCCGGGTCCCCGTCCGGTTCGGGCGGGCCCGGATCGCCGGGGTCGTCCGGCGGTACGTCCGGCCCGGCGCCGCGGCCCTCGTCGGCCAGCTCGGTGAGGAACCGGCTGGGCTGTTCCTCACCGTCCGACCCGCCCACTCCGGCGGACGCCACCGCGGTCACCACCAGCCGCGTGCGGGCCCGGGTCGCGGCCACATAGAACAGCCGCCGTTCCTCGTCGAGTAGCGCCGACGTCTCACCGACCACCGCGGCCGCGCCGCCGGCCGCCCGGCCGGCCAGCACGTCCACCAGCCGTTCCGAACCCAACAGGCTGCCGCGCAGCCGCAGGTCGGGCCAGATGCCCTCCTGCACGCCGGCCAGCACCACGACGTCCCACTCCAGACCCTTGGCGGCGTGCGCGGTGAGCAGCCGGACCGCCTCGCCGCGGTCGGCGCTCGGCGCGATCGAGTCGGCCGGCAGGTCCTGGCCCAGCACGTGGTCGAGGAACACCTCGGTGCGGGCGCCGGGCAGCCGGTCCACGAACCGGGCGGCCGCGTCGAACAGCACTACCATCGCGTCCAGGTCACGGTCGGCCGCCTCGGCGCGCCACTGCCGGGCCCGGCCGCCCTCACCGCCGGGCTCCACCGGGGCGCCGCGGGTGCTCATCGCATACCACCGGTCGGCCAGTCCGCTGTCCCGCCAGACCGTCCACAGCACCCGCTCGGCGGTGGCACCGGGCTCGGCAGCCGCGGCCCGGGCGGTGGCGATCAGCCGGGCTATGTTCTGCGCCGGCAACGCCCACCGGCGCTCCACCATGTCCAGTCCGGTCGGGTCCCGCACCGCGTCCACCAGCAACTCGCCGGACGGCCGGCGGTCGCCCGCGGCCAGCGCCAGGGCCCGTAACCCCTGCCGCAGCCGCCGCTCGGCCAGCGGGTCGGCCCCGCCCAGCGGTGAGTGCAGCAGGGACACGGCGGCTTCATCGGTCAGCGCCTCGGGTTCCAGCGCGCAGCGCAGCAGCAGGAGAAAGGGGGCGACGGCGGGTTGCAGGTGCAGCGGGAGGTCCTCGGCGTGGGTCACCGTGGGCACCCCGGCGGCAGCCAGCGCCCGCTGCACGGACGGCAGTTGCAGGGAGGTGGAGCGCATCAGCACGGCCATCCGCGACCACGGCACGCCGTGCAGCAGATGCGCCTCGCGCAGGACGTGGGCGACGTACGCGGTCTCGCTGGTCGACGTGCGGAAGGTCCGCACCACCGCGCCGGCCGGAACGCCGGACGGCGGGACGGCGGCAACCGGACCGGAAGGAGGCCCGCCGGCGGCCGTCGAATCGGACGGCGGGACGGCGCCGGGCGTGGCGCCGGTGGAGCCGGCGGCGCCGTGGGATGTGCTGAGCACCGGCGGGTGCATCGCCCGGTGCCGGACCGGTCCGCGCATCCGCCGGGCCACCCGCCCGGTCGCGGTGAGCAGCGCGCCGTCCGCGCGGTAGTTGCTGTGCAGCGTCACCGTCTCGGCCAGCGCGCCGGACGCGGTGCGGAACCGCATCGGGAAGGTGTGCACGATCTCCGGGTCGCTGCCGCGGAACCCGTAGATCGACGCATCCGGATCGGCGAACGCCACCAGCGGCGTGCCGCCGGACGCGACCAGCGACAGCAAGTCGATCTGGGCCGGGTCGGTGTCGGCCAGCTCGTCGACGTAGACGAAGTCGAGGCGGCGGCGTTCGGCGTCGAGCAGAGCCGGATCGTCGGCGAGCAGTCCGGACGCGGCCCGGACCAGCTCGGCCGGGTCGTACGCGGTGGAGCCCCGGGTGGTGGCGTCGCGCAACGCCAGCACGGCGACATACTCCCGGATGAACCGGGCGGCGGCCGGCCAGTCGTCGCGGCCCAGCCGCTCACCGAGCCGGGCCAGCTCGACCGGTCCGACGCCCCGCTCGGCGGCCCGCTGCATGAGGTCGCGCAGCTGCTGGGCGAACGCGCGGGTGGGCAGCGCCGGGCGCAGGCCGTCCGGCCAGTACGACACATCGCCGGCCACCGCCAACAGCTCCCGGATGATCAGGTCTTGTTCCGGGCCGGTGAGCAGCCGGGGGGACGGTTCGCCCCGGTCGGCCGCGGCACGACGCAGCAGGCCATAGGCGTACGCGTGAAAGGTCCGCACGAGCGGCTCGTGCACAGTCCGCCGCGCGTCGCCGGCGATCCGCGCCTCGATCCGGTCGCGCAGTGCGGTGGCGCCGCGGCGCCCGAAGGTGAGCACCAGGATGCGTTCCGGGTCGGTGCCCTGTGCGATGCGCGCCGCGACCGCCTCGACCAGCACCGTGGTCTTGCCGGTGCCCGGTCCGCCGACCACCAGCATCGGGCCGCCGGCGTGCTCGACGATGTGCCGCTGCACCGGGTCGTCGAGCAACGCGGGCACGGCCGGGCGGCGACGGCGGACCAGGCGGTACGCCGGACGGCGCACCGCCGCGGGGGATGCCGGCGTGGTCACGGCGACAATGAGATCACGCGGGTACGACGCTTTTGCCGCGGCCTATTGGTCCGCTGGATCCGTGTCGTCACCACCCGGCGGCGGTGGCGGACCGGTGTCGTGCGGATCGTCCTCGTCGCGCTCCTCCGCCGGCGGCGGCACCACGGTCTCCTCCTCGTCCGGTGTCGCGCCGTCCGGCTCCGGCGGTCCCTCCTGGGGCGGCGGCACCGGCTTCTGCGGCGGCACGGTGGTGCTCCGGGGCGCCACCGTCACCGCGGCCCGGGTGGGCGTCGCGGCCTCCGCCACCGGGGCGGGACGCCGATCCGGGATGTCCGTCGTCGTGCTGGTCTGGATCGACGCCGGTGTCGGCACGCCGGTCACCTCGGCCGGCTCCGGCAGCAGATCCGGATCCGGCTGCACCGGCTCCACCACCGGTCGGGTCGGCTCGGCCAGCTCGCCGTCCGGCGCCAGCATCGCCGCGGTCGGCGCACCAACGGCTGCGGCGACCACGATGGTGCCGATCAGCAACACCCGCTTCTGCGGCATACAACTCCTCGGGCCGGAAATCACCGAGGACGGTAACGGGCGGCGTGGGGGGTGTAACTCGTCCGTCAGGACAGGTCGACCGGCTTGATGACCGATGCCCGGTACCGGACGGGCATCGGGATCCGCATGACCACGGGCTCGGATTGCTGCCCGAGCAGCAGTTCCACGGCTTGCCAGCCGAGTTGGTAGTGCGGCAGCGAGATGCTGGTCAGCTTCGGACGCAGCCACGCGGCGAGGTCGGAGTCATCGAAAGAGAGCACCGACACGTCATCCGGAATGGTGAAGGCGGATTCCCGCAGTGCCTGGTACGCACCCAGCGCGATGCGGTCGTTGAGACAGATCAGCGCCCGCGGCCGCAGGCCGCCGGACAGGGCGTTGGCGACCGCCTCGTACGCCGAATCCGGCCACCATTCGCAGTCGATCGTCCCGGCCAGCTTGATGCCGGCCGTGCTCAGCCCTTCCTTCAGGCCGGCCAGCCGCTCCTTGGCGGCGAACACCCGCTCCGCCGGGTCACCGACCAGATGAATGCCATCGCGGTGGCCGGACTCGATGATCACCCGGGCGGCGCTCCACCCGGCACCGATCTCGTCCGGAATCACCGTGTGGTGGGCCGGCCGGGCGCCGCGGGTCAGGCAGTTCAGCAACACCACCCGCCGACCGCGCAGCAGTTTGGGCACCCGCACGTACCGGGTGAACATGCTGGCGTAGATGAAGGCGTCCACCTGCCGGTCCAGGAAGTCGGAGATGAGCTTCTCCTCGACCACCGGATCACCCTCGGTCTCCCCGATGAAGAGCAGGTGCCCGTGCGCGACCGCCGCGGCGAGGCTGCCGTGGATCGCCCGGCCGGCGTACGGGTCGGACGCGATGGTGTCGGAGACCAGGGCGATGGTCCTGGTCACCTTGGTCCGGAGGCTCCGGGCCATCAGGTTCGGCCGGTAGTCCAGCTCCTGAGCCGCCCGGAGCACCCGTTGCCGGGCATCCTCCGAGATGCGCATGTCCAGGTGGCGTCCGGCCAGGACGAACGAGGCCGTGCTGCGGGACACGCCGGCCCGTTGCGCGACCTGGAGCAAGGTCGCCCGTTGCGGCGGCATGGGGCTCAGTCTGGCACGTTCCGGCAAGGGGAATTGCGCCGACCAGCCGGATAATCCATCGATGACCCTTGACGCCTCCGTACGACGAGAGCAAAGTTTGCGCTAAACCCGTTCAGCACCCGTCGAGCACCCGTCGGGCCGGCAGCCCGTGTCGCACCGGTCCGGCGGGCCACATCGCGTGCCCCGGCGACATTCCGCTGCTCGCCGGTGGCAGCGCGGTGGGCGTCCGAATGGCGGCGCCGCCGCCGCGTTGCCCCGCCGGGCACGCCGGGGACCCTGGTCACGCCGGGGCGATGCGGTGACATCGTCCCGGCGAGACGCTGCTAGCCGGCGTCGCCTTCGGCTCGCGGGGATTTCGACGTGGGTGTGGTTACACCGCGTCGAGGATGTTGAGTGCGGCGGGGATGGAATTGACGACCTGGATCTTGTCGAGCGCGGAGCGCCGGACGAACTTGGTGTCGGCGAGCTCGGTCAGCCAGGCGAGGAGGCCAGCGTAGAAGCCGTCCGGGTCGAGCAGCACGATCGGCTTGTGATGCAGGTCGAGGATGGCGGTGGTCCACACCTCGAACAGTTCGTCCAGGGTACCGAGCCCGCCGGGCAGCGTGATGAACGCGTCCGAGCGGTCGATCATCAGGTTCTTCCGGCCGCCCATGTCGTCGGTGATGATCAGCTCGTCGGCCTTGGTGTCGGCCACCTCCCAGTCGACCAGGCACTGCGGGATCACGCCGAGGGTGCGCGCACCGGCCGCCCGGGCACCGTCGGCGACCGCGCCCATCATGCCGACCCGGCCGCCCCCGGAGACGAGGGTGTGTCCACGGGCGGCGAGTTCCCGGCCGGTGGCGTACGCCAGGTCGAGCCAGCGTTGGTCGAGAGTGGTGGACGAGGCGCAGAAGACACAGACGGCCGCCACGTCACCGCTTCCCGGGATCCACGGGCGCGGCCAGCGCGGCGTCCGCGGACAGGATGATCTGCACCGCCTCGGCGATGTCGTCGGTCATCTGGATCAGGTCCAGGTCGATCGGACCGATCTTGCCGTCGGCCATCACCGTGTCCTTGAGCCAGTCGATCAGGCCACTCCAATAGGCGACGCCCATCAGGATGACCGGGAACCGGGTCACCTTGCGGGTCTGCACCAGGGTGATCGCCTCGAACAGCTCGTCCAGCGTGCCGAAACCACCCGGCAGCACGACGAACGCCTGGGCGTACTTGACGAACATCGTCTTGCGGACGAAGAAATAACGGAAGTCGATGCCGATGTCCACCGCGTCGTTCAGGCCCTGCTCGAACGGCAGTTCGATGCCCAGCCCGACGGACATGCCGCCGGCCTCGGTGGCGCCCCGGTTGGCCGCCTCCATCACGCCCGGCCCGCCACCGGTGATCACCGCGTACCCCCCCTCGGCCAGCGCCCGGCCCAGGTCAGTGGCCATCTTGCATTCCGGGCTGTCCGGTTTGCTGCGGGCCGAGCCGAACACGCTCACCGCCGGCGGCAGATCGGCCAGCGTGTCGAAGCCCTCGACGAACTCGGACAGGATGCGCAGCGCCCGCCAGGCGTCCTTGGTCTTCCACTCGCGGCGGTGAGGCGAGTCGAGCAGCTTCTCGTCGGCGGTGCTGGGCGGTATCGACTCACGCCGCAGGGTGACCGCGCCGCTATGACGCTCCGGTGTCGTACGGGGTCGCCCGTTGGTGCCATCCGTCATGGCACCAACGGTAGTGCGGACGGCCAGTAGCCGATGAATAACCGGGTGGGTTTCCACAAGAGGATTGCGGCGCCGGAAGGTTTTTGCCAGATTGATGCAGAGCCGCCAAGGCGGCTCCGCCGCACTGCAGTGCCAAACCCTCGACGGACGGTAGCTCATCTGCGTCTGTTCAGTTACCTCAATCCACGGCGCGGGCCAGTCAAGGAGCCACCGTGACGCGATATGAACGCATCAAGATGCAGCGCCGCATGCAGCGGCGCATCCGGCTGGTGGTCGAGGAACGCCGGATGGCGCTCGCCGTGCGCGCCGCCGAGCCCGATCCGGAAGCCACCGTCGAGATCACGCCCCGGGCGATCGGCCGGGTGCCGGTCGGTCAGATCTGATCGGCGGCCAGCCAGCGGTGCAGGGTCGCCGCACCGTCCCGGATCTTGCCGATCTCCACGTGCTCGTCCGGCGCGTGGGCCAGCAGCGGATCACCCGGGCCGTAGTTGAGGGCCGGAACGCCGAGCGCCGCGAACCGGGCCACGTCCGTCCAGCCCAGCTTGGCCGCCGGCGCCGCGCCGACCGCGTTGAGGAACTCCCGGGCCGGCGCCGCGGTCAGTCCCGGTAGCGCCCCGGGCGCCGAGTCGGTCAGCTCCAGCTCGTACCCGTCGAACACCTCCCGCACGTGGGCCAGCGCCTGATCCTCCGTACGATCCGGCGCGAACCGCAGGTTGACCTCGATCGTGCACTCGTCCGGCACCACGTTGCCGGCCACCCCACCGCCGATGCGGACCGCGTTCAACCCTTCACGGAAAGTACAGCCGTCGATCGTCACCGTACGCGGGCTGTAGTCATCGAGCCGCCGCAGCACCGCGCCCATCGCGTGGATCGCGTTGACCCCGCGCCAGGACCGGGCGGTGTGCGCTCGCCGGCCGGTCGTCCGCACCAGCACCCGCAGCGTGCCCTGGCAGCCGGCCTCGACCACCCCGTACGTCGGTTCCAGCAGCACCGCGAAGTCCGCCGTGAGCCATTCCGGGTGCGCCTCGGCGACCAGCTTGAGCCCGTTGTACACGGACTCGATCTCCTCCGCTTCATAGAACAGGTAGGTGAGGTCGTATCGCGGGTCGGGCAGCGTGGCCGCCAGGTGCAGGGCGAGCGCGACACCCGACTTCATGTCGGCGGTGCCGCACCCGTAGATCAGGTCGTCCATCACGGTCGAGGGGAAGTTGTCGTTGATCGGCACCGTGTCCAGATGACCGGCGAGCACCACCCGCTGGTCCCGCACCAGGTCGGTGCGCGCCATGACGGTGTTGCCGAGCCGGTCCACGCTCAGGTGCGGCACCTGCCGGAGCGCCTCCTCGACGCTGTCGGCGATCACCTTCTCGTTGCGGGACACCGACTCGAGATCGACCAGGGCGCGGGTGAGCAGCACGGGGTCGACCAGGACGTCCTGGGTCAGCGGGTTGGCCATAGGCGGCACCCTACCCATCCAGGGACCTTCGGTAGGGTCGGCCGGTGACCATCTCTGCTTGGGGCATCGGCCTCGCCACCGTCACGGCCGCGGGTGAGGTGCTGGACACCTGGTATCCGGCCGGCTTCCTGGGCCTGGACGCGGAGCCCGCCGAGCCGCCGAAGCTGCCCGCCGGGCTGGCCGGCCCCCGGGCGCTGGCCGGGCTGTCGACGGTCGAGGTGCACACCGGGATCGGCTCGCTGGCCGACCCGATCAAGGACACCTCGGACGCGTACCTCCGCCTGCACCTGCTGTCACACCGCCTGGTCCGGCCGAACGAGCTGAACCTGGACGGCATCTTCGGTGTGCTGGCGAACGTGGCCTGGACCTCGGCCGGCCCCTGCCCGCCGGACCGGGTCGACGAGTTGCGCCTGATCGAGCGCGCGGCCGGCCGGCACCTGTCGGTGTTCGGGGTGGACAAGTTCCCGCGGATGACCGATTACGTGGTCCCGTCCGGCGTGCGGATCGCCGACGCCGACCGGGTGCGGCTGGGCGCGCACCTGGCCGCCGGCACCACGGTCATGCAGGAGGGGTTCGTCAACTACAACGCCGGCACGCTGGGGCACTCGATGGTCGAGGGCCGGATCGTGCAGGGCGTGGTGGTCGGCGACGGTTCGGACATCGGCGGCGGCAGCTCGATCATGGGCACCCTGTCCGGCGGCGGCAAGGACAAGATCAGCATCGGCGAGCGCAGCCTGCTCGGCGCGAACGCGGGCGCCGGCATCTCGCTGGGCGACGACTGCGTCATCGAGGCGGGCACGTACATCACGGCCGGCTCCAAGATCACCCTGCCGGACGGGCGGGTGGTCAAGGCCCGCGACCTCTCCGGCGTCGACGGCCTGCTGTTCTGGCGCAACTCGGTGACCGGCGCTCTGGAGGCCCGCCCGCGCCAGGGGACGGGCATCGAGCTGAACGCGGCCCTGCACGCCAACGACTGACCGCGCCGAGATCTCACGAGCATCCCGGCATCGTCTTCCGTTCGGGCCCGACCGGGCGGAGGGCTGCACTCGCCGGTGGGCCGGATGTGTGGGAGATCATTGCGGCGCTGAATGCGGTCCGCGAGCGAAAGCACTCGACGGCTTTCCATCGGCCGGTGACGCACCCGGGCAGGACGGCGTTGCCTGGCGGCAGTGAAGCGACCCGACTCGGCGGGAACGGGAATCAGCGCAGCGCATCCGCCGCCACCGCCTTGACCGCAGCGGTCAGGGCGGTCAGCACGTCCGACTCCATCCGCCAGTACTGCCAGTACAGCGGCACGTCCAAGTGCCGGCCCGGCACCAGGGACATCACCCGCCCGGCCGCGATGTCCGCCCGGGCGATCTGCTCCGGCACCAGCGCCCAGCCCAACCCGAGGCGGATGGCGTCGACGAACGCGGCCGCGGCCGGCACGTAGTGCACCGGCGGATCCAGCCGGCGCCGGGTGTGTGCGGCCAGGAACTGATGTTGCAGGTGGTCCTTGCGGTTCAGCAGGATGACCGGCGTGGTCGCGAAGTCGACCGCCAGCGACGGCACGGCCACCGGCAGGTATCGCATCGCGCCGAGGCGTTCCACGCGGCAGCCCTGGACGGCGACGTGCTGGGCGGTGACCGCGGCCATCGCGGTGCCGGCCCGCAGCAGCTCGGCGGTGTACTCCTGGTCGTCCTGGTGCAGGTCGAACAACACGTCCGGCAGCCGGGTCAGGGCCGGCAGGAACCAGGTGTGCAGGGAGTCGGCGTTGACCACCACCGAGATCCGTACGCGGGAACCGGCCAGCCCGCCCCGAGCCGCGGCCAGCGCCTCACGTTCCAGCAGAGCGACCTGGCCGGCGAAGCGGACCAGCGCCTCCCCCGCCGCCGTGGGCGCGGCCGGCTTGGCGCGGCGCACCAGCACCTGGCCGACGTCCTGCTCGAGCGCTTTGATCCGCTGGCTGACCGCGGACGGCGTGACGTGCAGCGCCCGGGCCGCCGCCTCGAAGCTGCCCTCGGCGATCACCGCCTGGAAGGTGGCCAGCTGCACCGCGTCCATGCAGTTTCCCTAACGTTACTGAAGAATCTTTAGTTTGAGTGGGTGAGGCACCCACCCTACCGTCGACTACGTGCTCAGCTCAGCCCTCGCCGGATTCGCCGCCTCGGTCGCGCTCATCGTCGCCATCGGTGCGCAGAACGCCTTCGTGCTGCGCCAGGGACTGCGCCGGGAGCACGTACTCCCAGTGGTCCTGCTCTGCGCCCTGTCCGATCTCGCGCTGATCCTGGCCGGCATCGCCGGCCTGGGCGCGATCATCACCGCGCAGCCCACCGCGGTGGCGGTGGTGCGGTGGGCCGGCGCGGCCTTCCTTCTGGGGTACGCGGTGCTGGCCGCCCGCCGGGCGATCCGGCCGGCCGGTCTGGACCCGGCCGGCCGCGCCCCGGCCACCCGGCGCGTCACGCTGCTCACCTGCCTGGCGCTGACCTACCTGAACCCGCACGTCTATCTGGACACCGTGCTGCTGCTCGGGTCGGTGGCGCAGCAGCACGCGCACCGGTGGGTGTTCGGCATGGGCGCTGCGGCGGCCAGCCTGGTGTGGTTCACCGCGCTGGGTGCCGGGGCCCGGAAGCTGGCGCCGGTGCTCGCCCGCCCGGCCGCGTGGCGGGTGCTGGACGGGCTGGTCGCGGTGGTGATGACGGTAATAGCGATCGGTCTGCTGGTCTGAGTCTCAGCGGCGGGACATCACCCGCAGGAAGCCGTCGTAGGCACCGACGGTGAGGAACAAGCTGAGCAGCAGCGCGACGGTGGTGACCACGCCGATCCGGTACGGCCGCAGCGCCACGAACGTCGGACGCAGGGCGGCCACGGAGGCATCGGACCACCCGCCCGCCTCGGCTCGCACGGTGGAACCGATCGGAAAGTACGCCACTATCCGTACCGCGACCGCATTGATCGTTGTCGTCATGGTGTCGGATGACACCACATCTCCAGCACGACGTCATCCCCGAGCCGATCGTCGACCGTGCGGTGCAGGTCCAGCGCCACGATCCGGTCGTCGCGCGGACGGAACCGGTTGGGATGGGGCATGCCGAGCATCGGGCCGAGCGCGTCGATGGCCGGCTTCCACAGCGTCGCCCAGTTCCGCCGCGCCGCGACGCCGAACCGGATGGTCAGAGCGACCGGACCGGCGGTCGGCTCCCGGAAGACGCCCGCGCAGGCGTCGTGGATCTGCTCCTTCCACTCGACCGCGGCCGCCGATCCCCTGGTGCGAATGATCAGGTGCGGGTCGTTCGGTGGTTCCGGACGACGGCGGGCCGGAGTGAGCGCGACGGTCGACTCGATGGACCGGATCTTGCGGCCGAACACCGCGCTGAGCTTGGCCGCGCCGATCGCGTGGGCCAGCGGCTGCAGGTAGTTGTCCAGGTCGCGGCCGTCGCTGTCGAGCGGTTCGATGTGGGTACGCCCGACCGACAGGCGCAGCGCCAGGTCGTCCCCGGCGGTGCGGTCGCCCAGGATCTCCAGGACCCGGTCCAGGTAGGCCTTGAGGCGGACCTGCGCCGGGTGATCGTTGCGTTCCCATTGCTGCACCAGGGGCGGGAACGGCATCCGGATCTCGTCGTCGCGGGTGGGCATCGCGTACAGCTCGGGCATCCCGCGAGTATCGACCGGGAACCCGCACGGCTCAACGGCCTGACAGACTGCATCGCATGGATGAGGAGATCAGGATACGGCGGGCCCGGTGCACCGACTCGTTCCACGGCAACGGGTTGGTGCGCCCCGCCGAACTCCTGGCCTCGATCCCGCCGGACACCGAGGAGGACCTGTACGGCGACGGCGGCGCGGTCGCCGACCTGGAACGGTACGTGGCCGAGTTGCTCGGCAAGCCGGCCGCGGTGTTCCTGCCGAGCGGCACGATGGCGCAGGCGGCCACCCTGCGCGTGCATGCCGACCGGCGGACCAGCCGGACCGTGGTCTGGCATCCGCACTGCCACCTGGCCCGCCACGAGGACCACGCGTACCAGCGCCTGCACGGCCTGGTCGGCCGGTCCGCGGGCGAGGCCGACCGGCTGCTCACGATGGCCGACCTGAACGCCGTCGCGGAACCGCCGGCGGCGCTGCTCCTGGAGTTGCCTCAGCGGGACCTGGGTGGGCGGATCCCTCCCTGGGACGACCTGGCCGCGCAGACCGAGTGGGCCCGGACGCGCGGCGCGGCGACGCACCTCGACGGCGCCCGGCTGTGGGAGGCGAGCGCCGGGTACGGGCGGGCACCGGCCGACATCGCCGCGCTGTTCGACACCGTGTACGTGTCCTTCTACAAGGGTGTCGGCGCGCTGCCCGGCTGCTGCGTGGCCGGTTCGGCGCCGGACGTCGCGCAGGTGCGCGAGTGGCGGCACCGGCTGGGCGGCACGTTGTTCGGCCTGTGGCCGGGGGCCGCGTCAGCCCGGCAGCTGCTGCCCGGCGCGCTGGCCGACATGCCGGCCCGGCTCGAGTACGCCCGGGCGATCGCGCTCGCCCTGGCCGACGTGCCCACCGTGCGGGTGCTGCCCGATCCGCCGCAGACACCGATGCTGCACCTGCTGCTGTCCACCACGGCCGAGGCGTACGCGGCGGCCGCCAAGCGCCTGGCCGACGACCACGGATTCTGGGTATGGCCGCGGCCGATGGCGACCGGCGATCCGGCGGTGGTCCGCTGTGAGCTGTCGGTGGGCCGGGCCACGTTCCGGTACAAGCCGGCGGTGATCGCCGAGATCCTGGGCTCACTGACCACCGGCCAGTTCGGCAGCGGCCCGGGCTGGGCCAGGTAGTAACCCTGCGCGTACGGCACGCCGATGGCCCCCGCAGCAAGTCCCGATCTTCCTCTAGGTTGGCCGGCATGACCCGCATCTTCGGCTCGGTCGCCGCGATGTACGACGACGTCCGCCCCGGTTATCCGCAGGCGGTCGCCGACGCGATCGTCGCCTTCCACGGCCGCGTCCCGGCCACGATCGTCGAGGTGGGGGCCGGGACCGGCAAGGGCACCGAGATTCTGGTACGCACCGGCGCGGCGGTCACCTGTGTGGAGCCGGACGAGCGCATGGCCGCGGTGCTGCGGGCCAACTTCCCGGGCGTACGGGTGGTGACCGCCTCGTTCGAGCAGTGGGACGCCCCGCCCGGCGGGGTGGACGTCATCGCCTGCGCGCTCGCCTGGCACTGGCTCGACCCGGCGACCCGGTCCGTCCGGGCCCGTGCGGCGCTCGCCCCCGGTGGCACGCTGGCGGTGTTCGGCCACACGTACGGTTACGCCGATCCGGCCGTCTCCGCCGCGATCGACGGCGTGCTGCAGGCGGTCGACCCGACCGTCCGGGAACGGGCGGACCACTGGATTCGCGACGACGTCGCGGCCAGCGGGGAGTTCACGCACGTCGAGGAACGGGTCTGGCACACCTGCCCGGAACTCACTCGCGATCACTACCTGAAGCTGGTGCAGACCTTCTCGTCGTTCCGCAGGCACTCCGCGGAGGATCAGCGGGCGGCGCTGTCCGGCCTGACGGCCGTCCTCGGCGACACGGTCACCCTGGACCTCAGGACGACCCTGGTGCTGGCCCGTCCCCTCGACCGTCCATCGCCGGAGCCAGGATCTCCTCCGCCTCGGTGAGCCAGGACGACATACCGGCCACCAGCGTCGGGTCCGACGTCATGGACCGCAGCGCGTCCGCGGCCGCCGGCGACCGGCAGGGGTCGAGCATGAGCAGCAGCCGGGCCGCCTTGTCCCGGACGGCGGCGGGCTGCGACCGGTCGAGCGCGAGCCCGGTCAGGCCCGCCACCGCCAGGTCGGTGTGGCCCAGCGCGGCCGTTTCATACAGCACGGCGATGGCGAGCGCGGGACCGGCACCGTTGGCGGCCACCGCGGTCAGCCGCCGGATGCCCTCGCCATGGTGGGCCGGGTCGCGAGCGAGTTCCCGGGCGGCCAGGGCGCCGGTTCCGGCGTCGGCCGGCGCGTCGTTGAGGCGGCGCAGGATGCGGATCCGCCGGTCCTCGTTGCCCTCGCCGATCTCGAGGATCGAGCGGGCCACCTCGATGGCGTCCGGCCCGGCCGTCTCCTGACTGAGCGCTTCGAGGGCGTCCTCGACGGCATGTTCGAAATCCAACCCCCACAGCGACACCACGCTGGCCAGTTCGATACGTTCCTCGATGATCAGCCCGCGGTCCCGGATCAGGTCGGCGGCCTTGTCGAGGGCGGCTCGGCGGGCGGCCGGCCCGAGGCGGGACAGCGTGTGCAGCGCCTCCTGCCGCACGTCCAGGGGCTGGGCGTCGTCGCCGATCACCAGGTTGGCCAGTCGATGCGCCGTCCGGCGATACTGCGGTTCGACCTCGGCCAGTTCCCGGGCCAGCGCCAGCCGGGCGATGGTGCCGGTCTCCGCATCCAGCGCGGCCCGCAGCGCATCGGCGAGCAGCCCGCTGTGCTCGGGTCCGAACCGGAACAGCGCCCGCGCGGCGAGCAGCCGATCGGCGGGTACGCCCGACCGGTCGCCGGCGACCGTACGGAGAACGCTCAGGCCCTGCTCGCGAGCCGTCCCGCCCAGCGTGGTCAGGGCCTGCCCCGCCGCCGTCCGCTGGTCGGCACGCGCGGCGCCGGTCGCCATCCGGCGCAACAGATCGGTCGCTCGCCCACGGTCCCCGCGGGAGGCGGTGGCGAGCAGGCTGACCGCGGCGATCCAGGTGTCCGGGCAGTTCTCGAAGGACGGGCCGGCGGCCAGGCCGAGCACCTCGGCGGCGTCCGATGCGCGGCGCGCGTCGATCAGGGCGTTCGCCAGGTTGATGCAGGTCCGGGCGCTGCCGGCCGCAGCGGCGGCGAGCATTCGGCGGGCGTTGTCGAGCGCCTCCGGCGCAACCTCGGCGAGCAGCGCGTAGGCGTGGACCCGACGGAAGGCTTCGCCACCGGTGTCGACCAGTTGGGTCAGGTGTTCGGCGGCCGTTTCCCGGAACGCCGGCCCCTGCGCCACGAACTCGGCGATGGTCTCCGGTTCGGGACCATCCGGGAAGGTCGCCGAGCGCTCCACGTAGTCGCGGAACAGCGCGGCGGCGAAGAAATCCAGGCGGGGCGCGACCGGGGCGAGGAGGTGCAGCGTTTCGGGAAGGCTGAGCCGGTCCGCGTCGATCAGGGATCGGAGCCGGCGGATGACTTCCACCACGTCCGCGGAGAGCACGAGCAGCCGGGCCGCCCGCAGCAGGAGCGGCTTCGCCACCGGCGGGTCCGTGTCGAGGACGCGGTGGAGCAGGCTCTGCCCATGATCGGGCAGGCGGTCCTCCCGGACCTGCGCGGCCGCTTCGGTGAGCAGGTGTTCCGGCGAGTCGTCGGCCGGTTCCGGGACGGTGGGCGACGGCGGCGGGGGCCGGCGGTCCCGGAGACCGTGACGGTCGAGCCACGCCTCGTCGAATTCCCACAGCTCCAGGTGCCGCGCGACCCGGACGGACAGGCGCGCGATCGCCGGCAGCCGGCGCGGCGACACCGGCGCGGGTGGCTCGGGTGCCGGCGGCTGAGGTGGTGAACCGGGAATCTGCAGCGGCGCCGGCCCGGCCGGCCGTTGCTCGGCCGGCGGCACCCGCGCGGGCCGCCCGAACAGGACGTCGTCCCACGACGGCGTGCTTCTCGCCTGCGGCACCCGCGGGGACCGCCCGAACGAGACGTCGTCCCACGACGGCATGCCTCTCGCCTGCGGCATGGGTTCGGTCGGTGTAGCCGTTCGGAACAGCTGTTCAGCGAGCTGCCGGTGGTCGGCGGTGAGGTACCCCGTGCGGAGAATCGCCCGCAGCGCGCCGGCGGCCTGTCTCGCTTTGCCGCGCTCGATCAACGTCTCCGCGGCGTGCAGGCGCTCGGCCACCGCGACCTTGTCATCACTGGCGATCATGCTGAGCGCGAGCGCGCCCGCGGTGAGGTGCTCCCCGCCGTACGCGGCCAGCGCCTGCGCCGCCGGAAGGCGCACCGTCACGCCGGCCCGGCGATCCTCGGCGAGCCGCAGCAGCACCTCGGCGATCTCCGGCCGGGCCGGGAGGGCGCCGGCCAGCCGCAGCATCGACGCGGCCAACTGCTCGATGCCGTCGGCCCGGGCGGACCGCCCGATCCAGAAGCTCAGCGTCTCGGCGACCCTGGTGAAGTGCCGCGCCTCGGCCGGTACGCCTTCAGCGAGCAGCTGAGCGGCGAGCAGGTGGTTGGCGTCCTCGCCGGACTGCAGCCAGTCGAGCAGCTCGGCGGCGGATCCCTGCTGGAAGCAGTGATGGGCGAGCACCGCCAGGGCTTCGCCTCCGGATTCCGCACGGGCCCGGTTGAGGTAGTACGCCCACTGCCCGTCTTCGGGGTCGAAGGCGGCCGGCAGCGTCCCGGCGAGCCGCGAGGCGTTGCGGTGCTCGGCGAAGGTGTGGTGGACGAACTTCAGGTCGGTGCCTACATAGGACAGCAGGCCGGTGCTGGTGGCCGCGGCCGCCACCATCGCGACCCAGTCCGGGGGTTCCGGATCGAGTCGCTGGCCCTGCTCGCGGAGCCAGTCCAGCGCCTGCGGCACCAGCTCGGTGTCGCGCAGCGCGGCGTCGGCGAGACGGTCGACGAGGTCCATCCGGTGCGCGGCGATCCACTCCGCCATCCGCTCGCCGCCCGGCCACGGGTGCAGCCGCTCGGCCAGCCCTTGCCGTGCGGCGATCGCTCGTGATTCGTACACCAGGCTGAAGTAGCGCTCGTACAGTTCGTAGCGGCTGTGCGGCAGGCCGCGGCCGGGGTGGTCTTCGAAGACCACCGCGGCGACCGTGGTGAGCAACGGCACGGCCATCAGATCGCTGAGGCCGCCCCGGTCCGCCTGGCGCAGGAACTCCTCGGCGGTGGCGTCGGCGGAGGTGCGGAACCAGGCCTCCGCGAAGGCATGCCGTTGCTCGCGGTTGAACAGGGCGATCTCGTACGAGCCGGTGTCCGGGAGCCGGGACAGGACGGTCATCTGCTGCTCCGGCAGGGGACGCGTCGTGATCAGCAGGCGGTAGAGGTCCGCCTCGCCCTCGGCGTGCCGGCGCAACACCGCGAGCACCTCGTTGCGGCGGGCGTTGTCGACGACCTCGTCGAGTCCGTCGACGATGATCAACCAGCGGCGGCCCTGCCAGCGCATACGAAGCAGCGCCGCGTCGAGCGCCACGTCGAGGAACCCACCGATCTCGGCGGTCACCGCCCCGGCGAGCGCCTCGGTGAAGCTCTGCTCGAGCCGGGCGGCCACCGCCCGGGCCGAGACCCGCAGCGGCACCGGGGCGCCGGGCGAGCTGTCCGGTTCCAGCAGGCCGGCCGCCAATGACGCGGTCAGCCGGAACGCCAGCGTGGACTTGCCCGACCCGGCCTGCCCGGTGACGACCAGGTGACGGTGCTGGTCGAGGGCGGCGCCGACCGGCATCGTCGGCCCGACCGCCTCGGTGATCTGCTGCCGGACATAAACCTCGGCGAGCTCCCGACCGTGGTCGCCGAGCAGACGGTACGGGAAGTTCTCCGCCGCGGCCGCCTCCGCCCGCAGCAGCGCGCGCATCGCCGAATCGTCGGGCGGCCGGTCCGGCGGCGCGTTCCCGGTGTCCGGCATCGCCTGAACAGCAGTGAGCACGACGGCGGCCAGCAGCGCGACACCGAAGAGGACCGGCACGACGGTGCGATCGGTGGTCCATGACCACGAGTCCGGCAGCACCGCCGCCTCGGTGAGCAGGTTGGTCACCACCGCGAGAAGCGCCAGCGCCAGCGTGCCGGACACCGCGACACCCAACCGCCGGATCATTCGCCGGTGCCGCAGCCTGGCCATGTCAGTCTTCGCCGGGCACCCGGGCGCCGATCGTCCGACAGGCAGGTCCCATCTTCTCCACCGTGATCTCTGGCATGGTGTGGAACGGTCCGGTCCGGGTGGTGAGCAAATGCCGGAGCATCGTAGCGGCGTCGGTGCTGAACGGAAAGCGATGCCCACCACCGGTGGAACCGCCGAGGCCCGCACCCACCGCCGTACCGGTCAGATCCACGAGGGAGGCGACCGCCGGTCCGAGAACCCACCACCGGCAGGTCGGCTCAGGCACGATCCGCCCGGACCAGGAAGCGGTGCGCGTACGCGAGGAACGGGCCCTCCGTACGGATGCGGTCGTGCAGCCGGCGCAGCGCACGCTCGTACCGCTGCGGGGTGAAGTCACGGATCTGCCACGGCACGGCGCGCAACTGATAGACGACGGCCCCCACGTCGTGGAAGGTGACCGCCGGGCGTTCCTCCCGGACGTCGGTGACGGTCAGCCCGGCCGCCTCCAGCGCGGCCACCGCGACCTCGGCGGTCCACGGCCGGGGGTGCGGAGCCGGCGCGCCCAGCGCGGCGTTCAGGTCGGCCAGGTCGTCGCTGCCCACCTGCTGGGTGAGCAGCGTTCCGCCGGGCCGCAGCAGCCGGACCACGTCCTCGGCGGGCAGCCGCCCGTGCCGGCTCAGCACCACGTCGAACTCGTTCTCGCCACCGGGCAGCTCGGTGACCACGGTCACCCCGAACGGGGTGAGCCGGTCGCGGGCCACCGGGGTGTTCGGCGCCCAGCTCTCCACGGCGACCGTGTGCGGGGGCAGCGGGGCCAGCTCGGCGAGCAGCTCGCCGCCGCCGGTGTCCAGGTCGAGCAGGCTGCCCGCGCGCCGGACCAGCGGCCGGGCCAGGTCCGGATAGGACCACGACGGATCCCAGCCGGCAGCCCGTCCGTCCATCCAGGCGAACTCCCATCCGGTGATGGGTACGCCGATGGCCTCGCCGACCAGCTCGTCGTAGTCCGGTGTCGTCTGCATGGCCTGACGGTAACCAGCGGCGGCTCGCGCGGGCGACGCAGTTGTGCGTATTCCGCAGCACGCTTCGGCGTCGATTCGGTCACCGGCGGCGCATCGCCCAGGCGGCTCCCGCGGCCAGCAGTCCACCCCCGACCGTGGCCAGCGCGCCGTGGTGCTGCGACGCCCACAGCTGGACGCTGCGGGTGCGGGCCTGGTCGTCGAAGTCGCCGTGCGCGCCGGCATCCTGGCCGCCCGGGCCGTCCGCCGGCTGCCACAGGTTCGCCGGCTGATCGGCGTCGCGCGGCTGATCGGTCTGCTGCGATTCGTACCCCTTGCGGGCCAGGTAGCGGTCCAGCAGGCCGGGCGCCACGGCGTTGGCGAGCAGCGTCTTGACGGTGGAGCCGCCCACCCAGTATTCGCGGCGCTTCGGGTGGTCGGCGGCGTACACCACCGCGTCAGCGGCGATCTCCGGCTGGTAGATCGGCGGCACCGGCTGGGCCCGGCGGGGCAGCCGGGACAGCACCCAGCCGAACTGCGGCGTGTTCACCGCCGGCATCTGCACCATGGTCACGTGCACGTTGCTCTTGTCGTGCAGCAGCTCGCAGCGCAGCGACTCGGTGAAGCCCTGGATCGCGTGCTTGGCACCGCAGTACGCGGTCTGCAGCGGCACACCCCGGTACGCCAGGGCCGAGCCGACCTGCACGATCGCACCCCGGTCCCGTGGCAGCATGCGGGTCAGTGCGGCCTTGGTGCCGTGCACGAAGCCGAGGTACGAGACCTCGGTGGTGCGCTTGAACTCGTCCATGTCCATCTCGGTGAACGGCGCGAACACGGAGCTGAACGCGTCGTTGACCCACACGTCGATGGGCCCGAGTTCCTTCTCGATCCGGTCGGCGGCGTCCTCCACCGCGGCGAAGTCGGCCATGTCCAGCTCGATCGGCAGCGGCGTGCCACCGGCCCGCCGGACGTCCTCCGCGGCCGCCTCGAGACCCTCGGCGCCGCGCGCCAGCAGGGCCACCGACTCGCCCCGGGCGGCCAGTTTGCGGGCCACCGCGCGCCCGATACCGCCACTGCCGCCGGTCACCACGGAGATCCTCGTCATGCCCTTCATCATCACCCGTGGCGACCTGCCAAAACCCCGTACCGCCGGCCCGCCGCTCGGCTGGGCTCAGCCGCGCGCGGCGTACACGTCGTCGAGGTACCCGTGATACATGTCGCTGGTCGTGTTGAAGTTCGGCCCGCCGACCCGCAGCGGCTTGTCGTTGCTGATCGTGAGGGTCGCCGGGATGGTGACCCGCCCGCGGTTGACGCCGTCGACGTAGACGATCAGCGACGTTCCGGTGCGCAGGCACAGCACCTTGTGCCACTTGCCGTCGGCCACCACCGTGCTGGACCGGATCAGGTAGTTCCTGGTCGAGCCGCGGCCGACCACCACGCACTGCGCCCGGCCGTGTGACTCACCCACCTGCATCTTCCACTGGCTCTCGGTGGTGGAGACGCCCTTCTGCATGACGTTGGTGGAGCCGGCCAGCTGCGACTTGCTCACGTTGATCGTGGCGCCCCAGCGGAACTTCGCCGTGCCCGGGTCGAGGTCCGGGTCGTCGGCCCCCTCGAGCAGCGCCCGCGGGCAGGTGGTGGCGCCGGCCTTGCAGCGCAGCGGCAGGCGGACGTACTTGCCGGTCTTGGTGGTGTAGAACACCACGGTTCCGCGATCGGCGGTACGGATGCGTAGCGGCACCCCACGCCCGGACTTCTCGGCGATGCGGCCGCTGGCGGTGGCGCCGGCGTTGAAGTCGTACCGGGCGACCACGGTCGGCGCGGCGGCGGCCGCGGTGGTGCCGGCGTCGGCCGCGGTGATCGCCAGGACCGGCACGCCGATCGCGACCGGGGCGAGGGAGAGGAGAAGGGTAGAGAGCTTCATGCCCTACACGCTAGATATGCGGCCTTTGCGGGGCAAAGACGTGCCCAAGCCCTTTCGGGCGTTTTGTAGCGCGGCTCGGCCGAACGCGGCCCGGCCGTTCGTGCCGTAACGGTCGCTCCGTCGCACACAGTCGTACGGCTTGCCGTAATTCCCCCGATCGAATTCGGACATAAATGCATCCGGCCTCGACCGCACGTAGGGTCACTTCGCGACAGTGCACAGTTACCTTAAGATTCATGGATTTTTCGATCGAGGACGTTCTGCATGGCCTCTGGACGGTGCAGATCGCCGGGTGCGTCGGTCTGGCCGGATATTGGCTCCACCGTCGCACCTCGTCGATCCGGGCGCGGCGCCGGCTGCCGCTCGGGCGACACGCCGTCGGCACCACCGAGCCGGCTGCCGTCGACCCGGAGCCGAACGAGGAGCTGACGGACACCGGCCGCCACCATGTGCCGCGTTGCCTGCTCGACTCGCCCACATACCGGATCAGCGCCGGCCGGATCGGCCGGGCCAAGGTCCCGCACCGGCGTCTGTACCACTGAGCCGAGGTCACCCGGCGCCGGCGATCAGCAGGCAGACCAGGCCGGCCAGCAACACCGTCGTGACGACCAGATTGACCTTCTCCCGCCGCGTGCACATCGCCTGAGCTTAAAGAGGCTAACCGCTTTTGCTTCTTTCGCCACACCGAACCGCGACGATGTTCGTTGAGCCTTCGTGATCACCGCGGAAGGCTTGTGGGACTTCATCATCGGCCCGGAAGCGCTGGTGGTGCTCGCACTCGCCGCCCTGGCCGCCTGGCCGGTCGGCCGCCGCCTCGCCGACCGCGCCGGCACCCCCCGTACGGCGGCCGTACTCCTTGTCCTCGCGGTGGGCGTGGTCGCGGCACTCACGCTGACCCCCAACCCGCCGGCGCCCGGTGTGCTCGAGACGCTGCCCGCCCATTTCCTGACGAAGCTCGACGACCCGAGCGAGGTCTGGGCCAAGCTCACCGCCGCGCCGTCGGACGGCGAACAGATCGCGAACATCGCGCTGTACGTGCCGGTCGGGCTGCTGGGCATGCTGGTGTGGCGCAGCATCATCCGCGGGGCACTCTTCGGTGCGATGCTCACCCTCGTCATCGAGACCTGCCAGTCCGGCATCGTGGGCCGGGCCGGCTCGATCACCGACATCCGCAACAACGCCGCCGGCGCCCTGCTCGGCGCGCTCGTTGCGGCCGCCCTGAGCCGTACGGTCGCGGGAAACAGTCCGTTCCGGCCACGCCGACCACGGCGTATGAACCGTTAGCACCAGGGACATCAAGCCCCTCTACCGAACGGGAAGTCTGCTGTGGGTGATGCTCAGGTCGAGGAGCGCGCCAAGGCCATCATCGCCGGCCTGGCCGCCGAAACGGCAACCACGGAACATCCGCTGGTCGCGACGCGATCGGCGACGAGTCCGACGAACGCGCTGCAAGTGCTGACCATGGCGCAGCGTACGGCGGCCGACCACCTGGCCGCCGCCAACCGCCAGGCTGACAAGATCCGCGACGAGGCCCAGGCCACCGCGGACCAGATCCTGCAGGATGCCAAGGAGGACGCCCGCGAGATCCGCAAGGAGGCGGAGAAAATCCTGGCCGAAGCCCGCGCCGCCGCTCAGCAGGCCGCCGACGACGTCCGCAAGCAGGCCGCCGAGGCGAAGAACACGGCCGACCACATCGTCGCCGAGGCACGGGCGCAGGCGGCCGGCATCGGCCAGGACGCGCGCCACCATGCCGAGGAGCTGAAGCAGCGGGCGCAGCAGAAATACGAGGATTCGGTGGGCAGCCTGACCGCCAAGCGGGAGGCGCTGCAGCAGCAGATCGAAGCGCTGGAGCGCTTCGACGGTGAGTACCGGGCCCGGTTGGCGTCCTTCATGCAGGGCCAGCTGCGGGCCCTGTGGCCGGACCGGCCGCAGGTGGCCGACGGCCTGGAGATTGAGGAACCGGCCGCGGACGAGCCGGCGGCAGACGAGCCACCCGCGGCGGCGAAGGACGAGAGCACGGCCGGCAAGCCGGCCAACCGCAAGAACGGCAAGAGCTGAGTCAGCCCAGCGGGTTCTCCGCGGGTGGTCGCTGCGACGAGTACAGAGCCCGGCGGGCGTTGAAATGAGCGAGGTAGTACGTCCGGCCCTTGTGCTGCAGGTCGATCGGCGGCGGGTCACTGACGAAGGCCGTCCCCGGATCATCGTCGAATCGCGCCTCCAGCAATCGCTGTTGCCACCAGCTGGCCGTGGTTTCCGCCTCCTCCCGGCTCTGCCACAACCCGGGCCCGTACTCGCGCCCTTTCCACGGCTTGGTCAGCGCGTGCAGCAACGCCGGGCTGTAGATGCCGCGCACGCGGAAGTTGGTCAGATGCTCGCGGGAGATGACGATCCGGACGTACGGGCCGCGGGCGCCGCGGTGACGCCCGACGACCGCGACCTGAGCGCCTCCATCACCCCACTGCGGCGGCAGCACCCAGACCTTCGCGCCCGGCGCGAATGCTTCAGACCCGCGCGGATCTCCAACCCACCTTCGCCCTGCGCGGTCTCGGCGGCAACGTTGGCGACGACGCAGTACGCCAGGAGCTGCGACTCCTCATCGTTCCCCACATCGCCATCGTGGTGAGCACCGATGTCCCCGGCAACCCTGTTGCGGG
Source organism: Actinoplanes sp. (assembly GCA_035685405.1). Lineage (GTDB taxonomy): Bacteria > Actinomycetota > Actinomycetes > Mycobacteriales > Micromonosporaceae > Actinoplanes. Next base: position 1,239 of record DASSAL010000401.1, on the reverse strand, counting down.
CGTCCACCGTCCTGCCAGGGCATCGACTGACGAGCAGACCACATCACCGGCGGCCGCGTGATCGTTTGACCGGCATGGGACGCCGACTGATGGCAGCGCTGGCCTGGATCGCCATGGCCGCCTCAGTGGCGGCGTTCCCGATGCCGCTGGTGCTGCCGGAGCGGATCGCGCCCGAGTTGCTGGCCGCGGCGGCACGGCTGGACGAGCTTACCCGCAGCCTCACCGGCAACGTCGCGGAGCTGCGAGCCGCAGAGCGGATCAGTCACCACCGGCTCCAGACCAGCATCGCGGCATGCATGCAGACCGCCGGCCGGCCGTACAGCTGGGCGCCGCCGCGCAACTTCTACGCCGACTTCACGGACGCCGACCTCGGCTACGGCACTGGCCGGGTCACGATCGTGGACTCGCTCACCGAGCACGGTCGCCGACACATGCTGAACGAACTGGCCTACGCCCGGCTCGAAGGGACGAGCTCCGGCACCGTGCGCCCAGCCGACCGGCAGACCTATATCCGCTGCCGCATGGCCCTGCGGCGCCAGCCCAGCTCCGATCTGCCGCCGGGTGCGGGCCTCGCCGGCTTCGGGGACTTGCTGGAGCCCGCCTACCGGGACCCGCGCGTGATGGCCGCGTGGGCCGGCTATCGGCCATGCATGCGACGGCAGTACGGGTTCGAGGTCGGCGACCGCAGCCACTTCCTCTTCCAGCAGCGCTTCTCCCGCAAGGACGCACCGATCGCCGGACGTCGGCCTGCGTCGGCGGCGTGGACGCGCGGGGTGGCGGATATGGAGGCGGCGTTCGCTGCGGACGCCGATTGCCGTCGACCGGCGTATGTGCTGGCGATGCGACATGTGGCCGATGGGTTGGAGGCGTGGGAGAAGAGGCATCGGGCGGAAATTGGAGAGCTGAGGGCAATGTGGCGGCAGCAGGTGACCGAGGCGGCTAGGCTGCCGTCATCCGGCTGAGCGGCCCCTACGGGCACGACCTGCGACAGGCATTTCCGCGAGAACGGATCCACGACAACTATCTCGTTCGATGGAGGCAGGGTGCGTGCACGAACCGCTATAGCGCTGATGATGACTTCGGCTCTGGTCGGCGTCTCTCTCATGACAGCATCACCAGCCATGGCCGGGCCGATATACCCCGTCATGAACACAAGTGAATACCCGCCCGATGGAGTTTGGTTCCGGAATAGCCCCAATCACGATGACACATCGCGGATAACGGGCTGGGGCATCTATA
>DASSAL010000400.1:0-3324 GCA_035685405.1 Actinoplanes sp. | reverse complement strand
GCGCCCCACGCGGCCGCAACTGACCCGAGGAGTTTCGATGCCGCTGACCCCGGCCGACGTGCACAACGTCGCCTTCAAGAAGCCCCCGATCGGCAAGCGGGGGTACGACGAGGAGGAGGTCGACGCCTTCCTGGACGAGGTCGAGCGCGAACTCGCCCGTCTGATCGAGGAGAACAACGAGCTGCGCGCCCAGGTGGAGCGCGGTGGCCGGGGTGGCGCGCCAGCCGTCTCGGGCGCCGACCCGCGCCTGGCGGCGGAGCTCAACGACCTCAAGGCGCAGCTCGACCGCGTCCAGCGTGACAAGGCGGCGGCCGAGCAGGCCGCCCGGCAGATGCAGGCCGAGCTCGAGCAGGTCCGGGCCCAGGGCCCCGGTGTCGGCGCCGGTTCCACCTCTTCCGGCGGCGACGGTGAGCAGCAGGCGCTCCGGGTCCTGATGATGGCGCAGCGGACGGCCGACGACCACGTGTCCGACGCCCGCCGCGAGGCGGACAAGCTGCTCTCCGACGCCCGGTCCAAGGCCGAGGAGGTCACCCGCGAGGCGCGCGCCAAGGCCGACGCGCTCGAGCGGGACGCCCGCCAGCGGCACCAGGAGGCCATGGGCGGACTGGACGCCAAGCGGTCGGCGCTGCAGAAGCACATCGAGGAGCTGAAGCAGTTCGAGCGGGAATACCGGACGCGGCTCAAGGCGTACCTGGAGAGCCAGCTGCGCGACCTGGACGGCCGCGGTCAGGGCCTCGAGGCCGAGATGTCGCGGGCGGACGGCGGCCGGGCGGTCGGCGGCTCCGGTGGCCTGGCCGCCGCGGGCCTGGCCGGCTCGTACGGTGGCAGCCGCGCCGGCTCCATCGAGACCGGTCGCTGACGGTTCGTTCGCGGCGCGCCCGTAACCGCCTCGGCCGCCGACCGTTTTCCCGGACGACCTGTTCCACCGCGACGAGGATTGAGCCGTGATTGTCGTTAGTCTGCTGCTCATCCTTGTCGCGGTGGTGTTGCTCGTGCTGGGCCTGGCCGGTGGGACCAGCGCGCTGCTGATCAGCTCGATCGTGGCCAGCCTGCTGGCCGCCGTCTCGTTGGTGATCGGCGCCCGCCAGGCGGCAACCCGGCGGCGCGGTGCCGCCCCGGCCGGCATACCACCGACGTTCGACGAGGACCCGTTTATCGCCGATGCTCCCGGCCTGGCCGAGTTCGCCGGCGACCCACCCGGCCCGGGTGCCGATGTCGCGGGTGACCCGCCCGGTTTCGCCGATTCTGACCCGATCGCCGGAATGCGTGCCCGGGGCTCCGCCCGCCGAATCCGGACCGACGACGACCCCGCGCCGGATCCCGCCCACGCGCCGGACTACGACCAGGCGCCCGACCATGACCAGGCGCCAGACCATGACCAGGCACCGGACCACGACCAGGCGCCCGACTATGACCTGGCGCCGGACCGCGACCCCGCGTCGGACCACGACCGCGTGGGGCACCACGACGAGGCGCCGGACGGGGATGACGCGCGAGACCACGGTCAGGCGCCGGACGGCGATCGCGCGGCATCCTACGACCAGCCGGATGGCGACACGCCGGATGACGATCAGGCGCCGGCCCGCGATCGCGCGCCGGATTACGACCGTGCCGCCTCGGTCATCGGCGCTGCCCGCACCGCCGCGGGCGCGGACGAGTCCTGGCGGCGCGACCCCGCTGCGGACGCTCCGTCACCGGCATCCGGTTTCTCCGCCGCGACGTCCTCGGCCGCGCCCGACGAAGCCGGCGTGACCCCACCCGAGGAGTTCGCCGAGCCGGACGTGGACGATCCCGCCGACGAACCGCTCCCGCAGGCGGTCCGCCCCGGCGACGCCGTCCGGGTGGCCCGGATGGACGCCGAGGTGCTGGTGGTGGACGGCCGGCCGCGCTATCACGTCGCCGACTGCCCGCACCTGGTGGGCCGGCTGACCGAGCCGCTGCCCGCCAACGAGGCGGTGGAACTGGGCTTCAGCCCGTGCGGGTTGTGCCGTCCGGTCGACCGCCTGGTGGCGCAGGCCGCGTACCGTTGATCGGCCGCCGTCGTGCGGACGACGGCGTGACGTGCCGACGACTGGCGGCCTGAGTCGTCGTGGCGGGTTGTTACGCCGGGTTGCCCGCTGACCCCGGTGTGCAGGTATTTCGAAGATCGGCACAATAGGGCATGGCTAAGCGGCGGCAACGCTTGACGGGCACCGCTGTGGAATCGCCGCCGGCTGTCGCCGTCCGGGTCCGGCCGGGTGCGAGCCGTGACCGCGTCGGCGGGCGTTATGACGGGCCGCACGGGCCCGCGCTGGTGGTGGCGGTGACGGCCCCTGCTGTGGCGGGGCGGGCCACCGAAGCGGTCCGTCGCGCGCTGGCCGCGGCGCTCGGGGTCCGGGCCGGTGCGGTGGCGCTCAAGGTGGGGCCGGCCGGCCGGGACAAGGTGTTCACGGTCGAGGGCGATCCGGCGGCGGTGGCCGCGCGGGTGGCCGAGCTGCGCGACGGGGCGCCGTGAGCCGCACGGGCCAGATGCCGGGCCGGTGGGTGCGGAATGGCCGGGCGGGATGAGCGGAAACGTCGACTACGCGCTGCTCGTCGGCGCCGCCGTGTTGCTGGTGGCGGTGGCGGCGGTGCGCGTCTCCGTACGGCTCGGGCTGCCCAGTCTGCTGGTGTACCTGCTGATCGGCGTGGCGATCGGCGAGTCCGGCCTGGGCATCCGGTTCGGTGACGTGGAGCTCACCCGTACGCTGGGGTTCTGCGCTCTGATCATGATTATCGCGGAGGGCGGGCTGACCGCCCGGTGGAGCTCCCTCCGACCGGTGCTGGCATTGTCCGCGACGCTGGCCACGGTGGGCATCGCGGTCAGCATCGCGGTGGTCGGGGTGGCCGTCCACCTGGTTCTCGATCTCGATTGGCGGCTGGCGCTGCTCTACGGTGCCGTGCTGTCGTCGACCGACGCGGCGGCGGTGTTCGCGACGTTGCGCCGGTTGCGGCTGCCGCCGCGGCTGGTGGCGACGCTCGAGGCCGAGTCCGGGATGAACGACGCGCCGGTGGTGCTCCTGGTGGTGCTGCTGTCCGCCGAGGGCGGTGGGCACCCCTGGTGGTACGAGGTGCTGGTGGTGATGTACGAGCTGGCGGCCGGCGCGGCGATCGGGTGGCTGGTCGGTTTGGCGGGGCGCTGGCTGCTGAAGAACGCCGCGCTGCCGTCGGCGGGGCTGTACCCGATCGCGGCGGTCGGCCTGATGTTCCTGGCGTACGCCGCCGGTGCGGTGGTGCACGCGTCCGGGTTCCTGGCGGTGTACGTGGCCGGGGTGGTGCTCGGCAACGCCCGGCTGCCGCACCGGC
>DASSAL010000399.1:0-9904 GCA_035685405.1 Actinoplanes sp. | reverse complement strand
GTCTGTGCACCTCGTTCAGGGCCATTTGCCGTGGCGGCGGCTCGGAATCCGAGGATCGAAACCTTGACGTGTTCGACCGATACCGGCCGCAGCGGATCGACCGCCGGCCGAGGGACGCCGCCGCCGGACGTCGTTTCCGATGCGCCGATGCGCGCGTGGGTGCGGCAGCCGCCATGTCCGAATCGGACTCCCTGATCGGCGGGGTGCCGTACGGCCGCCAACGCGCGGCACCCCGCCCCGCCGGCGCCGCGGTGTTCCGCTCCGACGGGCGCCGGCTGGCGAGCATCGGACCGGACGGCGAGTTGCGGCTCTGGGACACCACCTGGCCGCGCCGGACGTCGGTTGTCACCCGCCTGCGCCGGCGCCGGCGGGTGCTCGCCGCGGCGTGGAACCCGCGGGCCGCCAACCTGCTCGCGGCGGTGTCCGTCGGCGGCGGCCTCGCGGTGTGGCGCCTCCTCGACGATCGCCCGCTGCAGCTGGTGTGGGCCGCCGACCAGTCGCTCGCCGCCGCCGACGGGGTGGCCTGGCTGGACGACGGGCGTCATCTGGTGTGCACGACGCGCTACGGCGAGGCACGGGTGTGGGACACCGGCACGGGCGTCTGCCGGTCCCGGGTGCCCGGGCGCCGGGAGGCCTGCCTGGCCATGACCACCGGGCCGGGCGACGTACTGACCCTGGCCTTCCGGGACGGGCTGGTGACCACGATCCGCCTGCGCGAGAACGGCGTCCGGCCGGCGGCCGGCCGGGTGCCGCCGATCGCGGCGGCGGCCTGGTCGCCCTCCGGTGCGCTGCTCGGGGTCGCCGCGGTGGGTGGCGCGGTCGGCCTGCTGGACCGGCGCCTGCGCCTGATCTGCGCGGCCGACGTCTCGGTGGGCGCGCCGCCGGTGCTGGGCTGGGCCGGCGAGTCGCTGCTGGTGGTGGCCGATCACGCGGCCGGCGCGCTGACCGCGGTGGAGACGTCCGGCCGGATCCGCTGGCGGACGCCGGTGGCCCGGCGCCTGACCACGCTGTCCGCCGGCGGCGAACTGATCGCGCTGGGCGGCGGGAGCATCGTGCCGCTCATCGTCGATGCGGGCACCGGCGAACCCCTCTTCCCGGACTGACCGCGGGAGGGGGATGCGCTCGCGGCACCCACCGTCTACTTTGGGGGCCGTGAATGAGGGCAGCCCCGCCCCGGGTCAGCGCCACCCGGGCATCGATGTCAGCGTGCCGCACTCGGCCCGGATCTGGAATTACTGGCTGGGTGGCAAGGACAACTTCGAGATCGACCGCCGGATCGGCGCACAGGTACGGGAGATCTTCCCGAACATCGTCGAGGCGGCCCGCCAGTCGCGTGCCTTCCTGGTGCGCAGCGTGGAGTTCCTGGCCGGCGAGGCGGGCGTCCGCCAGTTCCTGGACGTCGGCACCGGCCTGCCCACCGCCGACAACACCCATGAGGTGGCCCAGCGGGTGGCGCCGGAGAGCCGCATCGTCTACGTGGACAACGACCCGCTGGTCCTGGTGCACGCCCGGGCGCTGCTGACCAGCGCACCCGAGGGCGTCACCCGCTATATCCACGCGAACCTGCACGAGCCGGAGACCATCGTGCGGGAGGCGGCCGAGACGCTCGACTTCAGCCAGCCGATCGCGCTGATGCTGATGGGCATCATGGGCCACACACCCGACGACGGCGAGGCGCACTCCATCGTCCGGCGGCTGGTCGACGCCCTGCCGTCGGGCAGCTACCTGACCATGTCGGACGGCACCGACACCGACGAGGCGTCGGTCGAGTCGATGAAACGGTACGCCGAGAGCGGCGCGGTCCCGTACCATCTGCGCAGCCCGGCCGCGTTCATCCAGTTCTTCGACGGCCTCGAGGTGGTCGAGCCGGGCGTGGTGTCGGCGCCGCAGTGGCGGCCACGACCGGGCGACGAGAAGTCGCCCGACGCCGGCGGCCTGTGCGCGGTGGCCCGCAAGCCGTGACCGGTTCGCCGGGCGATGATTGACTGGGCGCATGCTGCCTTGGAGCCACGACCTCGCCGGACGGTTGCACCACGAGACGATCGACTCGGTACTGCTGCGCGACAACCCGCTCGGTGATCCGCACCGGCGCCCGTTGTGGGTCTACACCCCGCCGGGCTACGACGAGCGGGGGCAGGAGCGGTATCCGGCGATCTACGTGATCCAGGGATACTCCGGTCACGTCGCGATGTGGGCCAACCGCACGCCGTTCCGCCAGCCGTTCATCGAGACCGCCGACGCGGTGTTCGCCCGCGGCGAGGCGCCCGGCTGCGTGCTGGTCTACGTGGACGCGTGGACGGCGTACGGCGGGTCGCAGTTCGTCGACTCGGCCGGCACCGGGTGCTACCACTCGTACCTCTGCGACGAGGTCGTGCCGTGGGTCGACGCGCACTACCGCACCATCGCGGCGCCGGCGTCGCGGGCGATCGCCGGCAAGTCGTCCGGCGGTTTCGGCGCCATGATCACCCCGATGCTGCGCCCGGATCTGTTCGGCGCATTCGCCACGCATGCCGGTGATGCGCTGTACGAGTACTGCTATCTCAACGAGTTCGCCAAGGCGGTCCGGGCGCTGCGCGACTACGACCACGACATCCAGAAGTGGTGGGCCGGCTTCCGGGGCCGCACCGCGTTCACCGAGGAGCACGACATGCTGCTCCTGCTGATCCTCGGCTGCACCGCCGCGTTCTCGCCGGCGCCGGACGGCACTCCGCAGTTGCCCTTCGACTCCCGGACCGGCCGGCTCATCCCCGAGCACTGGGACCGCTGGCTGGCCTGGGACCCGGTCCGGATGGTCGACCGGTACGCCGACGCCCTGCACGCCCAGCGCGCCATCTGGATCGACGCCGGCACCCGTGACGAGTGGTTCCTGGACCTGGGCGCCGAGGCGTTCCGGGCCGGGCTGGCCCGCATCGGGGTGCCGGACGACCGCGTCGCGTTCGAGCTCTTCCCGGCCGCCCACGGCGGCATCGACCATCGCTATCCGCAGGCCGTCGCGTGGCTGGCGCACCGCCTGGACCGGCCCTGACCGGTGGAGGCGCCGTCCACTTGCCAGCCAGGAAAGTAACCGCTAAACTTTCCTGTGTGGAAAGTACATGCCGGGAGGAGCAGACAATGAGCACGCCGCAGATTCCGCCCGTCGACGCCGAGCTCGCCCTGGCCGAGGTGCACGCCCGCCGTGCCCAGGTGGTCGGCACCAACCTCGTGCCGGCCTGGTTCTGGCCGGCGATCGCCGGCCTGATCCTGCTGTTCGTGGCGGCCATGGAGAGTGACATCAGGTGGCTGACGGCCGTCGGCACGGTCGTCTACTCGCTCGGGCTGGCCATCCTCATCCTCCTGGTCGTCCGCCGCGCCCGTGTCCAGGTGCGGCCCGACCTGCTGGGCGTCCGCGGCGGCCTGGCCATCGCCGGCTTCGCGGTGGGCCTGGTCGCGGTCGGCCTCGGGCTCGGGCTGATCCTGCAGGCACTCGGCGTGCCGTGGCCGGCCACGATCGCCTGCGTTCCGGTCGCCGTGGGCCTGGCCGTCGGTGGTCCGCGGCTGATGGCCTACCTGCGCCGGCTGATGCTGTCCCGGCCGCTGGTGGGTGAGCGGTGAGCACACCATCGCGCTTCGACGAGCTGATCCACGCCCCGACCCGGTTGTCGCTGGTCGGCCTGCTGGCCGCGACCGAGTGGGCCGACTTCAAATACCTGCGCGACACCGTGGGACTGTCCGACTCGGCCCTCTCCAAGCAGCTGGCCACCCTCGAGGAAGCCGGATACGTCGACGTCCGCAAGAGCTTCGTGGGCAAGCGCCCGCGGACCTCGGTCCGGCTGAGCACGCGGGGCCGGCAGGCGTTCGCCGGCCATGTCGCCGCCCTGCAGGAGATCGTCGCCCGGGCCGGCCTCACCGTGGTGCCCGCCGCGGCCGAGATGGAACACCGCTAGGCAGTGTCGCGACGGGACCGCCGGGTGCTGATCAACGCGACGGTTCCCCGAGCGTGCCGGCATGCCGTTGTCCGTGCTCACGGAGAACCCCTGGTCCGCACCGGGTTCTTCCTTTCATTCCTCCGGGATGAGGCAGCGGACGAGCTCCGCCGCGAGAGTTCGGGTACGCCGCGCCGACGTCGTACCGAGGAGCCCCGCGATGACGAATGCGCCTGACCGGCATGCACGGGCAATGTTGCCGATCCCGGACCGTCCGGCGACCGGCCTGACGACCTATGACGCCAAGGACCCGGACACCGCCTTCCCGCCGATCGAGCCGTTGCTGCCCCCGGAGGGTGCCCCCAACGTCGGTTACGAATCCGGCACTTCCGTCACGAGCGACTACAGCGCCGGCACCAGCCGCTTCACCGGTAAGATCGCCTGGGTCCGGATCGATCTCGGCGACGACGACCACGACCATGTCGTCGACCCCGACGAACGCCTCCGCATCGCCATGGCACGGCAGTGAGCGCGAGCGGTCGCGGCGACCGCCACGTACCTGGGCAGCGCAACGGCGTGCCCTGCCGGCCAGATCCGCCAAGGGGGATACGCCGATGACCGCGCAGAAGCACCGGGCCTGCTGCGCCCCCGGCCGAGCGGCGCCCGTGCGGTCACCGACCGGCGGTAGGGCGCCCGCGCCGGCCCGATCGGGCGCCGCTGACCTGGTCATGCTCGAGGGCGGCTGGTTCCGGATGGGCAGCGACGACGGCTTCGCGTACGAACAGGACGGCGAGGGGCCGGTCCGGTCGGTCCGGGTCGGCCCGTTCGGCATAGCGGCACGTTGCGTGTCCAACCGGGAGTTCGCCGAGTTCGTCGCCGCGACCGGATACATCACGTCGGCCGAGCGGTACGCTTCATCGTTCGTCTTCGCCGGGCTGCTGCCCGACGACTTCCCGCCGACCCGAGGGGTCGCCGAAGCGCCCTGGTGGCGGGAGGTGCCCGGCGCCAGCTGGCGGTCCCCGGAAGGTGACCGGTCCTCCCTGGCGCACCGGGCGGATCATCCGGTGGTCCACGTCTCGTGGGACGACGCGGTCGCGTACTGCCGGTGGGCGCAGCTTCGCCTGCCGACGGAGGCGGAATGGGAGTACGCCGCGCGTGGTGGCCTCGAGGACATGCGCTTCCCGTGGGGCAACCTGCTGCGGCCCGGCGGCGAGCACCGGATGAACGTGTGGCAGGGCACGTTCCCCTCCCGCAACACCCTGGCCGACGGCTACCTCGGCACCGCACCGGTGGACGCGTACCCGCCGAACGGCTTCGGGTTGCACAACATGACCGGCAACGTGTGGGAGTGGACGGCGGACCGGTTCAGCACCACCTGGCATCGGGACGGACCGCGGGAGAACCCGGCCGGGCCGGGTACGGGAGATCGCCGAACGCTGCGCGGCGGCTCGTACCTCTGCCACGCCTCATACTGCTGCCGTTACCGGGTTTCCGCCCGGATGGCGAACACACCGGAAAGCTGCACCGGCAACATCGGCTTCCGGTGCGCGCGGGATCAGTGAGCGCGTCGCATGGCGTAGACCGGGATGGCGGACCCACCCCCGACGCCTTCGCCGGCGGGGTGGCCGGCGCGCGGTGGTTCGGCGCCCGGGTGCCGGCCCGTGCCCGCCGTCCGGTGCGGGCTGCTCGCATCGGCGAGCGCGCGAACCACGGACCGCACCGGGGACGGCCGACCAGGTGACGGCCGGCCGGGCACAGATCACCACGTCGGATGAGGACGCTCAGTCCATGGTGTTCATTGACGGCGGCGAGTAGGTTCAGGCATCGCCATGCGCTGAGATCACGCGATCGAGTGAGTCACTCCGACCCGAACACCCCGGGGAGTACGCATGATCCACCCAAACCTCTCGCGCGGCCGGATCCGCGCGGTCCTCGCCACCGTCGTCACCGCCACCCTGAGCGTGACCCTGCTCGCGCCCCCTGCCCACGCCACCTGGGGCACATCCGGCAGGGCCACCTCCGGGACCGCCGGCGCGCCCGTGGTGTCCTGGTCGGCCTGCCGGGACGGCTTCCAATGTGCCACGGTCGCCGCCCCGCTGGACTACGACCGTCCCTCGGGCGTACAGATCGGCATCGCGGTGATCCGCCTGCCGGCCGGCGATCCCGCCCAGCGGATCGGCTCGCTGCTGCTCAACCCGGGTGGTCCGGGCGGCTCCGGCGTCGACTTCGCCCGGGCGGTCGCCAAGGCCTTCCCCCTGGAGGTCCGCGCGCGCTTCGACATCGTCGGTTTCGACCCGCGCGGCATCTACCGCAGCACGCCGCTGCGCTGCTTCGACACGTACGAGGAAGCCATCGCGTCGCTGCCGCCGTTCCCGTACCCGGAGACCCCGGCCCAGGAGCAGGTGCAGCGGGCGGCCGACGATCGGCTGGCCGCCGCGTGTGCCAGGCACGGCGGAGCCATCCTCAATCACATGTCCAGTGCGGACGCCGCTCGTGACATGGACCTGTTGCGCCGCGCGTTCGGCGATCAGAAGCTCAGCTACCTCGGCTACTCCTACGGCTCGCTGCTCGGGCAGAACTACGCCAACCTGTTCCCGTCGCGGTTCCGCGCGCTGGTGATCGACGCGGTCGTCGACCCGGTCGCCTGGGCTACCGGCAGGCGCGGCGAAGCACGTACCACGCCGGTCGGGACCCGCATCGGCAGCGCCGACGGCGCCGCGCAGACCCTCGGTGAGTTCTTCCGGCTGTGCGACGCGGCCGGTCCGGACTGCGCCTTCTCCGGCGACGCGAGCCAACGGTTCGCGGCCCTGGCCGAGCGGCTGCGCGCGAACCCGGTCGCCATCACCGACCCGGTCACCGGGGAGACCTTCACGCTCACCTACAACGACCTGATCGCCGTGACGTTGAGCGCGTTGTACTCGCCGCCGATCTGGCCCGACCTTGCGGCGTTCCTCGCCGAGCTGGAAGCGCTGGTGCCGCCGGCCACGCTGGGCCGGCATCTGGCGGCGATCCGCGCCAAGCTCGGACTGGCCGGCGGAATCCAGGAGGAGTACCCGAACGAGGTCGAGGGCTCGCCCGGAGTCACCTGCTCGGACACCATCAACCCGCGGTCGTTCGAGGCCTGGCGGTCGGCCGCGGACCGCAGCGAAAGCCGGTATGGCTACTTCGGCCGGATCTGGAACTGGGCGTGGAGCGTGTGCCGGTCGTGGCCGCGTACCGCCGGCCAGGACCGGCACCTCGGCCCGTGGACGGCGCGGACGTCGTCGCCGGTGCTGGTCGTCGGCAACTACTTCGATCCGGCGACGCGCTACCAGGGCGCCGTGGCGGCGGCCCAATTGTTGCCGAACTCGCGGCTGCTGTCGTACGCCGGATGGGGGCACGGTGCCTCGTTCTTCGCCGGCAACTTCTGTGTCGACCAAGCCGTCACCCGGTACCTGGTGACCGGCCGGGTGCCACCGGCGGGCACGGTGTGCCAGCCCGAGGGCTCACCGTTCGGGCCGACGTCGGCCGCCGCGTTGCGCGCGGAGCAACAGGCCAGAGCCGGACTGAACGCCGAGACCGTCCCGCCCACCGTTCGGGAAGCGTTCCGATGAGCCGATGAACAAACCCCCGGAGCCGTACTCACCCTGGGACTTCTACGCGCAGCGATGTGGTGGGTACGGCGACCGGGGGCAGCCGGCCGCAGCGCGACGATTCGCGTCGTCGAGTTTATCCAGTTCGGGGCCGGTAAACGTTCCAGCCTCGCCAGGGCGGTCCGTCAATCGTCGATCGCCTGCTGGACCAGATAGAACGCGAGCACATCCCGGTCGGCGTCCTGCCCGCGCCGCAGCTTTGTGCTCGACGAGCCGCGTGACTCGCCCTCGGGGCCGACACGCCTCAGGTCCAGCAGGCTGTCGCCGCGCCAGAACCGGAGGATCCGGCCGTGGATCTGGTCGGTGTCCAGCTGCAACACCGTGCCCCCGTCCCGCACCAGGTCATCCGCGCAGATCCGGGCCTGCGCGCCCCAGCGGTCCTGCGTGGCCCGCATCGCTGCCTCGTGGGCGGCGTGCATGCGCTCGCGATACTCCCGCGACGACCACATCGCCTCGAGGGCCGCCACGCGCTCGTCGTCCTCGGTGTCCACACCGGTGCGGCGTGGGCGCCGCATCCACCAGAGCGGCGATCGCCGGGCCGGGCGCGGCAGTTGCCGCCGCATGTAGGCCTCGGCCGGATCGAAGAGCCCGATGACCAGCGTCACCACCCGCAGTGGAGGTCCGACCGGGCGCCCCGAACTGCGCCGGCGCGGGGCGGGCGTACTCGGCACCAGCCGGGCGGCGGCAGCCGGCTCCAACCCCTCGGGCGGGTCCACGTCCCACCCGCCATGGAACCACATCCACTGGTACGCGTATCGATCGAGAAACGGTGCCCAGGACCAGATGCGGACCCACCGCGGCATCCGATCCGGACGAGCGGTCGTCTCACCGGGCGGCAGCCACTGCCAGCCCGGCCGGCGTCCGGACGGCACGTGCCAACCGCCCGGCGACAGGACCCGGTCCATCCCGCGACGATAGTTCAGAACGGATAGCCGGCGGGCTCCTGGTTCACGGTGATCCACTGGGTTTCGGTGAACGCCTCGATGTTCGCGTCCGCGCCGCCGATGCGGAACCCGTTGCCGGACAGGCGCATGCCGCCGAAGGGAGCGATCGGCTCGTCGGTGGAGGTCTGGTCGTTGATGTGCACCATGCCGACCGGAACCCGGCTGGCGAGCGCGAGACCTCTCATGACGTCCCTGGTCAGGACGGCGAGCGACAGCCCGTACTCGGTTCCGGCGGCCAGCCGCGCGGCCTCGTCGACGTCCCGGAACGCGACCACGGGCGCGACCGGCCCGAAGATCTCCTCCTGATACGCCCGTGCCGACAGCGGCACGTCGGCGAGCACCGTCGGCTGATAGTAGAGCCGGTGGTAGCTGCCTCCGGTGACCAGCCGGGCACCCGCGGCGACGCTGTCGCGAACCACCGCGTGCACCCGGTCGCGAGCGGCCTCGTCGATCAACGGTCCGTACGCGACGTCCTGCTCGGCCGGGTCGCCGATCCGCAGGTGCTCCGCCCGTTGCCCCAGCAGCGCCGTGTACTCGTCGGCGATCGGGGCGGCGACCAGGTGGCGGCTGGCCGCCATGCACACCTGACCGGCGTGGTGGAAGGAGCCGAAGCTGCCGGCCCGGACGGCGAGCTCAAGGTCGGCGTCGTCGAGCACGACGATGGCGGAGTTCCCGCCCAGCTCCAGGTGCACCCGCTTGAGGAGCGGCGCCGCCAGCTTGGCCACCTCCCGCCCGGCGGCCACCGAGCCGGTGAAGGCGATGACCGGCACGTCCGGGTCGGTGACGAGGTCCCGCCCGACGTCGGCGCCGCCCGGGAGGACGTGCAGCAGATCCGGCGGCAGACCGGCGTCCTCGAGTAGCCGCGCGATCAGAACGCCCCCGCACACCGCGGTACGCGGATCCGGCTTGAGCACCACCGCGTTGCCGAGCGCGAGAGCCGGGGCGAGGGCTCGGACCGCGAGCATGGCCGGAGCGTTGAACGGCGCGATGACGCCGACCACCCCGACCGGCACCCGGCGGGTGAGCGAGAGGCGAGGCTGCGACGACGGGAGGACCCGGCCGAGCGGAGCGCCGGCCAGCGTGGCGGCCTGCCGGAATTCCTCGGCCGGGCCGCCGACACCGGACCAATAGCGAGGAATGCCGGCCTCCCGTACCGCCCACCGGGCCAGCTCGTCCTCGTGCTCCTCCATCAGATCGGCCGCACGGCGCAGCACCGCCGAACGGCGGTCGTACGCAGTGGCCGCCCAGCCCGGCTGGGCCTGCCGCGCCAGCTGAACGGCGCGGCGGACATCTCCCGGGCCGGCCGCACCGACGTCGCCCAGCCGCTCACCCGTCGCCGGCGCCACCGATGCGTACATTCCACCGCTCCCGGCGACCCACCCTCCGGAGTAGATCTTCCCCGCCCACTCCGCGGAGCCCAGCAGTT
>DASSAL010000398.1:0-16221 GCA_035685405.1 Actinoplanes sp. | reverse complement strand
TGCGGGGTCGCCTGGAACATGTGGGTGCTGGTCGCGTTCCGGGTGGTGCAGGGTCTGGGTGCGGGCGCGATCATGCCGACCACCATCACCATCGTCGGTGACCTGTATTCGGTGCAGGAGCGGGCCAAGGTGCAGGGGTACATCGCCGGGGTCTGGGCCGTCGCGTCGGTGGTCGGGCCCACGCTCGGCGGGGTGTTCAGCGAGTGGGCGTCCTGGCGGTGGGTGTTCTTCATCAACATCCCGCTGTGCCTGATCGCCGCCCTGATGATCGTGCGCGGCTTCCACGAGCGGCTGGACCGCGGACACCCGACCATCGACTACCGCGGCGCGGCGCTGCTGACCACCGGCCTGACACTGGTCATCCTGGGCGTGCTCGAGGGCGGCCAGGCGTGGGCCTGGGATTCACCGGTGAGCATCGCCATCCTGGCGGTCGGGGTGGGCGCGCTGGTGGTGTTCACGCTGGTCGAGCGCAACGTGACGGAACCGGTGCTGCCGTTGTGGGTGTTCCGCCGGCGGCTGCTCGTGGCGTGCGGCCTGACCTCGGCGGGCGTCGGCGCGATTCTGCTCGGGCTGACCTCCTATGTGCCGACGTACGTGCAGGGTGTGCTCGGCACCGGTCCTCTGGTGGCCGGTTTCACGCTGGCCACGCTGACGCTGGGGTGGCCGCTCGCGGCCAGCCTGTCCGGCCGGGTGTACCTGCGGATCGGGTTCCGGGCCACCGCGCTGATCGGCTCGGTGGTCGTCCTGGCCGGTTCGGCGCTGATGCTGCTGCTGGATCAGCGGTCGAGCGTGTACGAGGTGGCCGCCTACTGCCTGCTGATCGGCCTCGGCATGGGCCTGACCGCGCCGTCGACGCTGGTGGCCGCCCAGGCCAGCGTGGGCTGGGGCGAACGGGGTGTGGTCACCGCGAACAACATCTTCCTGCGGTCGCTGGGCAGCGCGCTGGGCATCGCGGCGTTCGGCGCGGTCGCGAACGCCACGATCGGGTCGGCGGGTGTGCAGCCGGACACGCTCACCGCGGCGGCACACCGGATCTTTCTCGGTCACGTGGTGATCGCCGCGCTGATGATCGTGATCGTGGCGCTGATGCCCCGCGGCGACCGCCCAGCCGAGCCGGACGCTGAGCCTGATGCTGAGCCGGATGCGCTCGATCGCGCGAGCGCCGCTGAAAGCGGATGAGCCTCAGGTGGTGATGCGGTGGCCGGCCGCGGTCAAGGTGTCCAGCGCCTCAGCCAACCGCACGGTGGGCACGAGCAGATAGTCGGTGTCGTACGTGGAGAACGCCACGATCGTGACCCGTGCCTCGGCCAGCGGGCCGACCAGCGACGCCAGCACCCCGGTCAACGCGAAGTCGAGCGGTCCCACCACGCGCAGGCAGCGCCACGGTGTCTCGGCCACCGCGTCGGCGGGCACGCGGTCGCTGGGGCAGATGATGGACAGCTCATCGGGCGCCCAGGTCACCGAGACGACGCCGCCCTTGGTCCGGTCCGGGGTGGCGGCGAGGGCGCCGGACGGGGTGGCGTCCGGACCGGCGACCAGCGAGGCGGGTAACGGCGATCCGGCGGGAAGCCGGCACACCGCGTACTCCTCGGGCAGCAGGTCAAGATCGAGCATGCCCAGAGCGTACGGGCGGGAGCGGTGCCGCCGTTAGGGGCGATCGGCGACGAACCCTGATCAATAACGTACGGCCGAGAAGAAGGTGAGCGACGCCACCACCTGATCTGCCGAGAGCAGCGGCGTGGCGATGGCGTCCACGGTCAGGTGGCCGTCGGGTCCGCCGGTCTGGACGCGCATCAGGCCCCGGGCCAGGCGCTGGCTGCGGATGGCCAGCAGCGGCGGGATCTTCTCGATTTCCGGCTCGTCCAGCTCGCCACCGCCGGCGGTGAAGTCGATCAGCCGCAGCACGCCGCCGAGCAGCGGCTCGCCCACCGCGTCCGCGGGCTTGCCCAGGCCGAGCAGGTCACTTCCGGACGGTGAGACAGCCAGGATCGTGGTGGCCACGTCGATCACCAGGCACGGCTCGACGGCCGTCGCCACCGTCGACGTCCACCGATCGATGCCTGCGACGAACTCGGCCTCGGCCGGCGTCCGCGCCTGCGGCACGAACGCTCCCGAGAGTGAGAGCTCGACGTGCGCCACCGGGACCTCCCTCGTCCACCGTTCGCCATGCAGCGTTTCGGCTACGAACGGTACTCGACGGGAACGTTACCGGCGGGTTGCCCGCTTGTCAGCGGCCGGTTGTCCGCCCGCCCTGCCAGCGGTAGTCACCGGCCGGCCGGTACGGCGCGTTTGCCCAGGTGGCCGGATGACTGGCCACAGCGGAAAGTTTGCTGGCGGTGGCCGGCGAGATGCGCGCACCCCCGGCGATAAGTAGCCGATCGAGTTCCCGGTGAGTGGCCACCAGGCAGTCCTTCGGCAGCCCGTGGACGCTGATCACACCCGACCCGACGAACGCCAGCACCGGGCTCACCGGCACGGTCAGGCCGACCGCGGCGGAGATCGCCTTGCCGGCCCGGCGGGCATCCCGGCGCGCCTCGGCCACGTACGCCGGCCGCTTGCCGTTGATCTGCACCACGTCACCGGCGATCAGCACCCGGGCGCGGCCGTGATCGGCGACGGTCACCGCGTACACACCGCCGGGGCCGATGGCCAGGAACCCGGCGCGGTCGTCGCTCGGGTCCGGGTCGTAGTAGCTCTGTGCGGTGTCAGTGCGCGGCCAGTCGACGATATGCCACGCCGGGCCGAGCCGATCCAGCCGGGTCAGCGCACGTGCGCCGGCGGCTTCCAGGCGGCGGGCGTCCCGCTCGGCGCGGCGGCGGCGGGCCCACTCCAGCGGGCTGGTGCGGGGCGGCTCAAGGGGTGCGGGTGGGGCCGGACGGCGGTGGCCGACGGGGGCGAGCGCTCGGGAGGGTGTGACAGACAAAGGGGGGCGAGCGGGGAAGACAGTCATCGTGACCTCCGGCAAAAGGTCCGTCGGGCTCTCTGGCCATAACCGTAGGTGATTGACCCCACACGGAAGCAAGACGTCGAGCCGTGAGAAAAGCGGAGTGAAGGGGGATGAATGCCGCGTTCACGCGCGGCCTCTTCTTGCGTATGGCGCATACGTCCCTTGATCCCCCAGGTCGTGATGATGCAACGCCAAGTAAGCCTCACCTTAGCCGCGAACCGGGGAGTACGCGCTGCCTAGGCCGAAATTCACAATCGATCAAGCGCTAGTCTCATCGGCGTGGCGCACTACGTGGACAGCGAGGTCAGCCGGCTCGGCACGGTCATGCTGCACCGACCGGGGCCCGAACTGGCCCGGCTGACGCCGCGCAACAACGACTCCCTGCTGTTCGACGGCATCCCGTGGGTGGGCCGGGCGCAGGACGAGCACGACGCCTTCGCGGCCGCCCTGCGTGAGCGCGGGGTGGAGGTGCTCTATCTCGGTCAGTTGCTGGCCGAGACGCTGGCCGTGGCCGAAGCCCGGGCCGAGCTGATCGCCGGTGTGCTGGACGACCGCCGGCTCGGCGACTCACTGCGCGAGCGGGTCGCCGGTTATCTGGCCGACCAGGACGCACCCCGGCTCGGCGACGTCCTGATGGCCGGGCTGGCGCACGAGGAGCTGAAACCCGGGCCGGGTGGGCTGGTGTACCAGATGATGGACCGGCATGACTTCGTCATCGATCCGCTGCCCAATCTGCTGTTCACCCGGGATTCCTCGGTCTGGATCCGGGACCGGGTGGCGGTCACCAGCCTGGCGATGCCGGCCCGCCGGCGGGAGACCGCGCTGACCCAGGCGATCTACCGCTACCACCCGCGATTCGCCGGCACCGGCACGGTCTACGACCCCGGCCTGGAACACGTCGAGGGCGGTGACGTGCTGTTGATGGCGCCCGGCGTGCTGGCCGTCGGTGTGGGCGAGCGCACCACGCCGGCCGGTGCGGAACGGCTGGCCCGGCGGGTGTTCGCCGCTGATCTGGCGCACACCATCCTGGTCGTGCCGATCGCTCAGGAGCGGGCCACCATGCACCTGGACACGGTGTGCACGATGGTCGACGTGGATGCGGTGGTGATGTACCCGAACGTCGCCGACACCCTGCAGGCCTGGACGGTCACCGCAGGTCCGGACGGCGAGCCGGCGGTGGCCGGTCAGCCGGGGCCGTTCCTGGCGGCGGCCGCCGAGGCGATGCGGATCGAGCGACTGCGCACCATCGAGACCGGCCTCGACCCGGTGACCGCGGAACGCGAGCAGTGGGACGACGGCAACAACACGCTGGCCTTGGCGCCGCGGCTGTGCGTCGCCTACGAGCGCAACGTGGAGACCAACGCCCAGCTGGAGCGGGCCGGCGTCGAGGTGATCCGGATCAGCGGTTCCGAGCTCGGCTCCGGCCGAGGCGGCCCGCGATGCATGAGCTGCCCCATCCAGCGCGCCCCCGCCGCCCCGGGCGCGGCCCCCGCCGACCCGGCCGCGGCCTCGCCGTCGATCTTGGACTAGCGGCGGGATAATCGGGCGGCTAAACGCACCTATTGGCTATTCCGGACACCACAAGTCCAAGATCGACGCCCCGGGGGGGCGGCGCGCGTCGGGGGGCGGCGCGCGTCGGGGGGCGCGGGTGGGTTAGCGCAGCGTCAGCTGGCGGCCGACCAGGCCCTGCTTGGCGCGGCGGGCGGCGGAGTCCAGTGGGGCGGTGTCGGCCAGCGTGTCGGCGTACCGCTTGGCGAAGTCGGCCAGCGGCGCCTCCCAGTCCGCCGCCTCCGGCTCGCGCGGCACGTCCCAGACCGGGACCAGCAGGCCGTGCGCGCGGAACATGCCGGCGAACTTGGTGCCCTTGCCGAGCAGCAGATCACCCGAGGCGGACAGGCGGGCCAACGCGTCGAGCGCGGTGTCCTCCGGTTCGGCCAGCACCCAGCGCACGTGCGACTTCTCCGGTACCCGGCACCAGTACGCCGCGTGCGCCGCCGCCAGCCGCGCGGTCGGGTAGATCGAGGCGTTCGCCCGTTCCAGCGAGGCCTTCACGTTCGGGTCGTCGGCCTGGTCGGCCTCCAGCCAGTATTCGAAGCTGTCGTGCAGGGTGATCTCGAGCGGGCCGTCGTCGAGGATGTCCTGCAGCCGCGGGCCCGCGCCGGGCAGCGCCGGCACCGACACCGTGCCACCGGGCTCGGTGCCCAGCGCGCTCAGGATGGCCACCGCGAGGTCACGGGAGACATCGCCGGACTGGACGTGCCGCTGCAGCCCGATGAACACCCGGCCGTCCTGGCGGGTCATCGCCGGCCAGGCCATCGGCAGCACGGTGGACAGCGTGACCGGGCGGTCCCCGTACTCGGCGATGATCTCGGCTTTGAGGGTCAGCGGCGCGGAAGCGGCCGGCACGAGCTCGCGCAGCGCGATCCACTCCGGCTCGTCCGCCAGGCCCTCGAACGGCCGGGCGACGAAGATGTCGCGGACCTTCTGGCGCTTCGGAGCGGTCTGCGGGCTTTTCCGACGCTTGCTCATGGCGAACCAGAGTAGAGGGCGGCCCTTCGAGCGACCGCGAGGGGCCGGTCAACCCCCTTCGACGTACGCGTAACCCCACAGTCCCGTGGCCGTCGCGCAGCCAGGCGTCGGGTCGCGGCCGTTGCCGGCCGCCGGCCCGGCGCGCCACCCTCAGTGATCGCCCCGGTGGCCGACAGAGCGTCCGCGTCGCCCTTTGCTCTGAGTACGTATCCGCATCACTCGACCTGAGCTGCGGAGACGTCCGTCCGCGGGACACGCGGCACGGTAACGGAACGTGTCTCTGGAATCAGGCGGCGGCTCAGCCGCGGGGCAGGCGCACCTCGGCGACGGTCCCCCCACCGTCGCGCGGGCGCAGGGACACCCAGCCGTGCTGCCGCTCCACGATCCGGCGGACCAGATAGAGCCCCAACCCGGCGCCCGGATGCAGCTGCCGGTCGCCGGTGTCGGCCTGCCAGTACCGCTCGAACGCGCGCTCCACGTGGTCCGGCTTGACCCCGGTGCCGCGGTCGGCCACCCAGAACCGGACGGTCTGGTCGTCCGCCTCGGCGCCCAGCTCCACGTCGGTGTCCGGTGGCGAGTTCTTGTCGGCGTTGGTGGCCAGCTCGGTGAGGATGGTGGCCAGCGAGTCGCGATCCCCGTACGCCTTCGGCAGCTCGGCCGGCAGGTGGCGCAGCTGGAACCGGCGCCGGAGTTCGGCGGGCAGCTCACCGACCGCGTGCCGCAGCGCCTCGACCAGGTCGAACGGGCCGGGCGGTGCGCTGCCTCCGGCACCGTCGTCGCTGGCCGCGGAGAGCAGCCGGTCGACCAGCCGGGCCAGCTCGCCGGCCCGCGCGCCGATCACCCGGACGGCCTCCTGGCGACCGTCCTCGCCCAGCGACTCCCAATGGTTGGTGAGGGTGTCCGCGTACCCCTTGATCACCGTGACCGGCGTCCGCAGCTCGTGGCTGGTCACCGCCACCCACAGGTCCCGGTCCTCCGGCCGGCGTGCGTCGTCGCCGTGCACCGGCAGCCCGGCGCGGTAGCCGTACAGCCGCCCGACGTACGAGGCGAGCAGCTCCAGCACGGCATAGTGCTCGGAACCGGGATCGGCGTCCTGGGCGAAGGAGACGTGCAGCGAACCGATCACCTTGCCGCCGGTCTCGCATCGGGCGCGCAGCACGTGATGCCCGTCAACGCCGTCGAGGTCGCCGGGGACCGGGTTGTCGTCGCGGCCCACCTTGCGGCCCAGCGCGCGGGCGCAGGCACCGGTGGCGGCGATCATCCGGCCGTGGTCCGGGCGGTATTCGGCGAAGCCGGCGCCGATCCCGTCCAGCGAGTCCTGCGCCAGCCGGACGATCTGGTGCAGCACCGGCAGACCCGCCTCGCCGGCGTTGAGCCGGTCGAGCACCGCTATCTGACCGCGGGTCAGCGTGGCGTAGTCGGGACGCACCGGCATGACTGCGAGTCTGCCTCGCTTCCGGCCGTTTGTGCAGACCGCAATCCGTCACACCTTTGTGCGGTCCAGGACGAAGCGTGGCCGGTCGGTGATCACGCCGTCCACGCGCTGGCCCAGCACCACGTCCAACTCGGTCTCGTCGTTGACCGTCCACACGTACGCCTGGTGTCCGGCCGCGTGCAGGGCCGGGATCAGGTTGTGCCGCGCCCGCGCCAGGCCGACGTTGGGACCGGCGATCCGGACGCCGAACGGCAGCCGGCCGCGCGCGACGCCCGGTGGCAGGAATTCCAGCAGATACACCGTCGGTACGCCGGGCGCCAGCATCCGCATCCGGCGCAGCGCGAGCGCCGAGAACGACATCACGGTCACCTGCACCGGGTCGCCCGGGCGGGGGTCGGCGAGGCCGTGCCGGCGCAGCAGGTCGACGAGCCGGCGTTCCACGTACGCGCCGTACCGCGACGGGTGTTTGGTCTCGATCAGCAGCCGGACCGGGCGGCCGCAGCCCCGCACCTCCGTCAGCAGCCGGTCGAGGGTGAGCAGGCGGGTGAGGTCGGGCGCCGGCTCCTCGATCGAGGCGGGATGCCAGGAGCCGAAGTCCAGCGCGTCCAGTTCGGCCAGGGTCTTGGCGCTGACCCGGCCACGGCCGTTGCTGGTCCGGTTCAACCGGCGGTCGTGCACGCACACCAGGTGGCCGTCGCGGGTCAGCCGAACGTCGCACTCCAGGCCGTCCGCCCCCTCGTCGAGCGCCCGCAGGTAGGCGGCGAGGGTGTGCTCCGGCAGCGCGTCGGCTCCGCCCCGGTGCGCGAAGACCAGTGGTCGGTACGTCACAACACCCGGGCCGGCTGACCGTTCTCGCTGACCACGTCCCGGCCGACGGCGGACCAGGACTGCATGCCGCCGTCCAGGTTGCACACGTTGTCCCAGCCCTGGCCGAGCAGGTACCCGACCACCTGGGCGGATCGCCCCCCGGAGCGGCAGACCACGACCACGTCGCCGTCCATCGGGATCTCGCCCATCCGGACCGGTATCTCCATCATCGGCAGGTGATGGGCTCCGGGGGCGTGGCCGGCCGTCCACTCGTCGGGTTCGCGGACGTCGAGCAGGTAGGCGTCGTCGTCCACCTGCGCCGGGTCCACGCCGGGTACCTGAGGTCCGAACACGCACCCAGCTTATTGCTTCCCGGCGACCACGCCCGGGTGGCGGTGGACGTACTCCCCGAGCTGGTCCTGCCGTACCGCCGCGAACATCGCCCGGCTCTGCGCGGTGAGCCACTCCCGACCGCGGCCGTTGCCGGCGAACGTGCCGTTGTTGGTGCGCAGCAGCACCATGTCGTCGGCCGTCACGCCCTTGAGGGTGAACATCAAGTCGGCGACCGGGACCCCGCCGGTGTCCAGCACGAACGCCCTGCCGGCCGCCTTGATCAGCGCGTCCACTCGGAGCGGGTTGGTCAGCACCCCGGTGCTGCCGGCCTTGCGCACCATCGCCTTGATCAGCTGCTGCTGGTGCCGTTGCCGGTCGTAGTCGCCGTTCCGCAGGCCGTACCGCTGGCGGGCGTAGTCCAGCGCCTCCCAGCCGGCCATCTGCCGGCAGCCCGGCTCGTGCCAGATGGTGGTCATCGGCTTGCCGGACCGGCGCGCGTCGGCCAGCCAGGTCGGCCTGCCGTCGACGTACACCATGTGCCGGGACCGGACCCGCTGGTCGACACACATTCGTACGCCACCGAGCGCGTTGATCACGCTGCGGAAGCCGCCGAAGTCGATGATCGCGGCGCCGTCGAAGCTGATCCCGGTGGCGTTCTTCAGCGTCTGGGCGAGCAGCTGCGCGCCGCCCGCCCAGCCACCACCGTGCTGCGCGCCGTGAAAGAACGCCTCGGTGGCCTTGGCGGTGCCGCCGGGATAACGGCTCTTGCCGAAGGGCGGCACCGGCACCTCGGTGTCGCGCGGGATGGAGATCAGATACGCCCGGTCGTGCGAGGCCGGGATGTGCAGCACGATGATGGTGTCCGCGCGCAGGTCGTCGACTGCCCAGCGCCGGCGGGCGTCGACGCCGAGCAGCAGCAGGTCGATCGGCCCGGTGAGGTTGTTGCCGCCCTCGGCCGCCGTCTTCTTGGTGTCGCCGAGCAGGTTCTGCTGGATCACCGCGCCGGTCGCCGTGCTGATCAGCCACCGGCTGCCGAGCAGGCCCCCGGTGCCGGCCAGCATCAGCATCACGCCGAGCACGATGGCCGTCTTCGCCCACAGCGGCGCCCGCATGCGTCCCTCCACACCAACAGCGGGCCGGTGTACGCCACCGACCCGCTGCGGTTAGGAGACGTCCGCTGTCATCCGCCGGCCCGGGTCGACGGCTTCCCGGCCTCGTTCGCCGCCATCCACTCACTCATCTTGTCGGCAGCCATCGCCTCGTATAAAGCGAGTGCCTTCTCCCGGTCGGACACCACGACGCTCTGTCCGGCGATGGTCTGGCTGCCCAGATTGGGGCTGGTGATGAAGGTGAGGTTCTCGCCGCGCAGATTGCGGAACTGCACCGCCATGTCGGTGATCGAGAACCCGTTGTCCACGGTCACCGCAGCGGTCACGGCCTTGAGGAAGTCGTTCATCTTGGCCGGGTTGGTCAGCGTGCCGGTGCTGGACGCCTTGTTCATCAGCGCCTTGAGGAACTCCTGCTGGTGCCGCATCCGGGCGAAGTCACCCTGCGGGAACTGCTTGCGCTGGCGGATCCAGTCCAGCGCGTGGGCGCCGTCCATGTGCATGGTGCCCTTGGTGAACTTGCGGTACGGCTTGTGGATCGAGGTGATCGACTGCTCCACCTTGAGGTCCACTCCGCCGAGCGCGTCGGTGACCTCCTTGAAGCCGCCGAAGTCGATCGCCATCACGTGGTCGATGTGCACGTCGGTCATGCACTCCACGGTGCGGACCGCGCGGGGCAGGCCGCCGAAGGCGAACGACGCGTTGATCTTGGCCCGGCTGCCCGAGTCGCACGGCGCGTTGTTCGCCGACGGCACCTGCACCCACAGGTCGCGGGGGATGGACACCAGCTGGGCCGACTTATGGTCGGACGGGATGTGCATCAGGATCAGCGTGTCGGCGCGCCACTCGCTGACCTGGGCGCTGATGGCGTCCGGGTCTCGGGAGTCACTCCCGACCAGCAGGATGTTCTGGACACCCGCCACCTCCTTGACCGGCCGGCCGTTGGTGATTTCGGAGAAGGCGTCGGTGCGCTTCAGGTCCTTGTCGAGGCCGGCGGCGTAGCCGTAGAGCGCGATGCCGGCGATCAGACCGCCGATGATGACCAGGACGCCGGCCACCAGGGCGATGCGACCCCAGCGTGGCTTCGGTTTGCCCCGATAAGGCCGGCCCGGACCACTGCCGCTCGGGCCGCGCGGCGGCGGACCGCCCGGACCCGACGGCCCGTTGCCCCGCGGCGGCCAGTCGTCCCGTCCCTGGCCCTGGCGATAGGCGCTGGGGACCCCGGCGCGACCGGTGGACGGCCGGGCGGGTACGGAGGCGCGTCCGCCGGCACCGGGCACCGAGGCCCGGCCGGAGGAGGACCGGCCGTAGGGGGACGTGGTCGCAGACATGATCCCAGGTTAGTGACCCCGATCCCGGCAAAGCGTGCATCAACACCGGCTCGGCACGAAGGGAGGAGACAATTACCCGACGTGCATCGTTCACTACAGCGGCGAATCTGTCAGCTTGCGAAGAATGCGATGGTCCGCCGCAGCCCTTCCTCCGGTCCGACCTGCGGTTCATAGCCTAACTTCGTGCGCGCCAGGGTCAGGTCCGGCCGGCGCTTCTCCGGGTCGTCGGCGGCCCGCGGCACCAGCACGATCGACGAGCTGCTACCGGTCAGCCGGACGATCAGCTCGGCCAGCTCCAGCATGGTCATCTCGTGCTCGGTGCCGCAGTTGATCGGCCCGGTCTCGGTCGAGTCGAGCAGCAGCAGGATGCCGCGCACCAGGTCGTCGACGTAGGTGATCGAGCGGGTCTGGGCACCGCTGCCCTGCACGGTGATCGGTGCGCCGCGCAGGGCCTGGCTGATAAACGTCGGGATGGCCCGGCCATCGTCGGGGCGCATCCGCGGACCGTACGTATTGAAGATCCGCACGATCGCCGTGTCCAGGCCGTGGAACCGGTGGTACGCCATGGTCGCCGCCTCGGCGAACCGCTTCGACTCGTCGTAGACGCTGCGGACGCCGATCGGGTTGACGTTGCCCCAGTAGCTCTCCGGCTGCGGGTGCACCAGCGGGTCGCCGTACGCCTCGGAGGTGGACGCCATCAGGAACCGCGCGGCATCGGCGACCGCCCGGTCGAGCAGCGCCATCGTGCCGACCGAACCCACCTTGAGGATCTCCACCGGCAGCTTCGCGAAGTCCGTCGGGCTGGCCGGGGACGCCATGTGCAGGATCGCGTCGAAGCGGCCGGGCAGCGGCGGCAGACCGTCGCCGAGGTCCGCCTCGATCAGCGTGAACCGGTCCTCGGTCGCCAGGTGGGCGAGGTTGTCGCGGGAGCCGGTGATGAAGTTGTCGACGGCCACCACCTCGCAGCCGCGGGCCAGCAGCGCGTCCACCACGTGCGACGGTACGAAGCCGGCGCCGCCACTGACCAGGATGCGATGGCCTTCGCCGTACCGCTGCGTCACTGCCATGGCGGTAACTCTAAGCGAAGGGCCGGCCGGGTACTCAGCCGAGAAGACGGTGGGTCAGCGCACCGGCCGGCACACTGACCCACCGCCGGCTTCTGCCGGCCCCTCGTCCCTCGTACGATTCGGTCAGTGGGCGCCGTACCCGGTCAGCGACCGGACCTCGAGTTCGGCGTACTTGTCCTCGTTGTGCTCCTTGGATATCACCGTGCCGAGCCAGCCGCAGAGGAAGCCGATCGGGATGGAGAGGATGCCCGGGTTGGACAGCGGGAACCACTGCCAGTCACTGTCCGGGAACATCGCCGTGGCGGAGCCCGACACCACCGGCGAGAAGAACACCAGGACCACGGCGGAGATCAGGCCGCCGTAGATGGCCCAGATCGCCCCGGAGGTGTTGAACCGCTTCCAGAACAGGCTGTAGAGGATGGCCGGCAGGTTGCCCGACGCGGCCACCGCGAACGCCAGCGCGACGAGGAACGCCACGTTCAGGTTCTGCGCGAAGATCGACAGAGCGATCGAGATCGCGCCGATGACCAGGGCGGCGATCCGGGCCACCCGGACCTCGTCGCGTTCCGAGGCCTGGCCGCGCCGGATCACGCTGGCGTAGAAGTCGTGCGCCAGGCTGGACGACGATGCCAGGGTGAGGCCGGCGACCACGGCCAGGATGGTGGCGAACGCGACCGCCGCGATCACCGCCAGCATGATCGCACCGCCGGTTTCGCCGCCGAGATAATCGATGCCCAGCGCCTGCGCCAGCTGCGGCGCCGCGGTATTGCCCGCCCGGTCCTGCGCGGTGATCTCCGCGCTGCCCACCAGGGCCGCCGCGCCGAAGCCCAGAGCCAGCGTGAACAGGTAGAAGGTGCCGATGATGCCGATCGCCCACAGCACGCTCTTGCGCGCGCTTCGCGCCGTCGGGACGGTGTAGAAGCGGATCAGGATGTGCGGCAGGCCGGCCGTCCCCAGCACCAGCGCGATGCCCAGCGAGAGCAGGTCCATCTTGCTGTAGAAGGTCTTGAGCGCGTCGCCCTCGGTCTCGACGCCGTATCGCAGACCCGGTTCCAGGAACGCGGCACCCTTGCCGGACTGCTCGGCGGCCTCACCGAGGAGCGTGGACAGGTTGAACTTGTAGTGCGCCAGCACCAGCAGCGTCATGATCAGCGCGCCGCCCATGAGCATGAACGCCTTGACGATCTGGACGTACGTGGTGCCCTTCATGCCACCGACCGTGACGTAGATGATCATCAGAGCGCCGACCATGATGATCGTTGCGATCTTGGCGGTGTCCGCATCCATGCCCAGGAACGTGGTGCCGGGTGCGATGCCCAGCAGCAGGCTGACCAGGGCGCCGGCGCCGACCATCTGGGCGATCAGATAGAAGATCGACACGACGATGGTGGAGACGCTGGCCGCGGTGCGGACCGGGCGCTGGCGCATTCGGAAGGCCAGCACGTCGGCCATCGTGTACCGACCGGAGTTGCGCAGGAACTCGGCCACGAGCAGTAGGGCCACCAGCCACGCCACCAGGAAGCCGATGGAGTAGAGGAAGCCGTCGTAGCCGAACAGCGCGATCAGACCGGCGATGCCGAGGAAGGACGCCGCCGACATGTAGTCGCCGCCGATCGCCATGCCGTTCTGGAAGCCGGAGAACGACCGGCCACCGGCGTAGAAGTCGGTGGCCGTCTTGGTCTGCCGGCTGGCCCAGATCGTGATGGCCAGGGTGATCGCCACGAAGACCAGGAACAGGGTGATGGTCAAGGTTCGCGACGTCGCGGACGACGCCTCGGCAGCGAGAATCGCGCTCACTTCTCCGCCCCCCGGTTCGCCAGTTCGGCCGCGATCCGGTCGGCGAGCGGGTCCACCTTGCGGGCCGCGAACCGCGAGTAGTACCAGGCGATCAGGAACGTCGACACGAACTGCAACAGGCCGAACAGCAGCGCGACGTTGATGTTGCCGACCAGCTTGATGCTCATGAATCCGCGGGCGTACGCGGACAGCAGCACGTACAGCGCATACCAGAGGAAGAACGCGATGGTCATCGGAAAGATGAAGCCGCGAAGCGTCTTGCGCAGGCGTGCGAAGTCATCGGAACGCTGGACCGCAAGGTATGTCGCGGCGGTTGTCGAGTCAGGCGTATCTGTCGTCAACGGGTTCACCACCTTCAAGGGCTTTTCGGCACCGTACGAAGGAGTGAGCGCTGTCACTGGCCGCCGGTCGTCGGCTGCGCTGAGCGGCCGTCTGAGTGCGCCGAGCGGGCGTCCTACCCGAGCGGCCGGTATCGCCCGCGGTAGTGCAGCAAGGGGCCCTGATCCGGGCCGGTGTGCACCGTCCCGATGGTTGCCTCGAGCAGCAGCGACCAGCCGACCGGCCGCTCGCCGACCAGATGGCAACCGGCCCAGCTGCCGGCCCCGGCCGGCACCGGTCCGAAGTCGGTGGCGGTCCACTCGCCGTGGGCGAACGGTCCGCCGGGCGCCGGCATGAGCCCGGCGAACCGGTCGGCGAGCTGCTGGTCGCCTTCGCCCAGCGGGGTGACCGCGAACCGCCGGGACCGGCTGACCGCCGTCCAGAAGTCGCTCTCCTCGTCCACCAGGCCCAGCACCCGCCCCGGGTCGCCGTCGGCCACCGTCATCGAGCTGACGGTCAGCCCGGCCGGCCCCGTGGTGGTCCACAGGGTGACGCCCGCGGCGATCCGGCCGCGGAACCGGCGTACCGGCGATCTGTCCTGCTCACGGGTGGCGAACGGGTCGGTGGAATGAATCTGCGCGCCTGGCTCAACCGGGTTCACGCCCATATTGAACCCCCCTTGACGGTGCATCATCTGACTTGACGAGATCGACTGCCGGGGAATCGGCGGTCCAGGCCGAGCAGGAACCCCGCCGCGGCGGACGATCCGGATCAAGCAGCGGTCGCCGATGGGCATCGGCGAGATCGCGAGCGTCGTCGTCAAGATGTACCCGAAGCGCGCGTTCGTGCGCGCCGGCCTGACGGTCAGCGGTTCGGGGTGACCGCGGCCAGCAGCTCCGGCATCCGCCGGTCCAGCAGGTCACCGGTCAGCCGGACGCCCAGGAAAGCGGCGATCCCGCCGTACAGCGCACCGATCGGCAGGCCGATCCACAGCCACACGTCACCCAGCAGATAGGCCGCGATCTGCACGGGCAGCGTGACGATCACCGCTGCCAGGATGGCGC
This sequence comes from Actinoplanes sp., assembly GCA_035685405.1. Lineage (GTDB taxonomy): Bacteria > Actinomycetota > Actinomycetes > Mycobacteriales > Micromonosporaceae > Actinoplanes. The sequence goes on along the minus strand of DASSAL010000398.1, from coordinate 1,487 downwards.
CGAAGGCGAGCAGCCCTTTCGCCATGCCCCCACCGGAGGACATGGCGAACGGGTTGGCGGTGTCCGGCAGGGCGTACGCCCCGCGCACCGAGACCGGCATCACCACGGCCAGGCCCACGCCATACGCGGCGAGCAGCGTGCCGAGCTGGGCCGGAATGGCGGCGGGCCGGCCGGCCGCGATCCCGGCCGCCACCGCGACCACGATCAGCAACGGCACGATGACCACCGAGAACGCCGTGGCCCGGGACTGGATCTCGGCTCGGCCGGGCACGCCGGCCGCGAGGTTGGCCGCGTATGCCGTGCCCTCGAACCCGAACTGGTTGGCCAGGTTCACCGCGGCCAGCGCACCGACGAAGATCAGCATCCCCCCGGCGCCGCCACTGGTCACCCCGAGCACCACCGGCAGGAACACTCCCACCACACCGAGCGTGATCAGGCTGGCCCGCCGTCGCGATTCCCGCCACCAGTAGCGCAGCTCCCGCGACACGAGGGCGCCGAACCGGCTGGCCGGCAGCCAGCGCAACACCAGCCGGCGCACTGGCGAGCGTCCGGCGGCGATGTCTCCGGCAGCAGTCGCGCGGGTGCCCGCGGTGCCGAGCATGGCCCGTTCCAGGGTCGCCGACCACCACCACAGCAGACCCAGGATGGCGAGCCCGACGATCAAGAGCTTGAGCGGTACGGCCCACGCCCGCCCGGTCGCCACGTCCAGACCGAGGGAGTACCCGGCGCCCAGCGGCGTCCAGCCGATCACCGCGGCCACGTCCGCCACCCGGTCCCAGTCGGCGCGCTGCGCACCGGCAAGGGCGGCGATCTGTAACGGCCCGAGCAGGGCCGCGAGCACGGCGAGCAGCACGGTGGCCAGATCGCGGGCCCGCCGTGACCGCAGCGCCGTGGCGAACGCACTGGTCACCGCCCGGCTGACCGCGACGCAGAGCAGCAGGCCGAGCAGAATCCCGGCGATCTGCGCCAGCGCGGCCGGCGCACCGCCGAGCCGGGCGGCGGTGTCGACCATGCCGAGCGTGGCGACCAGCGTCGCGATGGCCGGCACGCCGGCCGCCGAGGCCGCGAACAACCCGGTGATCAGGGTCCGCCGGGTCAGCGGCAGCAGCGCGAACCGGGCCGGATCCAGCGACTCGTCCACCCCGAAGAAGACGAGCGGCAGAAACAGCCAGCCGACCACGATCGCCGCCCCGCCGAGGGTCAGCAGCATCCCGGCGACGCGCGGGTCGTCGAGCAGCCCCGGAATCGCGAAGATCGCGTATCCGGCGGCCGCCGAGCTGACCGCCAGCACGATGCCGAGCACGAACAGGGCGACCCGCCAGGTCTGGCCGCGGAAGCCGTTGACCGTGATGCGCAGCTTGAGGCGGACGAAGGTGGCCGGCCGGACGCTCACAGAGCCAGACGGTTCACGTCCTCGTGCGGCGCCGAGAGGCGACGTCTGGTCCTCGCTGCGCTCCGGTCCAGACGCCGCCGCGCCAACAGGGTCG
>DASSAL010000397.1:0-5844 GCA_035685405.1 Actinoplanes sp. | reverse complement strand
AACGCTTTCGACTTCGGTTTTCTTGCCTCTTGCCGAGCGGCGCAGCCGCTACCTACGGATCAAGTCCTGATTTCGGTGCTCACGGGCTGGTGACCCGGCTCCCGCGGCCGCCGGACCGGGCTGCCACGGCGTGCCGTGCGGCGGCCTCCCGGGCGGTCTCCGCGGCGCCGCGGGCTGCGCCCTCCCGGCTGGCTTCCGCAGCGCTACTCGTGGCGCCCTCCCGGCCGGTTTCGGCGGTGCCGCGGGTCGCGCCCGTCCTGGTGTCGCCCGGCGCCACACGCTCCCGGGCGGCGCTGGCCTCCCGCAGCGCGGCGATCTCCTTCTCGAACTCGTCCAGCGAGTCGAACGACTTGTAGACGCTCGCGAACCGGAGATACGCCACCTCGTCCAGGTCGCGCAGCGGCCCGAGAATGGCCAGGCCGACGTCGTGGCTGGGAATCTCGGCGGCGCCCCTGGCGCGGACCGTCTCCTCCACCTTCTGCGCCAGCAGCGCGATGGCGTCCTCGTCCACCGGCCGGCCCTGGCACGCCTTGCGCACCCCGCTCATGATCTTGATGCGGGAGAACGGCTCGGTGACGCCGCTGCGCTTGACCACCGCGAGGACCGCTTCCTCGACCGTGGTGAACCGCTTGCCGCACTCCGGGCAGGACCGGCGGCGGCGGATCAGCTGGCCGTCATCGGCCTCTCGCGAGTCCACCACGCGCGAGTCGGCATGCCGGCAGTACGGGCACCGCATGACGCACTCCTCCCACCGTCACAGGCATGGAACGGGCACGCCGAACCAGCGCCCACCGGCGAGGGTGGCGCTGTGGATAACCTGTGGAGTGTTACCCCAACCTGTGGCCGACTTACACGGTTGTAACTACTAGATGTTGGGGTCGACGTTAGGCCGCCGCGGACCCGGACGCAAGCAAACCGGCGCGTCGGCGCGCCGTTATTTTGAGCTCGACACGGCCGGTGTGCCGGCGATCACCGAGCGCTCGCCGGCCGGCGATCAGCAATGCCTGCCGGCCGATCAGCAACGCTTGCCGGCCGATCAGCAACGCTTGCCGGCCGGCGATCAGCAACGCTTGCCGGCCGGCTTCACCACGTGCTGGGCAGGTGCAGCCGCTGACCCGGGTGCACGACGAACCCCTGGATGCCGTTGACCTTCTTGATCTCGGCCATCGCGGCGTACGGATCCCGGTCCGGCGCCGCCCGCGTGGCGATCGACCACAACGTGTCGTCCGGCCGCACCACCACCGACGGCCTCGGGCCCGCGTGCGCCGGCCCGCTCCCCGGGCTTTCCGCTCGCGACGCGGTGGCCAGCAGGATGGCGCTCGCCAGCGACGCCATCAGCACGAAGAAGGCGAGCACGACCACACGCCCGCGCCGGGTGAGGCGCAGCGGAGGGCGGCGATATGAGCTGGTCACCATCTTTGTTCACCTTCCTCGTACGCGCGTTCGATCGAACGGCCGTACGACGGTGTATCAGAACGCGCGTGCGAAAGTCGAGCACTTCCGGGCGACACGCCGAAGGAAAGTCGTACAGATGTTTGAATATGTCGCACCGCGCCAATAGGGTCTTGCATCAGAAGGGGTCAGCCGGGACAAACGACCATCCCCACGGGCGGGTTCCGGCTCCGCGAAACACCACGTGCCGACGACGGCACGGGCGACAGGGAGGGCGGACGTGTCCACCGACGACCGGACGAGCCGGCAATACCAGAGCAAGAAGCCCGAGGCCGCGAACACCGCGGCGGCGCTGCGCCGGCGGACGCCGAACCGGGCCCGCGGCGCCGACGCGCCGCAGCTGCGTTCGGTCACCCCGGTCAGCCAGTTTCCCGACGTGGTGACCGCCGACCTGACCGCACGCCAGCGCAAGATCCTGGAGTTCATCAAGGACTGGGTGGAGCGGTACGGATATCCGCCCAGCGTCCGGGAGATCGGCGAGGCGGTCGGGCTGGTCTCCCCGTCGAGCGTGGCCTATCAGCTCAAGGCGTTGGAGACCAAGGGTTTCCTGCGCCGTGACCCGAACCGGCCGCGGGCGGTGGACGTGCGCGCCCCGAACGAGGTGGTCGATGAGGAGACGCTGCGGTCGGCGCGGCCGGCGCCGGCGTACGTGCCGCTGGTCGGCCGGATCGCCGCCGGTGGGCCGATCCTCGCCGAGCAGGCGGTGGAGGACTTCTTCCCGCTGCCGCGCGAGCTGGTCGGCGAGGGCGAGGTGTTCATGCTCGAGGTCAAGGGCGACTCGATGATCGACGCGGCGATCTGCAACGGCGACTGGGTGGTGGTCCGCCAGCAGCCGACCGCCAACGTCGGTGACATCGTGGCCGCGATGATCGACGGCGAGGCCACCGTGAAGAGCTACCGCCAGCGGGACGGGCACGTCTGGCTGATGCCGGCGAACCCGTCCTTCGACCCGATTCCCGGCGACGACGCCGTCATCATGGGCCGGGTGGTCGCGGTGCTGCGCCGCGTCTGAATTCCCAGAGCTGGGGCGGAGACGCTGACCGGGCCGGGTCGCTGTCCAGCGGCCCGGCCCGAACCGTCGTCAGCTACCGGCCGTAGCCGCGGTAGTCGTAGTCGCGGTCCCGGGAGTCCGCGGAATCGCTGGGCACGGGCCGGCCGTTGTCCGGACCGAACCAGCCGGACGAGCGCTGCCCCGGGCCACCGGCGTTGCCGCCGCGCGACGCGCCGGGTGGATTCGCCGGTGGTGCGCCGTACACGCCGCCGTCGGACCGGCCGCCACCCGAACCGGGCCGGCCCATCGGCTGACCGCCACCGCCGGACCGCCCACCGGAGTGACCACCACCGCCGGGCAGCCCTCCGGGCTGGCCGTCGCCGGACCGCCCACCGGACTCACCGCCACCGCCGGACCGCCCACCGGAGTAACCACCGCCACGAGGAGCCCCTCCGGGCTGGCCGCCGCTCGACCGCCCACCGGGCTGGCCGCCGCTCGACCGCCCACCGGGAGCGGGCCGGGCAACCGGCTGACCGCCGGGACCGGGCCGGCCGGGCATCGGCTGGCCGTTCACACCGGGCCGGCCAGGGATCGGCTGGCCGTTCACACCGGGCCGGCCGCCGGCGCCGGGACGGGCCGCTCCCGGAACGGGACGACCTTGGGACGCGCGGCCACCAGCCTGCGAAGGCCCACCACCCTGCAAAGGCCCGCCACCCTGCGAAGGCCCGCCACCCGGCGGAGGACGGCCAGAACCCGGCGAGGGCCGGCTGCCGCCGTACACGCCGCCCTTGTGCGGTGCCGGCTTGCCGCCGTACGCCCCGGACCCGCTGCCGTACACGCCCGCTCCGGCTTTCGCCCCGCCCACCGCGAGCAACTCGGTCTCGGCGTCCGTCGGTTTCGGCCCGGCCGGGCCGCCATTGACGACCGCTTGTCCGGGTGGGCGCTTGCGGGCCCGCATGATGCCGAAGATGCCCAGTCCCACCAGGATCGCGCCGATCACCCCGACGCCGCCCATCAGGTAGGTGATGTCGTTGATGCTCAGGTTGTCGAACCAGGAGGCGCCGCCGCCCTCGCCGCCACCCCCCGTGCCGTCCGCCGCTTTGGTGGTGGACGCGGCCGAGACCGGCGTGTACTGCAGGATGTAGTTGTCGGTCTCGGTGTCTCCCTGCATGTCCGAGACGGTGTAGAAGTATCTGCCGTCCGGGCTGTACGTGATCGCTTCGCCCAGCGGCTCCTGCGGCAGCGGCGTCACCCGCGGCTCCCCCTTGAGCGCGGCCACCACGTCACCGCCGGACACCGTCCATTCCAGCGCGTCGGTGTACGTCCGCAGCACCACCTTGCCGCCGCCGGAGGACACCGCGCCGCCGTCGATGGTGCCCCGGCCCAGCCGGGCCAGCGTGTTGCTGGGAGTGTTGCTGGGCGGGACGGTCACCTCGCCGACCTTCTTCATCGGCACGCCCTCGGTGTTCTCCGTCTTCAGGGCGGCGGTCGGCTGGTAGAGCGCGGCCGGCCTGCTCACCTCTTTGGTGACGATGATCGGGACGTCGTCGGCGGTCAGCAGCAGCGCCTCGGCGTCGTGCGGGCCGTCCGGGTATGCCAAGCGGTGGATCTTGGGTCGCTTCGAGCCGTCGGACGGCATGGTCCACAGCCCGATGGTGCCGCGCTCACGCCGGTTGTCGCCGATGTCGGCGATCCACAGCGTCTTGCCGTCGGCGGACAGCAGCAGGTCCTCGGTGTCGCGGGGGCCGTTACCGCTGAACGGCACGTCGTCCACGACCTTGCATTTGTCGTTCAGGAAGAACACGCGCTTGCGGCTGGACTGCTGGGTGCTGTCGTTGATCACGATGAAGCCGTCGTCGGTGGCCACGATCCCGGACAGCTCGTCGAGCCGATCGTCGGTGACCTTGCAGACCTTCTTGCCGGGTGCCGCCTCCTGCGTCGCGCCGGCCTCGGGGACCGGCTCGGCGAAGGCGGGGCCGGCGCCGATCAGAACCAGCCCGAGGGTGACTCCGACCGAGACCACGAGACGCCGCATCCGATCAGTGTCGCATGCGGCGTCCCGTGCCGGTGTTACCTGTGGAATCGGCTGGGCCGGTCAGGTGGTGAACTCCCGCAGATCCGCCGCGAGGTGCTCGTCCACCCGGATTCGCAGCTCGGTACCCCGGTCGGTGTGCACGGTGCTGAGCACCTGGCCGCTGCGGTGGATGCGGGCGATCAGGTCCCCACGGTCGTACGGCAGCAGCACCCGGAGCTCGACGGCCGGGCGTGGCAGGTGGGTGTCGATCGCGCGGCGCAGCTCCTCGATGCCCACCCCGCTGCGCGCGGACACGAACACCGCGTCGGGCCAGGTCCGCTTGAGCCGCAGCAGCGTCTCCTCGTCGGCGGCGTCCACCTTGTTGACGACCAGCAGCTCCGGGATCCCGTCGGCGCCCACCTCGGCGAGCACCTCCCGGACCGCGCTGACCTGGCCCTCCGGGTCGGGGTGCGCGCCGTCCACCACGTGCACCACCAGGTCGGCGTACGACACCTCCTCCAGCGTCGAGCGGAACGCCTCGACGATGTGGTGCGGAAGGTGCCGGACGAACCCGACGGTGTCGGAGATGGTGTAGACGCGACCGTCCTCGGCCGCCGCCCGGCGGGTGGTCGGGTCGAGCGTGGCGAACAGCGCGTCCTCCACCAGCACGCCGGCCGAGGTCAGCCGATTCAGCAGGCTGGACTTGCCGGCGTTGGTGTAACCGGCGATGGCCACCGCCGGCACGCCGTTGCGGGAGCGGCGGGACCGCTTGGTCTGCCGTACCGTCCGCATCGCCTTGATCTCGCGGCGCAGCCGGGCGATCCGGGTGTTGATCCGGCGGCGGTCGGTCTCCAGCTTCGTCTCACCGGGACCACGCAGACCCACACCGCCGCCCGCGCCGCCGGCCCGGCCGCCGGTCTGGCGGGACAGCGTCTCACCCCAGCCGCGCAGGCGGGGCAGCAGGTATTGCAGCTGGGCCAGCTCGACCTGGGCCTTGCCCTCTTTGCTCTTCGCGTGCTGGGCGAAGATGTCCAGGATCAGCGCCGTCCGGTCGACCACCTTGACCTTGATCTGCTGCTCCAGGTTGCGCAGCTGGGACGGGGACAGCTCGCCGTCGCAGATGATCGTGTCGGCGGCGGTGGACAGCACCACGTCGCGCAGCTCGTCGACCTTGCCGCGGCCGATGAAGGTGGCCGGGTCGGGCCGGTTGCGGCGCTGGATGAGGCCCTCGAGCACCTGCGAGCCAGCGGTCTCGGCGAGCAGCGCCAGCTCGGTCAGCGAGTTTTCCGCCTCGGTCACGCTGCCGGAGGTCCAGACGCCGACCAGGACGACACGCTCCAGACGCAGCTGCCGGTATTCGACCTCGGTGATGTCGGTGAGCTCGGTG
>DASSAL010000396.1:0-3024 GCA_035685405.1 Actinoplanes sp. | reverse complement strand
GGACGGTTCGAGCAGGCCAACAGCGGCGAGATCGACAAGCTCATCGCCGACGGCACGGCCAGGCTGGAGCTGTATCCGCTGGCGTTCCTGGACGACACCTCCCAAGGGTCGCGATACTCCACCCGCGCGGCGAACGCGGTGGTGACGGTGGCCGACCGGGCGCCGGACAAGGTGATGGCGCTGAACCGGGCGCTGTTCGCCAACCAGCCGCAGGAAGGCACCAAAGGCTTGACCGACGCCCAGATCGCCGAGCTGGCCCGGCAGGCCGGCGTGCCGCAGGGCGTCGTCGACGTGTTCGGCGACCGGATCTTCGAGCCGTGGATCGAGAAGTCCACCAAGGCGGCGTTCGACACCATCACCGGTACGCCCACCGTGAAGATCAACGGTACGGTGTTCAAGGGTGACCTCTACACCGCCGGGCCGCTGACCGAGGCGGTCACCGCGGCGAAGGGCCGGCAGTGAGCGTTTCGCTGGCCGGGCTGCGGCGGGTACGGCACTCCAACGCCTGGATCTTCGGCACCATGCTGTTCTCCGCGTGCCTGAGCCTGCTGGCCTCGTTCGTGCTGTCGATCGACGCGGTGCGGCTGGCCGCGGACCCGGAAGCGGCCCTCTCCTGCAACATCAACTCGGTGATCAGCTGCGGCACGGTCGCCACCTCCTGGCAGGCCGAGCTGTTCGGCTTCCCGAACGCGTTCCTCGGGCTGGTCGCCGAGCCCGTGGTCATCACCATCGCGGTGGCCAGCCTGGGCGGCGTCCGGTTCCCGCGCTGGTTCATGGTCGCCGCGCAGATCGTCTACACCCTCGGCGTGCTCTTCGCGTACTGGCTGTTCTACCAGTCGATGGTCCACATCGGTGCGCTGTGCCCGTGGTGCCTGCTGGTGACCGTCTCCACCACCCTGGTCTTCGCCACGCTGACACACGTCAACATCCGCGACGGCAACCTGCCGGTCCCGGCTCCGCTGCGGTCGACGCTCCGGTCCGCGATCGATGCCGACCTCGACGCCATCGCGGTGGTCATCTGGCTGCTCGTTCTGGTGTTGCTCGTGGTGATGAAGTACGGCGCGCAGCTGTTCTCCTGACTCCGTCACTGACCTCCTGGGACCGCCTCGGCCAGGACGACCACGGCGACCACGGCGACCGCGGTGGTCGAGTCGAGCCGGCTGCGCACCTTGCCGGGGCCCGGCAACCAGGCGGCGCTGCTGGCCGCCACCCGCCACGCCGTGGAGCAGATCGAGGGCGCCCTGCGCCGCATCGACGGTGGCACCTACGGCCGGTGCGCGGGCTGCGGGGGCCCGATCCCGGTCGAGCGCCTCGAAATCCTCCCGCACGCCCGTTACTGTGTGCCCTGCCAGCAGAAGCACACCGCCTGAGAGAGCGTCGCCGCCGCGGCCGCGGTGGAGCCGCGGCGGCGTCCGCCGTCCCACCATCGTCACCGTAAGGTTGCCGAGCCTCGGCAATGACGACCGGACTTCTTGTCCGGTCACCGGCCGTGTCGCGCGCCCGCGCAACGGGCCACCATGGAGGTCCGGCGCCGCCAGGCAGCCGTGAGCCGCCCTCTCGTCCCGGACAGGAGCCGATGCAGCCGTGCCCGCAGACCTCGCTCCGGCCCGCACGTCGGCCGGGCAGCGCCCCGACCGCGGCCCGGTACCGGCGGCGCTCGCCGTGGACCTGGGCAGCGGTGTGGCCGGTATGTGGGCGGCGCACCAGGGCACCGTCACGGTGTCCTGCGGGGACGGGTACGTCGCCGCCGACGCGCTCATGCGCCGGGGCCGGGTGGTCGACGTCGACGGCTGCGTCGTGTTGCTGCAGCACCTGGTCGCCCAGTACCCGCAGCCGGTACCCACCGGCGGGGTCGTCGTCGCGTGTCAGCCCGTCCTGGCCACCGAGGCCGACCGGACCGTCACCCGGCGCGTGCTCGACGCTGTCTTCGCACCCGCCCGGCTGCATTTCATCGACACCGTCCGGGCGGCCGCCATCGGCTCCGGCGCGGCGGCCGGCACCTTGCTGGTCACCGACGTCGGCGCTCAGTTGACCGAGGTCGCCCTGCTGAGGAACGGCCGGGTGATCGCCGCCCGCCGCTCCGACGTCGGCACCCGCGACCTCGCCCATGGCGCCACGGTGGATCTGGTCAGCGGCAACGCCGCCCGCCACCTGCACGACCTCCGGACCGACCCGGCCGCCGCCGATCTGCCCACGGCGACGGCGCGCGGAATGCTTCTGGTGGGTGACGGCGCCACGCGGCCGGATCTTGCCCTGGCCTTGTCCCGCAGCTTGCGGTTGCGCGTGCACCGAGCCGCGGATCCCCGCACGACCGCGCTCAACGGGGCCGGTCTGGCCGCGATGTCGCTCCTTCGCCATCCGGCCATCGCCTGATCGGCAGTCCACCATGTCACCCATGGAGGCGTCATGACCACGGCACTACGCGGAACCGGCGACTCGTCCGCGGAACCCATGGAGTTGCTCCGCACCATGCTGGAGGAACAGTTCGCCGTCCACACCACCCGGCTGACGGAGCTGACGGTCTACGGGAGGATGCGGCGCTCCGCCGACCGTGACCCGCAGGCGCTGGAACTCCTCGCCGCGTCGGCCCGGCAAGGGATCGCCGACACCGCTCAAGCGCTGAGGCGCATGACGGAAGGTACCTACGGCGTCTGCGAAGGTTGTCACATGCCGATACCGCTCGGCCGGCTCCGTGCCCTTCCCCATGCCACGCATTGCGCGCGGTGCGAGGCAGGACGATGATCCCGGGATAGGACTGTCGAACGGGCCTGACCCCGCTGCCGTCCATGATCAGCGTGGCCAGGCATGGAGGTGGCCATGACGACCGTCACGCCACGCCCGGTGCAGGTCCGCCCGTGGCCGGCCCGCCGGCAGGTCCGCGGGTCGGCGATCGCACGGACCCTGCGTACGACGGACGCGAAGCAGATCGGGATCATGTACATGATCACGTCCTTCGTGTTCTTCGTGATCGGCGGGTTCATGGCGCTGCTGATGCGGGCCGAACTGGCCCGTCCCGGCATGCAG
>DASSAL010000395.1:0-5913 GCA_035685405.1 Actinoplanes sp. | reverse complement strand
CCGGCCGCTGCCCCGGCGCCGGCGGCCCCACCGATGCCGGCTTCCGCCGCGCCGCCGGCCGCGGTGGCCCCGGCCGTGGCCACCCCTGATCCGGCTGCCGCCGCGCCGCGCCCCGATGCCGGCGTGGCGGCTGCGTGCCGGGCGCCGACCGGGGTGCCGCCCGGCGCGACCTCGTCGGGGCCGGTGGACCGCCGGATCCGGCCGCACCGGTGCTCGCCGGACGCGGGCGCGGCGGCCAGCCGGGCGATCTGGGCGACCAACGGGTGGTCGTCCGGCAGGTACCGCGCGCACAGCTCCTGGGCCAGCCCGAGGTGCGGACCGGCGTCGGCGTGCCGGCCACACTCCCGTTCCATCGCGCCCAGCCGGGCCAGCATCTTGATGCCGGCCGGCGACGGATCTCCGTACACCCGCCGGTGGCGGGCCCACGCCTCACCCAATCGTGAGCGGGCCGCCGTGCAGTGCCCGGCGGCGTGCTCGGCGGTGGCCAGATCCGCCTCGGCGGCCAGCACCCGCGGCGACTCGCGGCCCTCCTGGGCGGTCAGCTCCAGCACCAGGTCGTGATAGAGCTGGGCGGCCCGCCCGTGGTTGCCGACCCGGGCCAGCACCGCGGCGTGGGTGGCCGCCGCCGCGAGCGTGCGGTCGTCGTGCGGGCCGTGCAGGCGCTCCTCGGCGGCGTGCGCGAAGCCGGCCCACGTCCGGGCCGCGTGCGGCTCGCCGAGCGCGATCAGGATCCGGGCATGCAGCGCCGCCGCGACGGCCAGGTCGGGGGTGGCGCGCTGCGGATCGGTGTCCGACGGGTCGAGGACCGGCGCCAGCACGTCCCGCGCACCGGCCAGATCGCCCGCGGACGTCAACGTCTGCGCGCGTGCGGTGACTTCGGCGATCGGGGGAGGCACGTGCCCATAGTGCGGTGTTGATCACGGTAAGTACAACCCCGGTGCGGGGGTGGCTGACCGAAACGTCACACGGTACAAACAGCTATGACCGTCGGGGAGCTCAAGCGGGAAGTGCTGGTCCGCCACCTGGAGGCCTGGGCGCCGGCCGCGCTGCACCGGGCCCGCCGGGCCACTTACGTGCACGGGTATGCGGACGCCGACGGCGGCGCCTTGGCCGAGGCGGCCCTGCGCGTGTTCGCCGAACAGTCCGATCTGGTGCGGGGCCGGGAACTCACCATGCTCGCCGTCGGCGAGGACGTGTCCGGCCTCGATCTGCCGGCCGGTGCCGGCGCCGGGTTCACCGTGCAGGCGGTCTCCGGCGGCACGGACGGCCGGCTCCCGGCGGTGCTCACGGCCGCCGGCGCGGCGCGCGTACCGCTGCTGGGTTTTCTGGATGCCTCCGCCGCGGGGGCGCCGCCCGCGCCGGCCACCGTCGCGGCCCTGGCCGTCGGCAAACCCGCGGAGGTGCTGCTGATCCTGCCGCCGGCTGCGGTGACCGATGTGGACGCCTGCCGGTCACAGCTGCGTGAGGCGGGATTTCCACTGGTCACCGCGGTGGAACTGGCGACCGGCGACGAGCCGGGGGAGTTGCTGGTGTACGCCACGGCGCTCGGCAAGAACCTGGAGGGGTTCAAAGAGACGCTGTGGGCGGTGGACGAGTTCGCCGGGGTGCGGTATCGGGATCCGGCCGACCCCGAGCGGCACCTGATCGACATCTCCCTCACGCCGCATCCCGGTCCGCTGCGCCGCCAGCTGCTCGGCCACCTGGCCGTGGTGGGTGAGGCCACGGTGACCGAGCTGCGGACGTACGCCCTGACCGAGACCGTCTATCGCGCCGCTGACGCCACCCGCGTGCTGCAGACCCTGCTGGCCTCCGGGGCCGTATCCCGGCGGCCGGAGCACGGGCGGCTGGGCGGCGACGTGGTGATCTCTTAGGACCGCGACTTGTCCTGTTTCCAGGACAGTCGGCCGGGCAGGTCGACGCGGTGCGCGCGGGCCCTGGAGTTCCAGGACCAACGACCGATCTTGATGCTCCAGGACGAGAAGCCGTTCTGGGTGAAGTTCAGGATGAGCGGCCCGAACTTCCTCCGGCTGCGGAACATGACGCCCATCGGGTATGTCCTCCTTGGACTTCCGGGGATGTGGTCCCGGCATGCCCGATCGGCCCGACCGGCAAACTCAGCGTGGTTGCCAGGCGTCCGGCCGGGTGGTCAGTTTCCGTACGTGCGCAGGCATCCGGCCGCTGAGCAACTCGGCCAGACTCACCTCGTCGACCACCTCGCGGACGGCCGAACGCACGGCCACCCAGAGGCTCGGCAGGTTCTCGGCGGCGCCGGAATACCGGGTCTCCTCCGGGCGCAGGCCACGGACGCCGGCCAGCGGGCCGTCGACCGCGCGCAGGATCTGGCCGATGGTCACCTCCCGGGGTGACTGGGCCAGGGTGTACCCGCCCTCGGCGCCGCGCTGCGCGCGGACCACGCCGGCCCGGCGCAGATCGGCCAGCACCGCTTCGAGGAACTTGCGGGGCATGTCCTGATCATGGGCGATGGCCTGGGCGGACATCAGCGACGGGTAGGTCTGGGCAAGGCTCAGAGCGGCCCGCACCGCATAGTCGCCGCGCGCGGAGATCTGCACCGGATCACTCTACCCCGATGTCTATGGGCATATAGGAATTGCGGTCAGTCGGCCGGCCGTCGCGGTGCGGGCACCTGGACCGCTGCGCCGGTGCCGGCGGCCGCCCGGAACGCCCCCGGGCTCTGGCCCACCTCGCGATGAAAGAACCGGCCGAAGTTGGTCGGTTCCGGGAAGCCCAGCCGCCGGCCCACCTCGGCCACCGACAGCGTCGTGCAGGCCAGCAGCCGGCGGGCCTCCAGCGCCACCCGGTCGTCCACCACCTGCTTGGCGGTCCGGCCGGTGATCGCGAGGCTGGCCCGGGTGAGCGTACGCACCGAGCAGTTCAGCCGGGCGGCGTAGTCCTCCACCCGGCGGCTGTGCGGATGGCCGTCCTCGAGGGCGCGCCGGAACCGGGCGAACGTGCGGCTCTCCGCGCTGCCCGGCTCGGCGCCCGGACCGCGGGGCAGCAGCGCGATCCGCAGCAGCAGCACGGCGAGCTGGTGGCGCAGCAGCGCGGCGGCCACCGCGGCGACGCCCGGCGCCGGGGTGGCGTGCCGGTGGCAGTCCACCGCCAGCTGCGCGAACTCGCTGATCGTCGCGTCCTCGTCCTCGCCGGCTAGCTGCCAGCGAGCCGGCCCGGACGGGTCGTCCACGCCGATACCGGCCAGCTGATCGGCGGGCAGGAGGTCGCGTTGCCAGGCGATGATCGCCGCGTCCAGGCCGGGCTGCCCGCCGAACCGCACCGCCTGCCCGGGGCGGATCCAGAGCAGCGTGCCCGGGCGGCAGGGGCCGGACTCAAAATCCACCTCGACCGTGCCGTGTCCGGCGGTGGTCAGGGCGAGGAGGTGGTACGAGAGCCGGACCGGAGCCGCCTGCTCGGCCGCCAACGGTGTCTCGGCCAGCGTAGAGGTGCCCACCCCGGCCCACGAGGGAGCCGGGGGCGGCGGTGCCGCGCCCGGTGCCCGTTGGCCGATGGTGAGCATCGAGGCGACGGTATCCGCCCGTTACCGGCGATGCGAGTGCTCGATCAATCTCGTTGCCGGACCGTACGATTGGAGCGGCGAAATCCGACACAAACCGCTCGATCGGTCGCTATTCGCATTCACGATTTGTTTGTCTGGTGGGACGGTTGTTTGTCCGGTTCCGAGCGCGGCGCTTGTTTGTCCCATGGATCAGAAAAGAGCGACCCGCGCGGACCGGCAGTCTCCGCGCGGGTCGCCCCGAATATCTGTTGTTGTTATCGGCCCGCCAACATGCGGCTGACCGCCGCGTCCACCTCCAGGTGATCGGAGTCCCGGCCCCGCGGTACCACCACGTAGGTGCGCCGCAGAAACCGGACGAGGACGCTGCGAGGAACCTCGAACAGCGCGTTGCCGTCGGGTGACGACAGCGCCAGGGCGACGAAATCGCCCCGCGGCGTGGCCCACGGCCACACCCGGACGTCGCCGATCCCGGCCGGCTCATCGAGCCCGGTGACGAGCAGTTCACGCGCGAAGGACCAGCTAACGGCTTCCCCACCGGCTGATTCCGCGTGGAACAACACGTGCACCGCATATGGGTCGGCTGGGTCGTAACGGAGACTGGCGCGCACGGGCAGAGCCGTGGCGTCAGGCGCTACGAGCCGCAGCGAGGTTTCGACCTCAACGGTCGTTGGACGAATGGTACTCATGGACGAACTCCCCCCGGCACCGCTGCGAGGCTGGTGAACCCCGCGTTTCCCATACTCAGGTGATCCCTGTCGTTACGCTCCGCCATACGCTGATCTCACCCAGTAGTGGGAAGACGGTTCCGAAACCCGCTCTCAACAGAAGAGAAAGATGTATCTTGTCCTGTTCTGCCCAGTTACTCGGTTCCGCCCGGCGTCGGGTGGTCCAGCAGTTGACTTACTCCGGTAACGTCCATTCCTCCCGGGTAGTGACGGGGCTCCGGAACACTGGGGGATGAAATGACGACCGAACCCGACGACCAGGCCACTCGTGTGGGCGTTTTGGACAGAATCCGCGCCAACCGGACCGGGCGCCTGAGTCTGAAGATCGGCGTGGGTGTGTTCGGCGGCCTGGTCGTGGCGCTCGGCATCGTGCTGATCCCGTTCCCCGGCCCTGGATGGGCGATCGTGATCCTCGGCCTGGCGATCTGGGCCATCGAATTCGTCTGGGCCAAACACCTGCTCGCGTTCACCAAACGGCACGTGCTCAGCTGGACGCACTGGGTGGGACGCCAGTCGCTGCCGCTGCGCTGCCTGATCGGCGTCGCCGGCATGCTCTTCGTCGGCGCCGTGGTGTGGACGTCGGTGAAGGTGAGTTTCGGGCTCGACCTGGTCGCGGTGTGCTGGAACTGGCTCACCGGATAGGCATGGCTCGCCGGGCGGCACGGCGCACCGGATGCGTGGGCGACCCGCCAGGACCCCGGGTTCGCCGCCCGCGCTCGCCGTCCGGTACAGTCTGGTCCTGCGGCGGGCGATTAGCTCAGCGGGAGAGCGCTCCGTTCACACCGGAGAGGTCACTGGTTCGATCCCAGTATCGCCCACATAGTTGGCAATGGGATTCGTGCGCGTGCCCTCGGTCCGGGTCCATGTGGCTGAGTCATTCTCGCGCCTCGAGTTCGAGCGTCACCGGTGGAAGGCCGTCGGAATTGACACCGACGGTGATGACGCCGGCGGCCGTCGGTCGGACGATGGCAAGCGCCCGTCCGTCGAAGGTGGTGTGGTGCGGGGAGTCGAACCGCTCCTCTGTCGCGGGTCGGGCGCTGCCCAGAGCCTGGAGTACGCCGGGCCCGGTGATCTCGACGGACACGACGCGGTCGACCGCGTTCGCCAGGTTGCCGTCTGCGTCGCGTAGCTCGATCGTGATGAAGGCGAGATCGCTGTGGTCAGCTCGCAGGATCCGACGGTCCGCCTCCGCCACCAGTCCGACCCCGTTGGCGGTCGTCAGCGAGGTGCGGGACCGCTCCACGTCGCCGTCGTAGGCGACGGCGGTGAGCGTGCCCGGGTAGTAGCGGACGTCGAAGTGAGCCCGGAATCGGTGCTCGGGCCCGGCCGCGGCTCGACCGATCGGTGCCCCGTCGAGCAGCAGCTCGACCTCGTCAGCGTCGCTGTACACCTCGACCTCCACCGGCGACCCGGGAGGCACGTCCCAGGACCAGCTCGACACCGTGTCGCTCCACGCCCACTGCATCTCGAGCCGGCGGACGCCGTGGTGCTCGGGCCGGAACACCGTGATGTAGGGTGGGGCGGCGTCCACGGCCAATACGTGCTGATCTACTTCGACGCCCGCCGGCCCCGCTTCCGCACGATCACCGTCCCACCATCCATGCGGGCTCGGATCGACGTCATCGACACCTGGAACATGACCATCGAAGAGCTACC
>DASSAL010000394.1:0-30530 GCA_035685405.1 Actinoplanes sp. | reverse complement strand
TCGATCTCGGAGACCGCGCCGACCAGCGTCGTCTTGCCCACGCCGAAACCGCCCGCCACGACGATCTTCGCGGAGGTGATCTCCTTGGGTTGCGCCCCCGCTCGCTCAGAGCTTGCGAAGTCCACTCAACACCCTTTCCAGCAGATCCATCCGCTCCGTGAAGCCTCGCTTGGGAGCGGCGCTGTGCAATGACAGCAGTCCTTCGGCCACCATGTCCGCGACGAGCACCCGGGTGACCCCGAGCGGGAGCCGGCAACGGGCCCCGATCTCGGCCAGGGACTGCGGCCTCGGTTCGCACAGCACGGCGATGCGGTATTTGTCATGCCCGGCGAACCGGGCCTCCTGCACGGCTGCCTGGCTGGCCACCAGGACCGCTTCGATCGGGATGTCGCGCTGCGGCTCGGTGCGGCCGCGGGTGACCGCGTAGGGACGGACCAGCGCCCCACGTGGATCGTGCGGTTGCTGGGGTTGTCCCATCTGCGGTCACCTCCCTTCCGGCGTCCGGCGACGCGTCAAACCTGGTGGCCGACCGTCTCACGGGGCGCCGGTACGAGCGCGGCGCCGACTCGTTCGACGAGCAGCGCCATCTCGTACCCGACCTGGCCGACGTCGCAACTGCGCGCGGCCAGCACGGCCATCGACGAACCGTCGCTGATGGACATGAGGAAGAGGTACCCGCTGTCCATCTCGATGATCGTCTGCTGCACCTGCCCGGCGCTGAACATGCGGGACGCACCCTCGGTCAGGCTGACCACGCCGGAGGCGATCGCGGCGAGCTGATCGGCCCGGTCCGGCGGCAGGTCCCGCGACGACGCCAGCAGCAGGCCGTCCGCGGAGACCGCCACGACGTGCGCGATGCCCGCGACGCTGTCGGCGAAGTTGCTGAGCAGCCAGCCCATGTCCTGCATGGTGGGAGGCCTGGTCACTGTTCGTTCTCCTTCGGAGCAGGGGCGCCTGCGGCAGCTTCCGCACTGCCGGCCGTACGCCCGCGTTGCACACCTCGGTGGTAGGCGGACAGGAGACCGCGCACCTCGTCGGGGCTGCGGCGATTCTGGTTGCCCGGCCCGCTCGCCACCCCGCCGGGCACGAGTTGCGCCTGGGGCACGCGCTTGGGCAGACCGGAGCGGGTGGTGCCGGCGTCCGGGGGTTCCGCCGCTGCCATCGCCCGCTGCCATCCTTCGTCGGCGCGGGTCCGCCAGTGGTCCTCGGCCGCGGGACGCGGCCGGGGCACCGAGGTCCCGCCGTTGTGATCCGGACCGGCGGGTGCCGGTCGCGCACCATTGTGCCCGGAACCGTTTCCGGAGGCACCCGCCGCGGCGGCCGGAATTCGATGCGGGGGCGGTGCCGACGCGGGTGGGGCCGGCGCCGGCGAGGCGGGTGCCACCGGCGCGCGTACCGGTGCCGGTGCCGGTGGAGCGGGCGCCACGGAGGCCGGTACGACCGGGGACCCGAGGGCCGACGATTCCGGTACCGGTGGTGGGGCGTAGCCGGCGGTCGGCATGCTCCAGTCCTCCGGACTGACGCCGTCGTGTGCTTTGAACCAACTGGCCTGCATCTGCAGGAAGATCGGCGCCTCGGCACGCTCCTCGGCCAGCGTCGGAACCGGGGGTGGCGGCGGCGGGGGCATCGCGGCCAGCGCGGCGCCCCACCCGGACGGGTTCGGGCTGACCGGGCGGGGCGGCGGCGGGATCCGCCGGCCGTCCGGGGTGACGAAACCGACGGCCACCTGCAGGTCGGGCGATGCGGTGGCCGGCACGGTCGGATACGCCACCGTCGGCGATCCGAGGGAGGACGCGGTCGCGGCCGCTTCCGCCGGGCTCTGCGCGATCGGCTGGGCGACCCGGGTGGGCAGCGGCGGCCGATCCGCGCTGGGCGGCACCGCGTGGGACGGCACCGCGTGCGACGGCGCCGACCTGGCCGGCCGTTGCGACGGCATCTGGGGCAGCGCCGGATGCTGCGACGCGGGCAGTTCGGCCCGCCAGGCCGGCTCCGGCGTGACGGCCGGCAGGGTGGCGGTGGCGGTACGCCCGGACGGCAGCACGTCCCACGCGCCGGAGAATCCACTGTCGAGCTGCGGGATCCGCCCGCCGCGCACCTCGATCGGCCGGTTGGGCAGCACCACGATGCTGTTCGGCAGGATCACCTGGGCGACCGTGCCGCCCTCGGCGTTGGCCCGCAGCTCCACCCGGATGCCGTACCGGGCGGCGAGCCGGCCGACCACCGCCAGGCCCATCAGCCGGAAGGCGCCCACGTCCACGGTCGGCGGCTCGGCCAGGCGACGGTTGAGCTGGTCCATCTGCTCCTGCGACATGCCCAGGCCGCGGTCCTCGATCTGGATCACCACGTAGTCGCGGATCCGCCGGGCGTCGGCCACCACCACGGTATTCGGAGGCGAGAACCGGGTGGCGTTGTCGAGCAGCTCGGCGACCAGCCGGACGACGTCGTTGACGGCCAACGCGGTGATCGAGATGTCGGTGTCGACGGTGCCGAACTCGATGCGGTTGTACAGCTCCACCTCGGACTGCGCCGCCCGCAGGGCGTCGACCAGCAGGGCGTCCTCGCGGCGCGGTGCGCTGGAGTCGGCGCCGGCCAGCACCAGCAGGTTTTCGTCGTTGCGGCGCATCCGGGTGGCCAGGTGGTCCAGCTCGAACAGCTGCGCCAGGCGCTTCGGGTCTTCCTCGCCGCGCTCGATCTGGTCCAGTTCGCCGATCATCCGGTCGACCAGGCTCTGCGACCGGCGGGCCAGGTTGAGGAACATCGCCGAGACGCTGGTGCGCAGGGCGGCCTGCTCGGCCGCGACCCGGACCGCCTCGTGGTGGACCACGTTGAACGCCTGGGCCACCTGGCCCACCTCGTCGCGGTTCCTCAGCTGGATCGGGTCACGCACCTGCCGGACGATGTCGTCGGCGCCGCCGTCGCCCAGGTTGCGCACGTCCCGCAGCCGGGCCACCGCGTCCGGCAGGTCCCGGTGGGCCACCGAGAGGGCGCCTTCCCGCAGCCGGCGCAACGAGAGGTTCAGCGACCGGGCCAGCGCGATGGCCAGTGCCACCGCGAGAATCAGCACCATTAGGACCAGTACCGATTCGATGGTGGCCTGCCGGGTCACCGCGGCGCTCTCGTCGGCGGCCTCGGTCACGATCTGGTTTTCCAGCAGCTGCTCGGCCCAGCGGGTCAGGTCGACCACCGAGCCGAGCGATTGGACGATCTCCACCGGCTGCACCGGTTCGCCCCGGGCGAGCCGGAGCACCACCTGGTCGGCCAGGTTCACCGCGTCACCGGTCACCGTGCCGTTCACGAGTGCGCGCTGCTCCGGTGTGGCGACCAGTGCGAACGCCTCCAGCGCCTCCTGCTGGCCGGTCTGCGTGGCGATGAACGCGGCCTGCTGCTCGGCGCTGATGTCGCCGGACACCCGCGCGGCGTACGAGATCGCCTCCTGCTCGGCGGTGCCGGCCTTGGCCCGGGCGAACGCGGACACCGCGCGCAGCCCGTAGCCCACCGTGCCGTCACCGGCGAACTGGCTCACCACCTCGCCGTAGCCGACCAGGTCGGTGATCACCACGCCGTACCGCAGCACCGCCTCGGTCGGCGCGATCTGGTCGCGGTCGGTGACCTTGACCCGGATCGCGTCCATGGTGCGCAGGTGGTCGTCGATCCGGACCAGTCGCTCGTTCACCGACAGCGGCGCATCGTCGAGTTGCCGGCGGTCGGTGTTGTACCGCTGAATCCGGTTGTCGCTCTGCGCGATCGCCGCGGTGTACGCCTCCTTGGAAGCGGCCGGATCGGCAAGGTACCCGGCCGCCGCCATCCGTTCCCGGTGCAGTGTCTGAGTGAGTTCCGACACATCGGTGGAGAGCCGGGTCAGTTCCTCGACCTGAGCGGCGTCCACCGCCCGGCCACCGACGTCGATCAACCGGACCGTGGCCAGTGCCAGCACCGCAACCAGCGGCACGAAAAGAATCAGCGCGAGCTTGGACCGGATTCGGATGTCGCGCAGCCGCGGAAAACCACGCCGTTGCCGTACCGGCCCGCGCCCGGTGCTCGGTCCCGACGGCGCGGCCGGCCCGCGCCCGGGCGCAGCGTAGGTCGCAGGCTGGGCCGAAGAACCGGTGCTCACGACATCTCCTCGCTGGTCATATGCGCATCTCTTGGCCCACTCGGTCCCCCCGTCCGGGGCGGTGCCGCCACCGGCGCCGGACTTCCGGACGGCGGCGAATGCGGCAAGGCCCGCGCCGCATTCGGCACGGCCGCGATTTCATCAGAACCGGAACGTCCTTGGGAAGCCTGGACGCTGACGGAACCGTCTTACCAATCGACATGAAATGAACTTGGTGACGTCGATATGCGCCAATCTCAGAGCGTTGACGTGCACGAATATCAACACAGATACCGAGCGTGTCGACACGGTGACGGATATCCGTCAAGATTCCAACCACTATGTGGGACGGTCGTCCCGCGAGGACAGTCGATCGCGGCTTGACCAGGGACCTTCACGTTGGCAAGGTTTGGCGCGAATGGACGGACCCGGTGTCCGTGTTCGCACGGTCCACTGCGGACAACGTAGGTCCCGCACCACCCCGCCGAGGAGGCATCCTGCCGTGAGCCTGACCCGTCGTGCGTCGGCATCCGCCGCCGCGTCCCTGCTGTTGGCCGCCGGCCTGGCCGGCTGCACCTCGGACGACGACACCCCGGCGGAGCCCACCGAAGTGGTGATCGGCGCGGACCTGGCCTCCGGCTCCAGCGTCGACACCGCGTACGCCCGCGCCCTGCAGTTGATGATCGAGCAGATCAACGCTTCCGGCAGCCTGGGCGAGCGCCAGCTGGTCCTCCGCATCCAGGACAACCGCTCGGACCCGACATCGTCGCTGCGCAACATCAGCACCTTCGCCGACGACCCGGCAGTGATCGCGGTGATCACCGGGACGTGCAGCGAGTGCGTTGTGGGTGCCGCGAAGACGATCAACGACAAGCGGGTGCCGACCATCGCGCTGGCACCGGCGGACCGGGTCACCAACCCGGTGAGCGACCGGCGGTACGTCTTCAAGCTCGCTCCGAACGCAGCGGACAGCGCCGCCGCCATGGTCGCCGACCTGGTCCAGAACAGGATCGACAAAGTGGCGGTGCTGCACGCCAACGATCTCTACGGGCGGGGTGCGAACGACGCTCTGTACGCCCAGCTCAAAAAGGCGGGCATCGAACGGACCGGCGTCGAGGCGGTCAAACCCACCGCCACGGACATCTCCCAGACGGTCGGCACCCTGACGGCCACCGAGCCGGACGCCCTGCTCGTCCTGGTCGGGCCGGATCAGGCCACGCTGGCCTCGACCAGCGCCAAGGCGGCCGGCTTCACCGGCCGGGTGTATCTGGACGCCTACGCCGCCGGCGACCTGTTCATCCCGCAGGACGCGGCCGCCGCCACCGACGCCACCACCATGGTGTTCACCCAGATCCTGGCGATCGACGACGTCATCGCGACCACACCGGCCAAGGCGGCGCGCAAGCAGTGGTTCCGGGACTACACCTCCCGCTACGGCAGCTACTCCGGCGTCGCGTCGTTCGCGGCGGACGCGGCCGACCTGATCGGCAACGCGGTGGCACGTGCCGGCACGGACCGCGAACGGGTCCGGGCGATCATCGAGACGTCCCAGATCGACGGCCTGTCCGGTCCGATCCGGATCACTCCGGACAACCACTCCGGACTGATGCCGCAGGCGCTCACCCTGTTGGTCGCCCGCAGCGGTCGCTGGCGGCTGCTGGGCTGAGCGGTGATCGCGGGCGGTTCGTCGGCACGCCAGGGGGAACAGTTAGAGTCTGGCGCATCGACCACCCGCTATCCGGAGCGCGCTGATGATCCGCTTGTCCGGCGTTTCCCGTTCGTTCGCCGGCCGATCCGGCACCGTCGAGGCGTTACGCGACATCCACCTCAAGGTCGGCGACGGCGAGTTCCTCGCGATCGTCGGCCGCTCCGGCTGCGGCAAATCCACCATGCTCCGGCTGATCGCCGGTCTGTTGCCCGCCTCGGCCGGTGACATCACCGTGTCCGGCGAGCGCGTCACCGGACCGCGCCGGGACATCGCCATGATGTTCCAGCGCCCGGCACTGCTGCCCTGGCGGACCGTACTCGACAACGTGTTGCTGCCGGTGCAGATCTACGGCTGGCGCAAGGCCGAGCACCGGCAGCTTGCCCACGACCTGCTCCAGCTCACCGGTCTGGCCGGATTCGAGAAGCGGATGCCGTACGAACTCTCCGGCGGCATGCAGCAACGCGTCGCACTGTGCCGGTCGCTCATCGCCAACCCGCGCGTGATGCTGATGGACGAGCCGTTCTCCGCCCTGGACGCGCTCACCCGGGAGGAACTGTCGGTCGAGCTGCAGAAGATCCACATGGAGAACAACGCCACCATCGTCTTCGTGACCCATTCGATCGACGAGGCCGTTCTGCTGGCCGACCGGGTGGTGGTGCTGAGCCCGCGCCCCGGCCGGATCCGCGAGATCCTGGACATCAAGATCCCGCGGCCGCGGACCCTGGGCCGCACCGAACACCTCGAGGAAGTGGCCCGGTGCAGCGCCGAACTGCACGAGCTGCTGATGTCCTGAGGCCTTCCTTAAGTACGGCGACGGTGGGTGGCGGGCCGCCCGGACCATTCCGTAACGTGCCCGCCATGGTTTTTCGGACCTGGGCCAAGTTGCTGGGGGCCACGGTGGGCGTCGCCGCCCTGGCCGGCGCGAGCCAGCTGGGTGTCGCGTACGGGCTGGGCATCCTGCGCCTGACCCGGGTCCTGGACGAGGCCGCCCGCGATCAGTGGGTCACGCAGCTGGCCTGGGTGGCGTGGCTGGCGATGACCGCCGCGGTGCTGGGCGGGCTGGCCGGTGGATGGCTGCGCGGCCGCTGGCAGGCGCCGGAGGGCACACCCACGTTCCTCGGCCTGGCGGTGGCCGCCGGGGTAGGTGCCGCAGTGGTCGTACCGCTGACCATGCAACCGGCCCGGACCGCGCAGATCGCCGGTGTACGCCCGGTGTTCGTGATCGGGTTGTGTGCCGCGCTGGGCGCGCTGGTGGGCGCGATCGCCGCCTACGCCGCGCTGACCGAACTGGTGGCGCGCTGGAGTCTTATCCTGGTCGGCTCGGTGATCTGGGTGATCGCGCTGGTGTCGGTGGCGCCGTCGCTCGCGCCCAGCGATCCGCTGCCCGCGGTACGCCTCGGCGTGTTCGATGCCGGTTTCCTCGCTCCCGAGGTGACCCAGCGCGCCGCCCTGTTCACCATGCCGGCCGTCGCCCTGCTGGCCGGGGCGGCACTGGGGTGGGCGGCCCGGCGCCGCGAGATGCCGACGCTGACCATCGCGCTGGCCGGCCTGCCCGGCGCGGCGCTGCTCACCCTGTCGTACCTGATCGCCGGTCCGGGGTCGGGCGGCGAACGCTACCAGGTGGTGCCGTACTGGGCGGCGATGACCGCGACCGGAGCCGGCGTGCTCGGCTCGGTCCTGGCCGCGGTGCTGCGGCGCGGCGGTGACCTGGCGGAGGACGAGCGGGCCGGCGAGCCGGCGGACCGGACCGCCGACATCCCGGCCGGTGGCTCCCGCGTGCCGGACCAGCGAAGCGCACCGGACCGGCCCGGCGAGGCGGCGGACCGCCCGAGCCGGCCCGGTGAAGCGGCGCGCCCGGATCGGCCGGGCGGCACCGCGGACCGAACGGCCACCGGAGATTCCTGGCTGGCGGGACCTACCGGCGCCCCGGCCCGGCGGTCCAGCGCCGCGGACGCCTTCACCTCCCGCACCGGCGAATGGCTGGCGCGGCGGTCCGAGATCACCCCGACCGGCGTCGCCCTCGGTGAGTACGCGGACAGCGAGCCGGAGCCGTTCGACGCGTTCCGCAAGCCGGCCGCGACACCGCCGCCGCCGCCGAGGGACACGGGCACGGCCGCGAACCCCGACCCGTACGTTCCGGCGCCGGCCGTCCCGCCGATGCCGCCGGAGGCGATCCAGCAGCCACCGGCCCGCCCATCGCCGGTCCCGCAGGCACCCGCCTTCCCGACACCGGCGGCGCAATCACCGGCTGCCCCGTCGCCGAGCCCCGAGCCGCCGGCCAGCAAGGGTCTGCGCGGCCGAATGTCGTTCAGCCGCAACCGGGGTCGCGGCGGCGGCGGCGGCAAGGAGCCCACACCGACCTGGCCCGGACGCACGCCGCTGCGCGAGGCGCCGCCGGGGCGCGGACCGCTGGTCCCGGAGCCGGAGGCCATCTCGGCGCCGCTCCCTCAGCCGGAGCCGGTCACCCCTCCGCTACCGGTCACCCCGGCGCCGGACGACAGCCGCCGAGGCCGCCAGCGCCGCCGGGACACCGAGGAGTTCGTCGATTGGGTGAACGGCCTCGGTGGACCGGACGAACCACGGGCCGGCTGAGCAGCTAGCGCACGTCCCAGACCGGTTCCGCCGTCTCCACCACCTCGCCGTCGCCCTGGAACAGCACGAACCGGTCGAACGACCGGGTGAACCAGCGATCGTGCGTGACCGCTATCACAGTGCCCTCGCACGCCTGCAAACCCTCCTCCCGCGCCTCCGCCGACGCCAGGTCGAGGTTGTCGGTCGGCTCGTCCAGCAGCAGCACCGTGGCGCCGGACAACTCCAGCAGCAGCACCAGGAACCGGGCCTGCTGACCGCCGGACAGCGTGCCGAACCGCTGGTCGCCCTGGCCGGCCAGCTCATACCGGTTGAGCGCCTTCATCGCGCCGGCCCGGTCCAGTCCGGCCCGATGGTCGTCGCCGCGCCAGAGAATCTCCACGAGCGTACGGTCCAGCAGTTCCGGACGGTCGTGCGTCTGGGAGAAGTGCCCGGGCCGGACCCGCGCGCCCAGCCGGGCGGTGCCCAGGTGCGGTACGTGCGCCAGCGGCGCCCCGTCGACCGGCTGGTGTTCGGCGTCCGGGGCCGTGCCGCCGGCCGCCAGCAGGCGCAGGAAGTGCGACTTGCCGGTGCCGTTGGCGCCCAGCACGGCCACCCGGTCGCCGTACCAGATCTCCAGGTCGAACGGGAAGGTCAGGTTCTCCAGCTCCAGCCCGGCACAGACGACCGACCGCTTGCCGGTGCGGCCGCCGCGCAGGTGCATCCGCACCGCCTGCTCCTTCGGCGGCAGCGGCGGCGGCCCGGCCTCCTCGAACTTCCGCAGCCGGGTCTGGGCGGCCTGGTAGCGGGACGCCATGCCGTCGTTGTAGGTGGCCTTCTGCTTCAGCGTCATGACCAGGTCGCGCAGTTTCTCGTGCTGCTCGTCCCAGCGCCGGCGGGCCTCCAGCAGCCGCTCGTGGCGGTCCGCCCGGGCGTCGTGCCAGGAGGCGAACCCGCCCGGGTGGGTCCACGCGCTGCCGCCCTCGACCGCCACCACCCGGTCCGCGGTCCGGGCCAGCAACTCGCGGTCGTGCGAGACGTACAGCACCGACTTCGGCGACTCCCGCAGCCGGTCCTCGAGCCACCGTTTGCCCGGCACGTCGAGGAAGTTGTCCGGCTCGTCCAGCAGCAGCACCTCGTCCGAGCCGCGCAGCAACAGGTCGAGCGCGAACCGTTTCTGCTGGCCGCCGGACAGCGTCCGGACCGGACGGTGCCGGGTCTCGTCCCACGGCCTGCCGAGGATCGCCACCGACACCGTGTCGAACAGCACCTCGGCGTCGTACCCGCCGGCCTCACCCCAGTGCGCGAGGGCGTTGGCGTACGCCAGCTGCGACTTCTCCGTGTCGTCCAGCTCGGCGACGGCCGTGGCCAGGCGGGCGCCGGCCGCCCGCAGCGACGGCTCGACCAGGGACAGGGCCAGGTCCTCGAGCGTACGGTCGTCGCCGATCATACCGATGAACTGGCGCATCACCCCGAGTCCACCGGCGCGCGCGACGGCCCCGCTCTGCACCGGCAGATCACCGGCCACCATCCGCAGCAGCGTGGTCTTGCCGGCGCCGTTCGGACCGACCAGGGCCACCTTCGCCCCTTCGCCGACCCGGAACGACACGTCGGCGAACAGCTCCCGCCCATCCGGCAGCACAAAGCCGACCCCGGCGACGTCCAGGTAACCCATGCCCGCATCCTGCCCGGTGGGCGGCGGTCCGGTCAGTCGGTTTTCCGGGCCACGCGGAGCACCCGGAACCCCTTCTGGCTGGCCGTCCGCGTCACCTGCCAGCCTCGTCCGACCAGCCAGGTGTGCAACGAGTCACCGCCCAGATGCCGGTTGATCACCAGCCAGGCGACGCCGTCCGGTGCCAGCCGGGGCAGCCACCGGTCCAGCAATGCGTGCAGGCCGGCCTTGCCCACATGGGTCGGCGGGTTGCTCCAGATCTGGTCGAACACCATGCCGTCCGGTACGTCGTCCGGCGCGCACACGGTGATCGGCAGGCCCAGCGATGCGGCGTTGCGTGCGGTGAGCTCCCGGGCGCGGGAGTTGACGTCGACCGCATAGACGGTGGCCGCGGGCGCCTCGGCGGCCAGCACGCAGGCGATCGGGCCGTATCCGCAGCCGAGGTCGAGCAGCGTGCCGCCGGCCGGCCGGGGCACTTTGCGCAGCAGCACGGCGGTGCCCGGGTCGAGCCGGCCGGCGGAGAAGACACCGGACGCCGCGGTCAACCGGTAGTCCCGGCCGCCCACGGTGAACGCGACCTCGGTCGGCCGGGCCGCAGCGATGGGTTCGGCGCTGAAGTAGTGGTCCGCACTCACCGGGCCATTGTCCCGCAACGACCGAGCCGCCCCGCGTGCCGCACATTCTGTGCGTCCATTGATCACCGTGCCCTCCTAATCTCGCCTGCATGTTGCACGGTTCTCCCACCCGCCCGGCGCACCGCGCCGAACCGCCCGGCTTCACCCTGCTGGTGCAACCGAGGGTGGCGTCGTCGACCGGGCAACGCCGTCCACCGGGGGCCCGGATCTCCCCGCCCAGCGGGCGGCGCGCGCGGCGCGAACCCGGGCGGGCCCCGCAGCATCTGATGAGCGGGCTGGCCGGGCTGATCGTGCTGAGCATCTGCGGTCTGGTCGCCTTCTTCATCGTCGCCGACCGCACATCCGTACGCGCCGACCAGTCCACCGGTCCGACCGCGCCATGGGCGATCAGCTCCCGCAGCCTGGATCCGCAACCGCTCAGCCTGGACGAGGTCTTCCCGAGCGGGGAGATCCGGCCGGTCGCCGGTGGGTCGCCGTACCGGTTGACGATGACCCACATCGACACCGACTGTGACATCGCCGCCACCGGCTCGCTCGGCCCGCTGCTCGACGAGCGCGGCTGCAGCCAGGTGGTCCGGGCCACGATGATCGCGCCGCACGGCGACCACCTGGTCACCGCGGGCATCTTCAACCTGACCGACGAGGCCGGCGCGGCCCGGGTGAGCCGGGATGTCCGGAGCCTGGTGGAGACCGGCGCGGGCGGCTTCGCGGTGATGGCTGCGGGTGGGGTGCCCGGCGCCCCGCTGGCCGCGCCGGATGCACAGGTGGGCTGGCAGGCGCGTGGCCACTATCTGGCGTACTGCGTGATCATCCGGCCGGGTGGTGAGCCGCTCCCGGAGGCGGACCGCAACGTCCAACGGATCACCGTGGAGCTGCTGGAGACCTACCTCGGTGGGGCGTTGCAGAAGCGCGCCTAAGCCCGCAGCCGCCGGGTTGCCTCGGCCCGCCGGGCGTACTCGTCCTCGGCCGGGTAGCCGACCGCCACCAGGGTCAGCCCGTGCGCCGGCGCGACGGTCACCATGCTGGACCGCTCCCGCAGGGTGAGCAGCGCGGCCGGCCAGGACGGGTCGCGACGGCCGTCGCCCACCGCCAGCATCGCGCCGACCAGGCTGCGGACCATGGCCTGACAGAACGCGTCGGCCTGGACGGTGGCCACGGCCACCCCGTCGGGATCGCGGCGCCAGTCGAGCCGGGTGACGGCGCGGACGGTGGTGGCGTTGTCCTTCCGTTTGCAGTACGCGGCGAAGTCGTGCTCGCCGACCAGACCGGCCGCCGCCGTCCGCAGCCGGTCCAGGTCCAGTGGGCGGGGCCAGCCCAGCGTGTCGCGCCGGCGCAGCGGTTCCGGTCCCCAGGGCGTGTCCGCCACCCGGTACTCGTACCGGCGGAAGGTCGCCGAGAACCGCGCGTCGAACGAGTCCGGCACCGGCGTCGCCGCCCGCACCCGGGCATCCTCCGGCATCAGCGCGGCCAGCCGCCGCACCAGCGACCCGCTCAGCTCCGCCCACACCGCCGGCGGCAGATCGACGTGACAGACCTGCCCGGTAGCGTGCACCCCGGCGTCGGTACGACCCGCGACCGTGAGGCCGAGGGGGATGCTCTCGCCGACCAGCGTGCCGAGCGCCTCGGTGAGCACGCCCGCGACGGTCCGCCGCCCGGGCTGCGCCGCCCAGCCGGAGAAGTCGGTGCCGTCGTACGACACGTCCAGCCGAAGCCGCACCGCGCTGCCTCCTGACGAAACGACACGAGCCCGGCGCCCCTGAACGGGTGCCGGGCTCATGCCTCGGTGTTACTTGGTGTCGTCGCCCTCGGCCTGGGTGCCGGGGCCCTCGGCGTCCTTGTCGCCGGACGCGCTCTCCGGCGGCTCGGAATCCTGGTCGTCGGCGCCGGTCGTGGCCGGCGCCGTGGACACCTGGTCGTCGTCCGCGGAGGTGGTCGCGGCCGGCGATGCCGGGGCCTCGTCGTCGCGGGCCAGCGCCTGCACCTTGTCCTGCTGCCTGCTGGCGCGGGCCGCCTTCTTGGCCGGCGCCGGAGCGGCGACCTCCAGCTCCTCGACCAGCTCGATGATCGCCATCGGAGCGGCGTCACCCTTGCGCGGACCGGTCTTGGTGATCCGGGTGTAGCCACCCGGCCGGTTGCCGTACCGCGGAGCGATCTGCTCGAACAAGGTGTAGACGACGTCCTTGTCCTTCACCACGGTGAGCACGCGCCGGCGGGCGTGCAGGTCGCCGCGCTTGGCCTTGGTGATGAGCTGCTCAGCCAGCGGGCGCAGGCGCCGCGCCTTCGGCTCGGTGGTCTTGATCTTGCCGTGCCGGAAGAGCTCCGTGGCCAGGTTGGCCAGCAGCCGCTTCTGGTGCGCCGGGCTGCCGCCGAGGCGGGGACCCTTGGTGGGCGTGGGCATTGTCAGATGCTCCTTGGTAGGTACCGAAGCCGGGGGTCAGAGCTGCTCGGTCTCGCGGTAGTCGTCGGTGTCGTAGTCCACGTCGCCGAACGAGTCCACGACGTGCGCCGGGTCGAAGGACGGCGCGCTGTCCTTGAGGCCCAGGCCCATGCCGGCGAGCTTCATCTTG
Source organism: Actinoplanes sp. (assembly GCA_035685405.1). Classification (GTDB taxonomy): domain Bacteria; phylum Actinomycetota; class Actinomycetes; order Mycobacteriales; family Micromonosporaceae; genus Actinoplanes. Next base: position 17,287 of record DASSAL010000394.1, on the reverse strand, counting down.
ACCTCGTCGATGGACTTCTGACCGAAATTCCTTATATCCAGGAGGTCGGCCTCGGTCCGCCCGATCAGCTCACCGACGGTGTTGATGCCCTCGCGCTTGAGGCAGTTGTACGAGCGGACGGTCAGGTCCAGCTCCTCGATCGGCAGGGCCAGATCGGCGGCCAGCTGAGCATCCTGCGGGGACGGTCCGATGTCGATGCCCTCGGCGGTCTCGTCCAGCTCGCGGCACAGGCCGAACAGCTCGACCAGCGTGGAACCGGCCGAGGCCAGTGCGGTGCGGGGCGAGATCGACGGCTTCGACTCGACGTCGATGATCAGCCGGTCGAAGTCGGTACGCTGCTCGACGCGGGTCGCCTCGACGCGGTAGGTCACCTTCATCACCGGCGAGTAGATCGAGTCCACCGGGATGCGGCCGATCTCGGCGCCGGCGTTCTTGTTCTGCGCCGCGGTCACGTACCCGCGGCCCCGCTCGACGGTGAGCTCCATGTCGAGCCGGCCCTTGCTGTTCAGGGTGGCCAGCTTCAGGTCGGGGTTGTGCACCGAGACACCGGCCGGGGGCTGGATGTCGCCCGCGGTGACGTCGCCGGGGCCCTGCTTGCGCAGGTACATGCTGACCGGCTCGTCGTGCTCGGAGCTGACCGTGAGGTCCTTGACGTTCATCACCAGCTCGACCACGTCCTCCTTGACACCGGGGATCGTGGTGAACTCGTGCAGCACGCCGTCGATCTTGATGCTGGTGACCGCCGCGCCCGGGATGGACGACAGCAGGGTCCGGCGCAGCGAATTGCCGAGGGTGTAGCCGAAGCCCGGCTCGAGCGGCTCGATGGTGAACCGGGAGCGGGTCTCGCTGAGCGACTCCTCCGAGAGGGACGGACGCTGGCTGATGAGCACGCTGTTCTTCTTTCTGTCGGGCCACCCGCTATTTGATGGCCGTCGGGATGTCCGGCGCCTCTGGACGAGCCGCCGGACCAGGTGTTACTTCGAGTAGAGCTCGACGATCAGCTGCTCCTGGACCTGGGTGTCGATGACACTGCGGGCCGGGAGCGAGTGGATCAGGATCTTCATGTCGCTCGGGATGGGTTCGAGCCAGGCCGGCACCGGCCGGGACCCGGCCTGCGCCTGCGCCACCACGAAGGGGGTCATGTCCTTCGACTTCTCGCGGAGCGTGACGATGTCGTGCTCCTTCACCCGGTACGACGGGATGTCGACCTTCTTGCCGTTGACCAGGAAGTGGCCGTGCTTGACCAGTTGCCGGGCCATGTCCCGGGACGCGGCGAAACCGGCCCGGTAGACGACGTTGTCCAGACGCGACTCGAGGATCTGCAGCAGCACCTCACCGGTCTTGCCCGGCTTGGCCACCGCCTCCTCGTAGTACCCACGGAACTGCTTCTCGAGAATGCCGTAGACGCGGCGCGCCTTCTGCTTCTCCCGCAGCTGCAGCAGGTATTCGGTCTCCTTGGTCCGGCCGCGCCCGTGCTGCCCGGGCGGGAACGGCCGGGACTCGAACGGGCACTTCGGACCGTCACATTTGCTGCCCTTGAGGAACAGCTTCATCTTCTCCCGACGGCAGCGGCGGCAGTCGGCACCTGCATAACGAGCCATTGTGTCTTTCTCTCCCTCAGACCCGGCGACGCTTCGGCGGGCGGCAGCCGTTGTGCGGCTGCGGCGTCACGTCGGAGATCTGACCGACCTCGAGGCCGGCGGCCTGTAGCGAACGGATGGCGGTCTCCCGGCCGGAACCGGGGCCCTTGACGAATACGTCGACCTTGCGCATGCCGTGCTCCATGGCCCGGCGCGCGGCGGCCTCGGCGGCCAGCTGCGCGGCGAACGGAGTCGACTTGCGGGAGCCCTTGAAGCCCACCTGGCCGGACGACGCCCAGGAGATGACCGCACCGGTCGGGTCGGTGATCGACACGATGGTGTTGTTGAAGGTGCTCTTGATGTGCGCCTGCCCGTGGGCGACGTTCTTGCGTTCCTTGCGCCGGACCTTCTTGACGGCGGCCCCGGCGCGTGCCTTCGGTGGCATAAGTCAGTGCGCTCCTATTACTTCCGACCGGGCTTCTTCTTACCGGCGACCGTGCGCTTCGGACCCTTGCGGGTGCGCGCGTTCGTCCGCGTGCGCTGACCCCGGACGGGGAGCCCACGACGGTGGCGGATGCCGGCGTAGCAGCCGATCTCGACCTTGCGGCGGATGTCCGCGGCGACCTCGCGGCGCAGGTCACCTTCAACCTTGAAATTGGCCTCGATGTAGTCGCGGAGCTGGACCAGCTCCTCGTCCGTGAGGTCCCGGGCGCGCTTGTTGAGATCGATGGCCGTGGCGGTCAGCGCTTCGGCCGCACGGGACCGACCGATCCCGAAGATGTAGGTGAGCGCGATCTCCATCCGCTTCTCGCGGGGGAGGTCCACGCCGATGAGACGTGCCATATGCGGGCGTACTCCTCGATATCTCACGGAGGTCTGTGCCCGTCGCCACCCCGCCTGCCCGGGCGGGCCCCGGCCTCCGACCGGGGGTGTGGCCGCGTTTCATCGCCTTGACGGAGACCGCGGCTGGGACGAGCTTTTCCTTTGTGGGTTGTCAGCCCTGGCGCTGCTTGTGGCGCGGGTCGTCGCAGATGACCATGACCCGGCCGTGCCGGCGGATCACCCGGCACTTGTTGCAGATCCGCTTGACGCTCGGCTTGACCTTCACGGTGTGCCTTACTCTGTTAGGTCCGACGGGACCCCGATCACTTGTAGCGGTAGACGATGCGCCCGCGGGTCAGGTCGTACGGCGAGAGCTCGACGACGACCCGGTCCTCGGGGAGGATGCGGATGTAGTGCTGCCGCATCTTGCCGCTGATGTGAGCCAGCACCTTGTGACCGTTCGCGAGCTCCACGCGGAACATGGCGTTCGGCAGGGGCTCGATCACTCGGCCTTCGATCTCGATGGCTCCGTCTTTCTTGGGCATGTCCTCCGCTACCTGACATCGGGTTCTTGGGGCAGGCTCACAGCATTCATCCCAGACCGTGTGACGGGACTGGACCAGCCGCGGCTCCATCGCCCGCCGAAGCGCTGGCGGACATGATGGAGTGGACGCTGTGCGCCGACTAGCCAGTGTACGCGCGGGTCCGCATCGACACCAAACCGAGGTCTCGTATCCCTGACTCTGGGGTGTCCGGGCGAACGCAAAGCGGACTAGTCGGTCTTTTCTTCGCGTTCGAGCGCCTTCCGCTCCCGCTTGAGCTGTTTCTTCTGCTCGGCCTTCTCCAGCTTCGCCTGCCACTTCTGCGGCTCGCCCGAGGTCAGGCCGCTGACCGTCTGCCAGAGCAGGACGATGCCCCAGGGACCGGCCACCCAGAACGGCCAGAAGTAGATGAACTCGCCGGCTGCCATCACGGTGATCAACCAGATCCCGATCGTGATGCTCACCACCGGGAGGTAGTCGGACCAGACGTGCAACAGCCAGCGCCGGGTCACGTGGTCGGCGACCCGCTGCGGCTGTGCGTCGGGCAGGCCGGTCACCGGCAGGCCGGTCACCGGCAGGTCGGCCACCGGCAGGTCGGCCAGCAGTCGGTCCAGATCGCCGTAGGTCTTCGCCGCGTAGGCCCGCTGCAGGCGCTCGTCGTATTCGTGCAGATCCAGCCGGCCTTCGTCGAGCGCAACCCTCAGCTTGTCGGCGACGGCCTGCCGGTCGCTGTCGGCGGCCCTCATGTCATCGCGGCCCATGTCTCCAGTCTGCCAGCGGCCGCAACCCCGCTATTCAGGCACGGCCACCGCGGGCTGCCGGGCGGTGACCAGGTCGCCGAGCCGGGCCCGGCCGCCGTCCGGTGCGGTAGTCACCCACACGCCATCGTCACAGATCGCCATGGTGTGCTCCACGTGGGCGGCAACCGAGCCGTCCCGCGTCACCACGGTCCAGCCGTCGTCGAGCTCCCGGGTCCGTGGTGAGCCCATGGTGATCATCGGCTCGATGGCCAGCGCCATCCCGGCCACCAGGCGCGGCCCCTTGCCCGGCTTGCCGTGGTTGAGCACGTGCGGGTCCTGGTGCATCTCGGTGCCGATGCCGTGCCCGCCGTAGCCGTCCACGATGCCGTACCGGCCGGCCTTGCGGACCGCCTTCTCAACGTTGTACGAGATGTCGGTGAGCCGGCCACGGCCGTTGGCGGCGCCCCGGGCCGCCGCGGCGATGCCGGCCCACATGGCGTCCTCGGCCGCCTCGGCCATCCGCAGCAGCGCCGGATCGGTCTCGCCGACGCCGACGGTGATCGCCGAGTCGCCGTGCCAGCCGTGCAGAATCGCACCGCAGTCCAGCGACAGCAGGTCACCCGAGCGCAATACCTGGTTCTCGGCCGGGATGCCGTGCACCACCTGCTCGTTCACCGACGCGCAGATGGACGCCGGGAAGCCGTGGTAACCCTTGAACGACGGGATCGCACCGGCGTCGCGGATCACCTGCTCGGCGATCGCGTCCAGGTCGGCGGTGGTGACGCCGGGAACGACCGCCTCCCGCATCGCCTGGAGAGCGGCGGCGACCACCAGGCCGGCCCCGCGCATCAGCTCGATCTGTTCCGGAGTCTTCAGCTGGATGTCCAGCTGGACGCGACGCATGTCAGCCTCCGTACGACCGCAGCGCGTCGATGGCGCGGACCGTGACGTCCTCCACCGGGCCGGTCGCGTCGATGCCGACCAGCTTGCCCTGCCCACCGTAGAAGTCGACCAGCGGCGCGGTCTTGTCGGTGTATTCGACCAGCCGGTTCGCGATCGTCTCGGCCTTGTCGTCGTCGCGCTGGAACAGCTCCGAGCCGCACCGGTCGCAGACGTTCTCCTTGCTGGTCGGGTCGAACTCGACGTGCCAGATCTTGCCGCAGCCCCGGCAGGTGCGCCGCCCGGACAGCCGCCGGATCACCTCGTCGTCGTCGACCACCAGCTCCATCACCAGGTCGAGCGCGGTGCCCAGGTCGGCCAGCAGCTTGTCCAGCGCGGAGGCCTGCGGGACGGTGCGCGGGAACCCGTCGAGCAGGAAGCCGTCCCCGGCGTCCGGCTCGGCCAGCCGGTCCCGGACCATGTTGATGGTCACCTCGTCGGGCACCAGCTGGCCCGCGTCCATGTAGCGCTTGGCCTCGACGCCCAGCGGCGTCCCCTGGGACACGTTGGCCCGGAAGATGTCACCGGTGGAGATCTTCGGTACGGCGAGGTGGGCGGCGATGAACTCAGCCTGGGTCCCCTTGCCGGCCCCGGGAGGGCCCACCAGTACCAGCCGCACCTACATCGCCTCGCTTCGGTGAGAACCGACCGACCACGCGAGAGCCCCCCGGCTCCGCGTCTCCACTACCGGAGGAACCCTTCGTAGTTGCGCTGCATCAGCTGGCTCTCGATCTGCTTCACCGTCTCCAGGCCCACACCCACCATGATCAGGACGGCCGTGCCACCGAACGGGAAGTTCATGTACTGGCTGTTGTCGAGCCAGATGAAGAAGAAGTTCGGCAGCACCGAGATCAGGCCCAGGTAGAGCGCGCCGGGCAGGGTGATCCGGCTGAGGATGAAGTCCAGGTAGTCGGCGGTCGGCTTGCCCGGACGGATGCCCGGGACAAATCCACCGTACTTCTTCATGTTCTCCGCGACCTCGGTCGGGTTGAACGTGATCGACACGTAGAAGTACGTGAAGAAGATGATCATGAGGAAGTACACGGCGATGTAGATCCAGTGGCTGGGGTTGGCCAGGTTGTTCTGGATCCACTGCTGGTACCAGTTGAGGTTGTTGGGGTCGAAGAACTGCAGGTACAGCTGCGGCAGGTAGAGCAGCGACGAGGCGAAGATGACCGGGATCACACCGGCCTGGTTGACCTTGAGCGGGATGTAGGTGGAGGTGCCGCCGTACATGCGCCGGCCGATCATGCGCTTGGCGTACTGCACCGGGATGCGGCGCTGCGCCTGCTCGATGAAGACCACCGCCGTGATGATCACCAGCACCAGGGCGACGACCAGGAGGAACTTGCCCCAGCCCTGGCTCTCCTTGATCGACCAACCCTCGCTGGGCAGCCGGGCCGCGATCGAGGCGAAGATCAGCACGGACATGCCGTTGCCGACGCCGCGGTCGGTGATCAGCTCACCCAGCCACATCACCACGCCGGTGCCGGCGGTCATCGTGAGCACCAGGATGCCGAGCGTGAGCCACATCGGGATGCCGGTGTTCTCCGGAACGATCTGGAACTGCGCCTGGTCCTGCGGGCAGGCGCCGGAGAAGAGCTGGCCGGTGCGGGCCAGGGCGACGAACGCCGCCGACTGCAGCACGGCCAGGCCGAGCGTCAGGTAGCGGGTGTACTGGGTGATCTTGGCTTGCCCGGACTGGCCCTCCTTGCGGAGCTGCTCCAGGCGGGGAATCACCACGGTGAGCAGCTGCAGGATGATCGAGGCCGTGATGTAGGGCATGATGCCCAGCGCGAACACCGACAGCTGCAGCAGTGCCCCACCGGAGAACAGGTTGAGCAGCGTGAGCACGCCGCCGCCGCCCTCGGAGCTGTCCAGCGCCTCCAGGCAGTTCTGGACGTTGGTGTAGGACACGCCCGGGCTGGGCAACGTGGCACCGAGCCGGTAGACCGCGATGATCGCTATCGTGAACAGCAGTTTCTTGCGCAGGTCAGGCGTACGGAACGCACTGGTAAAGGCGGAGAGCAACTTCTTCCTCCTGCGCAAAGTCACCGCCGGATCAGGCGGACGGGGGTGGGAATCGGTCCGGCCGACCGATACCCCTAGCTGGGAACGGACTCTAACAGCCGCGGACGACTGCGGTCAGGCACGGTCGCCGCATCGCAACGACCTGGGATAGAGGCCACAAAGGGGATGCCGCCCGCGACTACCTTACGGCGTCCGGGCCGGCATCCCCACGAGCCTCACAGCTCGGTAGCGGAACCACCGGCGGCGGCGATCTTCTCCTTGGCCGACTCGCTGAACGCGTGCGCCGACACGGTCAGCGCCACTCCGCCCAGATCACCCGAGCCGAGCACCTTGACCGGCTGGTTGCGGCGCACCGCACCGGCCGCGGCCAGCTCGGCCGGACCGACCTCGCCGCCCTCCGGGAACAGCTCGGCCAGCCGGTCCAGGTTCACGACCTGGAAGACGACCTTGTTGCGGGGCTTGTTCTTCAGGCCCTTCATCTTCGGCAGGCGCATGTGGATGGGCATCTGCCCACCCTCGAACGCCGCCGAGACTCCCTTGCGGGCGCCGGTGCCCTTGGTGCCGCGACCGGCGGTCTTGCCCTTGGAGCCCGCACCGCGACCCACCCGGGTCTTGGCGGTCTTGGCACCGGGCGCCGGGCGCAGGTGGTGCACCTTGATCGCCATTACTCGACCTCCTCAACAGTGACGAGGTGGCTCACGGCGAAGATCATGCCCCGGATCTCGGGGCGGTCCTCCTTGACCACCACGTCGTTGATCCGCTTCAGGCCGAGCGACCGCAGGGAGTCCCGCTGGTTCTGCTTGCGGCCGATTCCGGACCGGACCTGGGTGACCTTCAAGCGTGCCATCAGTGCACCGCCGCTTCCGCACGCGCCGCCAGCATGGCCGCCGGCGCCACGTCCTCGACCGGTAGGCCACGGCGGGCCGCGACCTTCTCCGGCGACTCGAGGCCCTTCAGCGCGGCCACCGTCGCGTGCACGATGTTGATCGGGTTCGAGGAACCCAGGCTCTTGCTCAGGACGTCGTGGATGCCGGCGCACTCCAGCACGGCACGCACCGGGCCACCGGCGATGACACCGGTACCGGCGGAGGCCGGCTTGAGGAGCACGACACCCGCGGCGGCCTCGCCGGTGATCGGGTGCGGGATGGTGGAGCCGATGCGCGGCACCTTGAAGAAGTGCTTCTTGGCCTCCTCGACGCCCTTGGCGATGGCCGCGGGCACCTCCTTCGCCTTGCCGTATCCGATGCCGACGGTGCCGTCGCCGTCGCCGACGATCACGAGGGCGGTGAAGCTGAACCGCCGACCGCCCTTGACCACCTTGGCAACACGGTTGATCGCGACGACCCGCTCGAGGTGCGGAGTCTTCTCGACGGGCGCGTTGCCGCGGCCGCCCTCGCGGCGGTTGTCCCGGCGGCCGCCACCCTCGGTGTTACCGCCGGACCCGCCACGGCGCTGCTGACCAGGCATTGGTCTTCCTTCCTAGAACTCGAGTCCGGCTTCGCGGGCGGCGTCCGCCAGGGCGGCGATGCGCCCGGCGTACTTGTTGCCACCGCGGTCGAAGACGACCTTGGACACGCCCGCGGCCTTGGCCCGCTCGGCGAGGAGAGCACCGACCTTGCCGGCCAGGGCGCTCTTGTCACCCTCGGCACCCCGCAGCGAGGCGTCGAGCGTGGAGGCCGAGACCAGGGTGTGCCCCTTGAGGTCGTCGATGATCTGCGCGGAGATGTGCCGCGAGGACCGGGTGACGACCAGCCGGGGGCGCTCGGCGGTGCCGCGGACGTTCTTGCGGACCCGGAAGTGCCGACGCGCCTTCCCGATGGCTCGCTTGGCGGCGACACCGCCGCCGCCTCGGCGCTTGAGCAGCGTGGCGGTCACTTCTTACCTGCCTTTCGAGCGTTGACACAGCCGCCTGATGACCTCGCCCTGGTACCTAGGGCGGTCACTTCTTGCCTGCCTTTCCAGCCTTGCGCCTGATGACCTCGCCCTGGTATTTCACGCCCTTGCCCTTGTAGGGCTCCGGCGGGCGGATCTTCCGGATGTTGGCGGCCACCTCGCCGACCAGCTGCTTGTCGATGCCGGCGACGGTGAACTGCGTGGGCCGCTCCACCGTGAAGGTGATGCCGTCCGGTGCGGTCACGTTGACCGGGTGCGAGAAGCCCAGGGCGAACTCGAGGTCCTTGCCGCGGGCGGTGACCCGGTAACCGGTGCCGTTGATCTCCAGCGTCTTCTTGTAGCCCTCGGTGACGCCGACGATCATGTTGGCCACCAGCGTACGCGAGAGACCGTGCAGCTCCTTGGCCTGGCGCTCGTCGTTCGGCCGGTTGACGTGCAGCTCGCCACCGTCCCGCTCGACCGTGATCGGTTCCGCGACGGTGTGCGAGAGCTCGCCCTTGGGGCCCTTGACCTTGATGGTCCGGCCGGTGATGGTGACGTCGACGCCGGCCGGGACCGGGATCGACTTACGTCCGATTCGCGACATGTCAGAGTCTCCCGTTACCAGACGAAGGCGAGGACTTCCCCGCCCACGCTCCGCTTGCGAGCCTGCCGGTCGGTCAGCAGCCCCTGAGACGTCGAGATGATCGCGACGCCGAGGCCACCGAGCACCCGCGGGAGCTCATCGGACTTGGCGTACACCCGCAGGCCGGGTTTCGACACACGCTTGATGCCGGCCAGGCTGCGCTCACGGTTCTGCCCGTACTTGAGCTCGACCACCAGGCGCTTGCCGACCGATCCCTCCTCGGGTTCCTCGGTCGACCAGGCGGCGATGTAGCCCTCGGCCTTGAGGACCTCGGCGATGTTCGCCTTGATCTTCGAGAACGGCATCGACACCCGGTCGTGGTACGCCTGATTGGCGTTGCGCAGACGCGTCAGCATGTCTGCGATCGGGTCCGTCATCGTCATGGGTATTCGTCAACCTTTCTCGCCGGGGTTCCCCGGGGGGCCTACGGCGAAGCGGTACTTCAGGTCGCCTTCAGTCCGGTTAAGGGCAGTGGCGGGGTGGTCGGGTGGGCGGGGTCACCAGGAGGCCTTGGACACGCCGGGCAGTTCGCCCCGGTGCGCCATCTCGCGGATGCAAACCCGGCACAGGCCGAACTTGCGGTACACCGAGTGCGGGCGGCCGCACCGCTGGCAGCGGGTGTACGCACGCACAGCGAACTTCGGCTTCCGGGCCGCCTTCAGGATCAGCGCCTTCTTCGCCATGCTCAGTTCTCCTTGAACGGGAAACCCAGGAGCTTCAGCAGCGCCCGGCCCTCGTCGTCGGTCTTGGCGGTGGTCACCACCGTGATGTCCATGCCCCGCGGCCGGTCGATCTTGTCCTGGTCGATCTCGTGGAACACCGACTGCTCGGTGAGACCGAACGTGTAGTTGCCGTGCCCGTCGAGCTTGCGCCCGTCCAGGCCGCGGAAGTCCCGGATACGCGGCAGCGCGATGGACAGCAGCCGGTCCAGGAACTCCCACATCCGGTCGCCGCGGAGGGTGACCTTCGCGCCGATCGGCATGCCCTCGCGGAGCTTGAACTGCGCGATGGACTTGGTGGCCCGCCGCACCAGCGGCTTCTGCCCGGTGATCGTGGTCAGGTCGCGGACCGCGCCGTCGATCAGCTTGGCGTCCCGCGCGGCCTCGCCGACACCCATGTTCACCACGACCTTGACCAGGCCGGGGATCTGCATCGGGTTGCCGTACTGGTACTGCTCCCGCAGCGCCGGCACGACGTCGGCGCGGTACTTCTGCTTGAGCCGGGGCAGGGTCTTGGTCTCGGTAGCGGCAGTCATCACAGGTCCTTACCGGTGGTACGGGCGATGCGGACCTTCTGGCCGTTCTCGTCGACCCGGTAGCCGACCCGGGTCGGCTTGCCGTCGGAGTCCAGGATCTGCACGTTCGAGACGTGGATCGCGGCCTCCTGGGTGACGATGCCGCCGGTCTTGGCACCGCGCTGGGTGGTGCGGATGCGCTCGTGCTTCTTGACCCGGTTCACGCCCTCGACCAGGACCTTGTCCTGCCGCGGGTAGGCCGCGATGACCTTGCCCTTGGCACCCTTGTCCTTGCCGGCGATGACGACGACCGTGTCGCCCTTCTTGATTTTCACGGTCACAGCACCTCCGGCGCCAAGCTGATGATCTTCATGAACCGCTTGTCGCGCAACTCGCGGCCGACCGGGCCGAAGATACGCGTACCGCGCGGGTCACCACCGTCCTTAATGATCACGGCGGCGTTCTCGTCGAAGCGGATGTACGAGCCGTCGGGCCGGCGCTTCTCCTTGGCGGTCCGGACGATGACCGCCTTGACGACGTCGCCCTTCTTCACGCCCGCGCCCGGGATGGCGTCCTTGACGGTGGCCACGATCACGTCACCGATGCTCGCGTAGCGGCGACCTGAGCCGCCGAGAACGCGGATGCACAGGATCTCCCGGGCACCCGTGTTGTCGGCGACGCGCAGTCGCGACTCCTGTTGGATCACGTCTGTCTCCTATGTCTGCCAGTTCTCCGGCGGCTCGCCGAAGCTTGGCGGAACGATGGGCCGCGGGCCGGCTCACACCGGCCCAGCGCACTCACTTGGCCTTTTCGAGGATCTCCACGACCCGCCACCGCTTGGTCGCGGACAGCGGGCGGGTCTCCATCATCAGGACCCGGTCGCCGATGCCGCACGCGTTCTGTTCGTCGTGCACCTTCAGCTTGCGGGTACGGCGGATGACCTTGCCGTACAGCGCGTGCTTGACGCGGTCCTCGATCTCGACGACGACTGTCTTGTCCATCTTGTCGCTGACCACGAGACCCTCACGCACCTTGCGCTGGTTCCGCGGCGCAGCCGTGCTCTCACTCATGCTGTCACCTCATCCGGCGCGGTCGAGAGCCCCAGCTCACGCTCACGCATGATCGTGTAGATCCGGGCGATGTCCCGGCGGACGACCTGCAGCCGACGGTGGTTGTCGAGCTGGCCGGTCGCACCCTGCACGCGGAGGTTGAACAGCTCCGCTTTGGCCTCCCGCAGCCGCGCGACCAGGTCGGTCTCGGAGAGCTCGCGCAGCTCGGCTGCCTTCACGCCCGCTGCCATCAGCCTTCAGCCCCTTCGCGTGTCACGATGCGGCACTTCATCGGGAGCTTGTGGATCGCGCGACGCATCGCTTCGCGCGCGACCGTCTCGTTCGGGAACGACATCTCGAAGAGGATGCGTCCCGGCTTGACGTTCGCCACCCACCACTCCGGCGAACCCTTACCGGAACCCATCCGGGTCTCGGCCGGCTTCTTGGTCAGAGCCTGGTCCGGGAAGATCGAGATCCAGACCTTGCCGCCACGCTTGATGTGGCGGGTCATCGCGATACGCGCCGACTCGATCTGCCGGTTGGTCACGTACGCCGGCTCCAGCGCCTGGATACCGAACTCGCCGAAGACCACCCGGTTGCCGCCCTTGGACGCGCCGTGGCGGTCCGGGTGGTGCGGCTTGCGGAAGCCCTTCGGGGGCTTACGCGGCATCAGCATGTGTCAGCCCTCCTGCTGCGGGTCGGCGGTGGCCGGCGCCGCGGCGACGGCCGCGTCGTCGATCGACTCACCGGTCGGGGTGTCGCCCTTGGCCTGCGCGGCCTGGGCGGCGCGGCCGGCCTCGGTGCCACCGGCCGTGGTGCCGGACGAACCGGAACGACCGCGGCGCGGACGGTCCGGACGGTCGGCACGCTCGCGGCGCGGACGCGCGGGCGCCTCCGGGGCGACCTCGCGACCCGGCACGGCGTCGCCCTTGTAGATCCAGACCTTCACGCCGATGCGGCCAAACGTGGTACGGGCCTCGAAGAAGCCGTACTCGATGTTGGCCCGCAGCGTGTGCAGCGGAACGCGACCCTCACGGTAGAACTCGGTGCGGCTCATCTCCGCGCCGCCGAGCCGGCCGGAGACCTGCACCCGGATGCCCTTGCACACCGGGTTCTTCATCGCCGACTGCATCGCCTTGCGCATCGCCCGCCGGAAGCTCACCCGGCTGGACAGCTGCTCGGCGACGCCCTGCGCCACCAGCTGCGCGTCCGACTCCGGGCTCTTCACCTCGAGGATGTTGAGCTGGACCTGCTTGCCGGTGAGCTTCTCCAGCTCGCTGCGGATCCGGTCGGCCTCCGCGCCCTTGCGGCCGATGACGATGCCCGGCCGGGCGGTGTGGATGTCGACCCGGACCCGGTCCCGGGTCCGCTCGATGTCCACCTTGGAGATGCCGGCGCGCTCCAGGCCCTTGGACATCATCCGGCGGATCTTGACGTCCTCGCCGATGTAGTCCGAGTACAGCTTGTCCGCGAACCAGCGGCTCTTCCAGTCGGTGGAGATGCCGAGGCGGAACCCGGTGGGGTGAACTTTCTGACCCATTACTCGGCGTCCTCCGTGGTCTCGGCCTTCTTCGGCTCAGCGGCCTTTGTGGCCCTCTTGGCCGGTGCGGCCTTCTTGGCCGGACGGGCCACCTGGACCGCCTCGACCGCGATGGTGATGTGGCAGGTGCGCTTGCGGATCCGGTACGCCCGGCCCTGCGCCCGCGGCCGAAACCGCTTGAGCGTCGGGCCCTCGTCCACGAACGCCTCGCTCACCAGCAGCGCGTCCGGGTCCAGCCGCTCGTTGTTCTCGGCGTTCGCGATCGCGCTGGCCAGCACCTTGTAGACCGGCTCGCTGGCGGCCTGCGGCGCGAACTGCAGGACGGTCAGCGCCTCCTTCGCGGGCAGACCGCGGACGAGGTTGACCACCCGGCGCGCCTTGTTCGGCGAGATGCGCACGTGCCGCGCAACCGCCCGCGCGCCCGGAAGCACCGGAGCGTCGCCCTTCGTTGGCATCGCTGTAGCTCCTAAATCCTCTGATCCGTGTCTTCGCTTAGCGCCGGCGGCTCTTGCGGTCGTCCTTCTCGTGACCCTTGAACGTCCGGGTCAGCGCGAACTCGCCGAGCTTGTGCCCGACCATGGCCTCGGTGATGAACACCGGGACGTGCTTACGCCCGTCGTGCACAGCGATCGTGTGCCCGAGCATGTCGGGAATGATCGTCGAGCGCCGCGACCAGGTCTTGATGACGTTCTTCGAGTTCTTCTCGTTCTGCGCTTCCACCTTCTTGAGCAGGTGGTCGTCGACGAACGGGCCCTTCTTGAGGCTGCGAGGCATCTCTAACTCCCGTTACCCGCGCTTGCGGGTGGCGTAGCGGCGGCGGACGATCATGCGGTCGCTCGGCTGGCCCTTGCGCCGGGTGCGGCCCTCGGGCTTACCCGCCGGGTTCACCGGGTGGCGGCCACCCGAGGTCTTGCCCTCACCACCACCGTGCGGGTGGTCGATCGGGTTCATGGCGACACCACGGACGGTCGGGCGCTTGCCCTTCCACCGCATACGGCCGGCCTTGCCCCAGTTGATGTTCGACTGGTCGGCGTTGCCGATCTCGCCGACGGTGGCGCGGCAGCGCACGTCGACGCGACGGATCTCGCCGGAGGGCATGCGCAGCGTGGCGTACGCGCCCTCGCGACCGAGCAACTGGATGCCGACGCCGGCCGACCGGGCCAGCTTGGCGCCACCGCCGGGACGAAGCTCCACACCGTGGATCGTCGTACCGACCGGGATGTTGCGCAGGGGCAGGTTGTTGCCCGGCTTGATGTCCGCGCCCGGGCCGGACTCGACCCGGTCGCCCTGCTTCAGGTCCTTCGGCGCGACGATGTAGCGCTTTTCGCCGTCGGCGTAGTGCAGCAGCGCGATGCGGGCGGTGCGGTTCGGGTCGTACTCGATGTGCGCGACCTTGGCCGGCACGCCGTCCTTGTCGTTGCGGCGGAAGTCGATCAGCCGGTACTGCCGCTTGTGGCCACCGCCCTGGTGCCGGGTGGTGATCCGGCCGTGGACGTTGCGGCCGCCCTTCTTGGGCAGCGGAGCCACCAGCGACTTCTCCGGCGTGGACCGGGTGATCTCGGCGAAGTCGGCGACGCTCGAACCGCGACGGCCCGGCGTGGTCGGCTTGTACTTACGGATAGGCATGAGTCCGAATCCCCTTAGCTGACCGGTCCGCCGAAGGCGTCGATACGGTCGCCATCAGCCAGCTTGACCATCGCGCGCTTGGTCGCCTTGCGCTGCCCCCAGCCGGTCCGGGTGCGCTTGCGCTTGCCCTCCCGGTTGGCGGTGTTCACGGTCAGCACGCGGACGTTGAAGATCTGCTGAATAGCGATCTTGATCTGCGTCTTGTTGGCGTCCGGGTGGACCAGGAACGTGTACCAGTTCTGGTCGAGAACGCTGTAGCTCTTCTCGGAGATCACGGGCGCGACGATGACGTCACGCGGATCGGCGATCGTGCTCACTTCTCTTCCTCCCCGGCGGTCTCGGACCGGCCCAGGAACTCGTCCAGCGCCGCCGTGGTGAAGACCACCTCGTCGGCGACCAGCACGTCGTACGTGTTGAGCTGGCCGGCCTCGAGGAGGTGCACGGTCGGCTCGTTGCGCAGCGACATCCAGTTGGTCAGGTCGTTCGCGGCCAGCACCACCAGGACCTTGGTGGACTCGGTGGCCTTGCGCAGCGTGGCGATGGCGGCCTTGGTCGACGGCTTGTCGCCGGTGACGAACGCCTCGACCACGTGCACCCGGCCGTCGCGGGCCCGGTCGGACAGCGCCCCGCGCAGGGCGGCGGCCTTCATCTTCTTCGGGGTCCGCTGGCTGTAGTCGCGCGGCACCGGGCCGTGCACCACACCACCGCCGGCGAACTGCGGCGCGCGGATCGAGCCCTGCCGGGCCCGGCCGGTGCCCTTCTGCTTGTACGGCTTCTTGCCGCCGCCGGCCACCTCACCGCGGGTCTTGGTCTTGTGCGTGCCCTGCCGGGCGGCGGCGAGCTGGGCCACCACGACCTGGTGCATCAGCGGGATGTTCGCCTGCACGTCGAAGACGCTGTCCGGCAGCTCGACCGTGCCGGCCTTGCCGCCCTCGACGTTGATCACGTCAACCGAGCTCACTGGGCACCGCCCTTCTTCGCCGCGGTGCGGACCAGGATCAGCGCACCCTTGGGGCCAGGAACCGCGCCCTTGACCAGGATCAGGTTGTTCTCGGTGTCGACCGCCTGCACCGTCAGGTTCTGCACGGTGTAGCGCTTGCTGCCCATCCGGCCGGCCATCCGGGTGCCCTTGAAGACACGCGCCGGAGTGGCGCAGGCGCCGATCGAGCCGGGCGAGCGGTGCTTGCGCTCGACACCGTGGCTGCCCTTCAGACCGTGGAAGCCGTGCCGCTTCATGACACCGGCGTAGCCCTTGCCCTTGGTCTTGCCGGTGACGTCGATCGGGGTACCCGGCTCGAACGTCTCGACGGTGACCTCCTGGCCCAGCTCGTACTCACTGGCGTCGGTGGTGCGCAGCTCCACGACGTGGCGCCGCGGCGACACACCGGCCTTGGTGTAGTGGCCGGTGTCCGGCTTGTTCACCTTCCGCGGGTCGATCTGGCCGTAGGCCAGCTGGACCGCGGAGTAGCCGTCGGTCTCGGGGGTGCGGACCTGGGTGACGACGCACGGGCCGGCCTGCACCACGGTGACCGGGACGACCTTGTTGTTGTCCCACACCTGGGTCATGCCGAGCTTGGCGCCCAGGATGCCTTTCACTTGCCTGTCCATTGTCGTCGATCCCTACAGCTTGATCTCGATGTCGACGCCAGCCGGGAGGTCGAGACGCATGAGCGAGTCGACCGTCTTCGGAGTCGGGTCGATGATGTCGATCAGACGCTTGTGCGTGCGCATCTCGAAGTGCTCGCGCGAGTCCTTGTACTTGTGCGGCGACCGGATGACGCAGAAGCGGTTGATTTCCGTGGGCAGCGGCACTGGGCCCGCAACCTGCGCCCCGGTACGCGTCACCGTCTCGACGATCTTCCGCGCCGAGGAGTCGACGACCTCGTGGTCATAGGCCTTGAGCCGGATGCGGATCTTCTGTCCCGCCATGGTGGCTTCTGCTTCCTTCTCTCGATGCCGCTACGTGCCCTGCTTATCCGACCCCCGCGGTCGGGCGTGTCGCGCCTACTCCCGTAGTGCAGCGACGGAAGTTCCATCGGGGATCGGGGCGCCGGGAGCCGAACACATCCCGGACACCCGGCGAGGGTGGCTGACTGACAGAGCAGCCAACCACCCTGCGCGGACGCAACCTGACTAGTATGCCGGATCGAGCCCGGCATGGCTAATCGGGGAGGGTTACCCCTCGTTTCACTTGTTGATCTTCGTGACCGTTCCGGCGCCGACGGTGCGGCCACCCTCGCGGATCGCGAACTTCAGGCCCTGCTCCATGGCGATCGGCTGGATCAGCTTCACCGACATATTGGTGGAGTCGCCCGGCATGACCATCTCGGTGCCCTCGGGCAGCGTGACGACGCCGGTGACGTCCGTGGTGCGGAAGTAGAACTGCGGTCGGTAGTTCTGGAAGAACGGGGTGTGCCGGCCGCCCTCCTCCTTGGAGAGGATGTAGACCTGCCCCTCGAACTCCGTGTGCGGGGTCGTGGTGCCCGGCTTCACGACCACCATGCCGCGCTCGACGTCCTCGCGCTTGATGCCGCGCAGCAGCAGACCGACGTTCTCGCCCGCGCGGGCCTCGTCGAGCAGCTTGCGGAACATCTCGATGCCGGTGCAGACGGTCTTCGTCGACTTCTCGCGGATGCCGACGATCTCGACCTCCTCGTTCGGCTTGA